>JASFYU010000163.1:0-17390 GCA_045046905.1 Flavobacteriaceae bacterium | reverse complement strand
ACCTAAACTGTATACAAAGATTAGGTCGAACTCAGGTTTTTAAGTAAATCAAAAAACTATTTACTCCAAGGTGGGGTGACGCCATTGGATCTGGCATAAGCGATTAACTGCCCTTTGTGCTCGCCATTGTGTTCCATAATGCTCAAAAGACCTGAGAGTGTATTCATTTTGGCAAAGCCAAAATCAATTTCATCGGTAAATCTACTGCTTTCGACAAGCAAAATCTTTTCAAGAACAAAGGTGTTCGATTTTTTTAAGGCCGCTATAATATTCTCTTTGCCCTCAATTTTTCCAATGTTCATCATATCTACATCTGCAGGGGGCGCAAAACCCATTTTTGATGCCAAATAATAGTTGCCGCTAGCAATATGTAAAAGGGCTTCGCCAACAGAGTTGATGCCTTCAGCAGGTCTCCAGCTGTATTGGTCTTCAGAAAAAGCTTCGGCCAAGGATATCACCTGCCCTTGGTTGTTGGCTAATGTGCCCTGTATAGTCGATTGTATTAGATTGTCTTGAGCCTGAAGTGCAAAAACGCATACAAGCATGAGTAATGGAGCTAAAATTTTCATATTGTTTAGAATTTAGATTTGTTAAAAAAGAAGATGCCATTCATTCCAAATGGAATGACTTAATATAAGTATAATCAAAGCTAAAAAAAAATATCAGCGATAATAATTAGTCATATAATGAATGAGAAGTAGATGAAAATTGATAGTATATGTAGGTGATTGAGTTGATATAATGAGAGGATAGATGCGAGTAGTTTGAAATGGTTTCCAAGGAATTTGAGTAATTTTTTGTCGTAAAGAAGATGTAGAGTGTGAATAGGAAGCCCCCAAATACAGTGAAATAATTTTAGGCCGCTAGTCGCTGGATCTCTTAATTATGTTAAATCAAATTAATTGCAAATATCGTGTCGGATGATAGGAAACTCCAAAGGTGTGCCGAACGAAGTCGAAGTATGAAAGCGTTGGTGTCAAGCAGATTATAGTTATATCGGTATTAGAACTATATGTTGGTCGCCTCTATCTGAAAATTGAAAGAATTGAGTTATAGGCTCAACATTTGGTCATATGAAGTTCTGCATTTTTTGGCATAGCTTTTCATAAAATTCCAAACAAACTGAAACATGGGAATCGATGCTGATTTTTTTTCGGTATTAGTGTTATTTCCTTGCATAGAATAATGGTATTTAGAACTGAGGATACAATTATAACATGGGCTTTACGATAAATTAACGTTAAATTTACATTGATATTGTGTGGGTTCAAGATTTTTAGGGTGAAGCCTTCACTGGTCGATGACCGTCTTAGCGCAGATTTTCACTGCTATTCGCAGGCGAAATCAGTAGGTCTATATATAATAGAAGAATTAATAATGGCTGTAATCGAAATGCCGCTACCTATGAAGCCCAATGAATTTCCTTCACAGTCAAGAACGGCGATGACCTTGTCGATAAAGGGGTTGCAATCTTCGTATAGGAATACTGTTTTTCCCTTATGTACCGCTTGTGAGATATAGCAATATTTTGAGTCTTGACTAACTTCTTTCTGGCGTTTATCAATTTCCGTTTTTAGCCATTCTAGTTCGACCAAAGGATTAGAAATTCCACAAGAATTAGTGATTTCATCATCGTCTTCAGAGCATGACGAGAGAACTACCAATAAAAATAGAAGATATACTGTTTTTTTATTCGATGTTTTCATCTATATGCGTACTAGAGAAGAGCCTTGAGGATGGTTCATTTCAAGAAGCTTTTTAATCAAGATGGGGCGAAAAGTAAAACGTTGCGCCCCATTTTGATTAAAAATTATTTCCTAGCTTTATTATCCTAAAAATGGATATCTATAATCCTCTGGAGTGACAAAAGTCTCCTTTATAAGCCTGGGTGAGATCCAGCGCAATAAATTTTGTGGAGAGCCGGCCTTGTCGTTAGTGCCAGAGGCTCTGGCCCCACCAAATGGCTGCTGGCCTACAACGGCGCCTGTAGGCTTGTCGTTGATGTAGAAGTTGCCCGCACAATTCTGAAGTGCTTTAGTTGCTTCGTCGATGGCATAGCGATCTTGTGAAAGTACTGCGCCGGTCAAGGCGTATTCCGAGGTTGAATCTACCAACTTTAGCGTCTTGGACCAATCTTGATCCTCGTATACATAAATGGTAACTATGGGGCCGAATAATTCAGTATGCATAGTAGTATACTGCGGATCCGTGGTCACAATAACCGTGGGTTCTATAAAATAGCCTTTGGTCTTATCATACCCTCCACCGACAATGATTTGGGCATTTTGATCCTTTTTGGCCTGATCAATATATTTTGTCAATTTATTAAAGGAGGCTTCATGAATTACGGCCGTTATAAAATTGGACATGTCTTCGGGTGAACCGGGTTTATTAAAGGATTGAACATCTTTTATGACTAGATCTAAGATTTCTTTTGATGTGGATTTTGGTAGATAGACCCGAGATGCGGCACTACATTTTTGTCCTTGAAACTCGAATGCCCCACGGCTTATTGCCGTAGCCACTTGCACGGGTTTTGCGCTGGGGTGTGCAATGATAAAATCTTTGCCCCCAGTTTCTCCAACAATACGCGGATACGTTTTATAGGTATGAATATTATTGCCAATCTGTTTCCATAGTTCTTTAAAGACATGAGTAGAACCTGTAAAATGTATACCAGCGAAATCAGGGCTAGTCAAAATGGTCTCAGTAATCATTACGGGGTCACCATATACGACATTAATCACCCCACCAGGAAGACCGGCCTCTTTAAAGACATCGACGATTACCTTTGCGGAAAAAACTTGGCTATCACTTGGTTTCCATATGACCACGTTTCCCATCATCGCGGCACTTGCAGGAAGGTTTCCGGCAATAGCGGTAAAATTGAAGGGCGTAATGGCATATACAAATCCTTCTAAAGGACGATATTCTATGCGGTTCCAAACTCCTTCTGCGGAATCGGGTTGTTGCTCGTAAATCTGCGACATATATTCCACGTTAAAACGAAGAAAATCTATCAACTCGCAGGCGGCATCGATTTCGGCCTGATAAATATTTTTTGACTGGGCAATCATGGTGGCCGCATTTATTTTGGCGCGATAAGGGCCAGCTAATAAGTCTGCGGCTTTTAAGAATATGGCGGCCCGTTGTTCCCAAGTTAAATTGGCCCAAGAATTTCTTGAATCCAAGGTGTTTTGAATGGCCTTGGTTACATGCTTTTTCTCCGCTACATGATAATGCCCAACACTGTGTTTGTGGTCATGTGGCGGTGACATTGGTTTGGTGTTGCCCGTTCTTACCTCTTCCTTGCCTATATACATTGGTATATCGATTTCTTCCTCGAAATAAGTCCTGTACTGTTCGAGTACTTCCTTCCTTTCCGAACTACCTGGAGCATAGTCTTTAATCGGTTCGTTGATTGCGGTCGGTACTTGGAAAAATCCTTTGCCCATGATGCTGCTTTTTAGGTGTTAAAAGTTGCGACAAAGGTACTAAAAATGGATGCTTTTTTAGAGCTGTTCTTAAAAAGAAGCGTTAATTCAGGGCGAATGCGGCACTGAATTTAAAGGTGGGTATATAGACCCTGAATTTTTCGGTAGAACTAAAATTCACCATATTGTAATGGCCTTTCATCGCGCCAATGGGCGAAGCCAATAAACATCCAGAATTGTAGGTATGTGATTCTCCAGGTCTAATCACGGGTTTTTTGCCGATAACACCTTCTCCGTCCAAGATTTCTACCTCATTTAAAGAGTCAAAAATTTCCCAATGACGAGAGGTTAATTGAACAGAATCCTTGCTTTGGTTTTCAATGGTTATAGTGTAGCCAAATGCAAAGTGCATCTTATAGTTTTTGAAGAAAGTACCTTCAAAATTAGTATGTACAGAAATTTTTATGCCTTTGGTTACCTGTGTTATCATGCTCTATTTAATATGTGACTAAACTTCCCGTAGAAAGTAACAATATTCCGATGATTGCTAAAATAAAAAATATCCCATTAAGGAATAAATATTTAACAATAGTTTTAAAAACTCCTTGCTGATAGAATTTACGCATTGCGAAAAACAGATACATTGAAAAAATGAGAACAAAAATCCAATTACTGTTTACACCAAAAATAGCGTCTATCAAATAACTAATAATGAGCAAGATAAACAACAATGATGTATTATGAAAGGCAAAGATAAGATGATCGGTATAATTGTATTTTTTTCTGATGTATGCCAGCCAAATGAAGAGTGTGAAGGCAGGTAGAAAGAAAAATATGGCAAATGGAAGTTTCGAAATAACTGTGCTTATAAAGCTTCCGGGTTGGCGCCTAATTTTTTTATAGCCTTTTGTGGCGTTGAAAACTATTTTGTTTTCGTAGGTATTCTCGATTTTATATTTCTGCACTACAGCGTCGAAAGTGTAGATGGTATCTTTAAGTATAAGGGAACTGAAAAGATCTGATTTTTTATAAAAACGATCGTTGAAATTAAGGTTTTGCAGGGTTGAGAAATATAATCTGGGGTCTGACAACCGTATTGAATCTGTTTGTTCTCTGTTTTCTACTTGTAGATCTACCTCTAATAAGTCTGCAATTTTGCTGTTGTTGTCTATCTTATTTGCAGCAGAATTGTCCCAGGATGCATAATTTCCTGTAAAATTTAAAATCAAAAAATAAACAATTGCCAAACTCAGTAAAAAACGAAAGGGATTGGTATAGGAAACCCGTTTTCCATTGATATAATCCTTTGTGATTTTCCCCGGTCGCAGCAATAAAGAGGATAGTGTTTTTAATAGTTTTGAATCGTAGGATATCATACTTGATAAAAACTCATCGATAAAATCTTTAAGGGTGAGTTTTTTGGTGCTATTGGCCTGAGAGCAATTTGGGCAAAACCTATCACTAATATCTAAGAGATGACCACAATTGGCACACTGAGTTCCCCTATATTTAAGTAGGTATCGGCCTTTAGGTGCTAGGGTCGGTTTGTCGCTCATTTATCCATATAAAAGATGAATATACGTTAATTGCTAATATTTCTAGAGTTGGTGGCGCCTATACCTATTATGCTGTCGTAGAGGTCACCAAAGTTTCGGTAATAAACCAAAATCAGGTAATTGTTCTCTGTAAAGTGAAAATTACCGCTCACGGTATTCAAATCGACCTTGCCGCTCTCGCGTTGTATGACATACTTATAGTTGTAAAAACCTTGCTTCATTTTCAGAACGCCTTCCATCATCCCGTTCGTGTCATTATAGGTCATTCTGTTTTCCTCGGTGAGACCATAATTCGTATTTTTCCCAAAAATATAGACATCGTCTAATCCCAATGCTTCAGAATACGGGAATCTGAAATGTACATTGGTGTATTCTGCTTCTCGTGAATTATTTTCTCCTTGCAGTGTACGTACTAAAAAATCACCATTGATATCAGGGTAATAGGTGTACGTTCTGTCGGAACGATAGCTATCGGAAAACAAATAGTGGTTGTAAATATCTTCTAGTTCAATATGAGAAATAACCGAGGTGGGAGCTCGAAGATCCTTAGTATCAAAGTTTAAAAACTCATTTCCGCCAAAAAAACTGGTTTCCTGGTCATACTTGTAGACCAGTTCGGTGCCCAGGGTGAATTGGGGTTTGATGTCGTATATGGCTGTTGGCCAATAATAATTTTGAAGAATCGCTATTTTGACTTCTTTTTTTGGGTTGATTAATTGAAAATTCCCGGCTTTGATATTGAACTGCACAACCTGTTTTTTATTCAGAAAATTAAAATCTCGAGACCGTTTTACAAGGGCACCTACTTTTACAAAATCTTTATAAACGACAAATCTGCGCGAGAACTGAAGTTCGTAACTACCATTGTATATTTCAATAAGGTAATTGCCGCTCACCTTTAATTTTATATTTCTATTCGGTATTGTGAGCTTATAATTTGAATAGGGCTGTAAGGTATTATAACTGTTTTCATAGTCCAGGATCCGTTGGTTGTCCGCTCCGGCCAGATATTGTGATTTAAGCAAGCTTGAAGGTGTCCAATCGTAATCGCAATGCACAATTTTATAATAATAATCCTGTTCATTGGCTAAAAGGTCGTCAAATTCCAAATAGATGGGCTCGTTAAGCTGAACTACAGGGAATTGGTCCTCTGTCGGCCCACGAAAAACAATGGTTTTGATGTTTTCTGGAGGGTTGACCTCATTTTGAACCTGGGCGAACACCGAGGAGGCAAAAAGTAACAATACAAGCTGTTTGATGTTTACGCGCATTTAGTATGCTAATTTTGAACAAAGGTAAACAAAAAGCATACCTAATAAATTTACCTCGATGTAATGTCTAAATTTATAGACAATAATTATGAAAACTTTTTTATAAGTGCTAAATTTGCTCGAAATTTTGTTAACCTAAAGGTCAACCATAAAATATGTCTAGAGACATCCGGATTAAAAAAGGCTTGAACATTAACCTTGTTGGTGCTGCGGAGCAAAGTACTTCCAAAGCCGTTTTAAGTAATGTTTATGCCATAAATCTTGTCGATTTTCACGGTATTACTCCAAAAATGTTGGTAAAGCAAGGAGCCGAAATAAAAATCGGTGAAGCGCTTTTTTATAACAAAAATCGGGAAGATATGCTTTTTGTTTCTCCGGTAAGTGGAGAACTTATTGAGATTCAGAGAGGGGCAAGGAGACGAATCTTAAGCTTGAAGATACTAGCTGATAAACCTCAGGAACATATTGAGCATGATTCCTTTGATTTGTCAAAGGCAACTGGCCAAGAGATTAAGGCCTTTTTGTTAAAAGGTGGCTGTTGGCCGTTCATAAAACAAAGACCTTATGATATCATTGCCAATCCAGATATGGCACCCAAAGCGATATTCATATCAGGGTATACTACGGCACCCTTGGCCGCAGAGCTTGATTATGTATTGCAGGGCAAGGAAAAAGAATTACAGGCAGCAGTGACGGCCTTGAGCAAGATGACGCCTGGTAAAGTACATGTGTCGATCGGAAAATCTTCGAATTCAGTACTGGCTACACTACATGATATAGAATTGCACAAGGTCTCAGGACCGCATCCAGCAGGATTGGTAGGAACGCAAATAAACAAAATAGACCCTATAAATAAAGGAGAAGCCGTTTGGATGGTCACGCCTCAGGATTTGATTATCATTGGTGAGCTATTGTTGACCAGTAAATTTAATCCAGAACGTATCGTCGCCATGGTTGGGTCATCGGTCAAGAAACCTAAATATTATACAACCAAGATTGGTGCTGAACTATCGACCTTTCTTTATGCAAGCGGAGTCAATACTGATAATTTCAGGGTCATTAATGGTGATGTGCTGACAGGTAGAAGATCAAAGCAGGATGGTCATTTAGGCTATTATAATAATACGGTTACTGCGATTCCTGAAGGAGACGATTACGAACTCTTTGGGTGGAACAAACCTATTTTTAATAAAATTTCAGCCACACGGTCATTGACCTTCTCTTGGTTACAGCCAAATAAAAAGTATGAACTTAACACCAATACCAATGGTGAACATAGGGCATTTGTGGTGACGGGTATGTATGAAAAGGTTTTTCCTATGGATATTTTTCCCATGCAATTATTGAAGGCGTGTATGGTAAAGGACTTGGATGAGATGGAACAATTGGGCCTCTATGAAGTTGCTCCCGAAGATTTTTCGTTGACAGAGTTTGTGTGTATATCGAAACAACCACATCAGCAGATAATACGAGAAGGATTGGATCTATTATATAAAGAAATAGGATAACGATGAGCGATAAAAGATTGACCTTTAAGAAAAGATTGCACATTCTAAAACACAGATACCGCGACAAAAAAATGGCGCCGGCATTTAATGCAATCCACACCTTTTTGTTTTCACCTGATGAAACTACGCATTCGGGTTCACATGTACGTGCAGCCGATGACTTAAAGCGAACAATGAACACGGTTATTATGGCCTTGGTGCCAGTATTGTTGTTCTCTATGTTCAATGCAGGCTATCAGCATTTTTCGGCTATTAATGGTTTTCCTGAGAACTTCTCCCTTATGGAGCATTTTCTCAACTGGGATAACTTTTGGATAGGTATTATTAAGGTACTGCCCCTATTGGCCGTTTCTTACGGAGTGGGACTTCTTGTCGAATTTATTTTTGCTGTAATCAAAGGGCATGAGGTTGAAGAGGGGTATTTGGTAACCGGTATATTGGTACCACTTATTGTTCCTATCGATACACCCTTATGGATGTTGGCCGTTGCCGTCATATTCGGCGTGGTTATCGGAAAAGAAGTTTTTGGCGGCACAGGTATGAATATTCTAAACCCGGCCCTGACCATTAGGGCATTTTTGTTTTTCGCTTACCCTACATGGATGAGTGGTGATAAGGTTTGGGTATATCAGGGCGTTGAACGTACAGGTGGCCCCGATGCAATTTCTGGCGAAACCGTTTTGGGGTTTCTGGCACAGAACAAAGGTGCATTAATGGATAAAACCTATGATACTTGGGATATGTTCTTCGGGTTTATTCCAGGTTCGGTAGGGGAGACATCGGCGTTTTTAATACTACTTGGCGGACTGTTTTTGATCTTTAGTAAAATTGCAAGCTGGCGTATAATGGTCAGTGCCGTACTTGGTTCTTTGGTAATGGGACTTATGTTCAATCAAATTGTTGAAATAGGTTGGATTGGCGAAACTAGTAAATTTTACGGATTGATGAGTTTCGATTTTTGGAAACATCTCATTGTTGGTGGTCTAGCCTTCGGTATTGTTTTTATGGCCACTGATCCCGTGACTGGTTCACAGACGAATCGTGGAAAATGGGTATATGGATTTCTGATCGGATTTATTTCAGTGATGATTCGAGTATTCAATCCGGCCTACCCTGAAGGTGTTTTCTTGGCTATTCTTTTAATGAATGTCTTTGCGCCTACGATCGACCATTATGTGGTGCAGGCTAATGTAAAACGAAGAATGAAAAGATTGAAAAGCGCTGTTGTCCTTCCAAAGGATTCAGATAGTAAAGTAAAAGAACTTAAAGCTGAAACGGTTTAATTATGGCAATCAATACAGAAAGTAATACATATACCGTGGGGTTTGCCGCGGTTATGGTGGTAGTCGTCGGTTCAATCTTGGCATTTGCGGCCTCGAGCCTAAAAGAACGTATTCAAGAGAATGAGCGGTTTGAAAAGCAGCAGAATATTCTCTATGCCATGGGCGTTAATGAAAATGACGATGGCGGTAGCGTAAATTTTATTCCTACCGATAAGGTAGAAAATGAATTTTCTACCTATATAAAGGAACAATTGATCATCGAGGGAGATAAGATTACCAAAAATGATGAAGCCTACCTAATAGACCTTAAAAAGCAATTGGCAGCGGTAAAAAAAGGAAAAACACCAAAACTACCCTTGTTTATAGGGGAGAAAAATGGTAAAAAATTCTATATCATACCCATGTATGGTAAGGGCTTATGGGACGCCATTTCGGGCTTTATGGCCGTTGATGATAAAATGGTGGTACAAGGGGTCTATTTTGATCACAAAGCTGAAACACCAGGTTTGGGTGCCAATATAAAGCAACGCTATTTTATGGATGATTTTGCAGGTGAGTCCATAATGAATGGTTCACGTTATGTAGGTATAAGCGTTGCCAAGGGGAACAACGATCCCGTTAATAAAATAAAAGACGATAATGAAGTAGATGCATTGGCCGGAGCCACTATCACTGGAAACGGAGTGTCTGCCATGATCAAAGAGAGCATCAATATGTATAAAGACTATTTAGAAACTATAAGAGCTAAGTAAAAATATGGCACTACTTTCAAAGAAGGATACCAACCTTATTTTAGATCCCTTAGCGGATAATAACCCTATAACCATTCAGGTATTGGGTATTTGTTCTGCCTTGGCGATTACGGCAGAGTTAAAAGCCTCGATTGTGATGGCTATCTCGGTACTTTTTGTTTTAAGTATCGGTAATGTGGTCATTTCCTTGTTGAGGAATATCATTCCTCCAAAAATCAGGATTATTGTGCAATTAATAGTTGTAGCCGCTTTGGTTATCATCGTGGATCAGGTATTAAAAGCCTTTGCATATGAACTCAGTAAAACACTTTCTGTGTTTGTTGGTTTGATTATTACCAACTGTATTATTATGGGTAGGTTTGAGGCCTTTGCATTGGCTAATGGCCCTTGGAGGTCATTTTTAGATGGTATCGGTAATTCTTTCGGATACGGACTGATCTTAGTGATTGTTGGTTTTATCAGAGAACTGTTTGGCTCTGGTACCTTGTTCGGTTTTCCGGTGCTTGGTAATCCGATCGAGAAGACCGGCCTTTATTCCTTTGGCTACGAGAACAATGGTTTTATGATTATACCACCAGCGGCCTTGATAGTGGTCGGAATCATTATTTGGGTACAAAGATCCAGAAATCCTGCCTTGGTAGAAGATAACTAATTATAGGTTAAAGAGAATAGTATGTTAGAGCATGTAGAATTATTTTTTAAGTCCATCTTTATTGATAACATGGTTTTTGCCGTGTTCTTGGGCATGTGTTCCTTTTTGGCCGTATCCAAGAAGGTAGCGACTGCGGTAGGTCTAGGCGCCGCGGTAATCTTTGTATTGGCCGTGACCGTACCCTTGAACTGGTTGTTAGACAAGTACCTGTTGAGAGACGGTGCCTTGGAATGGTTAGGCCCCGAGTATGCCGACTATAATTTGAGTTTTCTGTCTTTCATCTTATTTATTGCCACTATTGCTACCATGGTGCAGTTGGTAGAAATTGTTGTCGAAAAATTCTCTCCTTCATTATATAACTCCTTGGGGATCTTTTTACCGCTAATCGCTGTAAACTGTGCCATTTTAGGAGGGTCTTTATTTATGCAGGCCAGAGAAATAGAGACTTTGGGTCTCGCATTAAACTATGGGATCAGTTCTGGTATCGGATGGTTCTTGGCTATTTTGGCCATTGCGGCGATTCGTGAGAAAATCAGATATTCAAATGTGCCACCGGCATTGAGAGGCTTGGGTATCACCTTTATTATTACAGGTCTAATGGGTATCGGTTTCCAGAGTTTTGGAGGCATGTTGACAGGTGGTGATGATTCACCACCGCCAGTAGAGGAGAAGACCATGGCAGAGAAAATAGAAGAAGAAAACCTGTCTGCGGAACAACAAGTGAAAATTGAAAAAGAGATCGATGAAAAAGAGATTTCCTATAACACAGTTATAAACGAATAAGCATGATTCTAGTTGCAAGTACCGGTGGAACCATATTGATTACCGTAGTCGCTTTTATGATACTACTTCTTTTATTGGTAGCACTATTGTTATTTACCAAAGAAAAATTATCGCCTTCTGGCCCTGTTACTATTACCATTAACGGTGAGAAGAAAATCGAAGTAGGGTCTGGTAACTCATTACTTACTACTTTGGGTAATCAAAAGATATTTTTGCCTTCGGCCTGTGGAGGTGGTGGCACCTGTATACAGTGTGAATGTCACGTACTTTCAGGTGGTGGTGAGGCCCTGCCAACCGAAACGCCGCATTTTTCAAAAAAAGAACTGAATCATGGTGTTCGTTTAGCCTGTCAGGTGAAGGTGAACCAAGACATGGAAATTACTATTCCTGAAGAAGTATTCGGTATTAAGAAATGGCCAGCTAAAGTGGTTCGTAATTTTAACGTTGCCTCCTTTATCAAGGAATTCGTAGTTGAAATTCCTGAGGATATGGGCTATAAGGCCGGAGGATATATTCAAATTGAAATTCCGGAATGTGAAATCAAATTTTCTGACATTGATATAACTGCGCATCCTGAGGAGCATGAAACCCCTGATAAATTTCAAGCGGAATGGGACAAGTTCAATTTATGGCCCTTGGTCATGAAAAACCCTGAAGTTGTTGAACGTGCCTATTCAATGGCATCTTACCCTGCTGAAGGCCGTGAGATTATGTTGAACGTTCGTATCGCTACCCCACCATGGGACCGTTCAATAAATGGATGGATGGATGTGAACCCAGGTATTGCATCTTCCTATATATTTTCACTAAAACCCGGTGATGATGTCACCATTTCAGGGCCCTATGGAGAGTTCTATATCAATGAATCGGACTCAGAAATGTTATATGTCGGTGGTGGTGCAGGAATGGCTCCTATGCGATCACATTTGTATCACCTGTTCAGAACCTTAAAGACCAACCGTAAAGTTAGTTATTGGTACGGGGGTCGTTCGAAACGTGAATTGTTCTATTTGGATCATTTCAAACAATTGGCGAAAGATTTTCCAAACTTTAAATTTTATCTGGCCCTTTCTGAACCTATGCCTGAAGATAACTGGAAAGTGAAAGAGAATATTGATGCCCCAGGAGATGGTTTTGTTGGGTTTATTCATAATTGTGTAATAGAAAACTATCTGAGTCTACACGAATCTCCTGAGGATATAGAATTGTATTTCTGTGGGCCACCATTGATGAACAAGGCTGTGCAGAAAATGGGAGAGGATTACGGTATCCCCGATGAACATATTCGATTTGATGACTTTGGAGGATAAGAACTAACTGAATAAAATATAAACCTGACCGCTGTTCTTATACGCCGTCAGGTTTTTTTGAACCATGAAAGCACTTACTGAACAAGAACTTCATAATCTGGCAATGAATATTGTTGGGAAACAGCTTGAAGCCGAAGGATTTGAATTTATGGGTGTAAATAGTAAGCCCAAAAAGAATCCGCAGTTTGTTTGCTTAAAAGAAAAAGAACTGCATTTTATTGTAGTACGCAGTGTTGATTATTCTGAAAACCCTAGGGTGTTTGATAGGGTTTTAATGAAAAAAATGAAGAAGCATGCGAATGAACAAAAGGCTAGAACATACTATGCTGGTGTAGTCCTTTCCAATGCCGAGGATCAAACATTACCCGTATATTTGAATGAGCCTTATATAGTACATTATGATGGACTTATCGAAATAAAAGATGTTTAGAGTAACGCTGCTTTTACTGACCATATTCTTGGTTTCCTGTGCTTCTGATACCGAAAATCTCATTAAAAATAGAAGTGTCGGGGCTGCTTTGGGAACATCGTATAGTATTATTTATTTGGCCGATAAGGAGCTTGACTTTCAAAAAGAAATTGACTCGGTGTTTAGAGTGGTCAATCAATCGCTCTCTACCTATATTCCCACTTCCGATATTTCTAAGATTAATCAAGGTGACTCTACCGTTGTGGTAGATCAAATGTTTCGAGACGTATTTGAACTCTCGAAAGTAATTTATCAAAAAACGGACGGCTATTTTGATCCGACCGTTGGGGTTTTGGTCAATGCCTGGGGCTTTGGCCCTGGGCCGAAAATAATTATGGATAGCACGAAAGTGGATAGCCTTTTAAATTTTGTCGGTTTTGATAAGGTGGCTATAAGTGCTGAAAATAGAATCTTGAAATCTCACCCGAATATTTATTTTGATTTTAATGCCATTGCAAAAGGATATGCGATAGATCGTTTGGCCGTTCTTTTTGATGAAAAGAAGATTAAACAGTATCTTATAGAAGTAGGAGGGGAGTTGGTTGCCAAGGGAGAAAATAGCATTAAAGAAAAACCATGGGTAGTCGGTATTGATGATCCACAGATAGAAGAAGGGCGGAAACTCAAGACTTTGATATGGCTAAAGAACAGAGCGCTTGCTTCTTCGGGTAATTATAGAAAATTCAGGCTTGATTCGCTGACCGGCAAGAAATACGTACATACCGTTGACCCCATAACCGGATTTACCAAAAATTCAAATACACTAGGAGTAACCATTTTGGCCGATACCTGTGCCAAGGCTGATGCTTTTGCGACCGCTTTTATGGCAATGGATTTTGATGATGCTCTAAAACTAATCAGCCAACAGAAAGAACTCGACGTTTATATTATATATATTGATGAAGAGGGTCTAGTTCAAGAATTTATGACCGCTGGTTTTAAAAAGGTGCTTATACCAAATTAACTATAAAGTGAGTCACAGAAAACAAAATTGCTTTTTTGTTTTATCCTGCTTCGAGTTATTTGCATAGCTACGGTTACGGAAATGATGAGTAAAGAGATACAACTAAAATTGAATGCGTTTGAATAACTTAGTTTATAGTTAAATTGGTATTACTTCTTCACAAGTGGAATAATCTCTCCTTTTGCCAAACGGTACTTTTCAATTTCAGAAGAGGATAAATAAGCCGTATAATCTATTTCTTCAACTTCAAAACCAATGGTTCTTAGTTTATTAAAATAATCTTGCCCATAAATACGAACGTGATCGTACTGCCCAAATATCTTGGCCCGTTCTTTCTTATCAGTAATTGAATGGTCTTCGAAAGTCTTTTCACGATCTTTATCTTGCGGAATTTGAAATATGCCCCAACCCCCTGGTTTAAGAATGCGATATAGTTCTTGCATGGCCTTGGTGTCTTGCGGAATATGCTCCAATACATGATTACATAGAATGATATCAAAAGAATTATCCTCGAAGGGTAGTTCACATATATCTGCTTTTACATCAGCCAATGGTGAATTCAGATCAGTGGTCGTATAGTCAAGATTCTTCAATTTTCTGAATCGTTTATAAAAAGCTTGTTCGGGTGCAAAATGCAAGACTTTATGTGGGGCGGTGAAAAAGTTTGTCTTATGTTTTAGAAATAGCCATAACAGTCGATGGCGCTCCAAGGATAGGGTAGAGGGTGATAAGACATTGTCTCTAGGGCTTTCATAGCCATAGGGTAAAAAACTTTTGAACCGCCTGCCGTCTATGGGGTCTTCGTATGTATTTCCTTTTAATGAAAAAGCAAGTATCGGTTTTACTAAATAACTTAATCTAATGAGTAATGGCCTAGGCAATAGATTTAAGACAAACTTAAAGACTTTCTTCATTGTTGATCTGTCTATAGTTGTAACTTTTTCTTCCTAAACGCTTCCTCCTCATCACTCACTATACCCAAGGCTTCATAAATATATTGAAAGGTCGAAAGTAGCTCTGGTTTTCCGTTTACGATGGCTATATTGTGTTCAAAATGAGCACTTGGTTGTCCATCGGCTGTAAGAATGGTCCAGCCATCCTTTAACTGTTTTATTCTTCGGGTACCCATGTTAATCATGGGTTCAATAGCCACGACCATGCCCTCGGTGAATTTTTTTCCTCTGCCACGTTTACCGTAATTAGGCATTTCTGGGCCTTCGTGTAATTTTTTTCCCAAACCATGTCCGACCAATTCTCGTACTACCCCATAGCCATGTTTCTCACAATGGTTTTGAATGGCATAGGCAACATCGCCCACACGCTTACCTACCTTAAATTCGCGGATTCCCAAATAGAGTGATTCTTTGGTAACCCGTAAGAGGTTTTTGGTGTCTGCGGCTATTTCCCCTACTTCAAAAGTATAGGCGTGGTCGCCATAATACTCATTTTTTAGGGCCCCACAATCGACTGATATGATGTCACCATCCCTTAAGGGCACATCGGTAGGAATACCGTGTACTACTTGAGCGTTCGGACTCATATTCAAGGTGTTAGGAAAATCATACATACCCAAGAAACCGGGTTCGGCACCTTGCTCTCTAATAAAATCTTCAGCCAATGTATCTAAATATAGCGCCGTGACACCAGGTTTTATCTCGGAGGCTAACATGCCCAAGGTTTTTGAGACCACTAGTGCACTCTCTCGCATCAATTCGATTTCTTCTGACGTTTTGATTTTTACCATAACAGCAAATGTAAAAGTTTTGGTATACCTCTTAAACCAAGGGTTTTTGAGTCATTAAATCAGGTTGCGGTATTCCCATCAATTTTAGGATGGTCGGGGCAATATCTCCCAAAACGCCATCTTTTATTTCTTTGATTTCTTCATCTACCAAAATCAAGGGCACCAGATTTGTAGTATGAGCCGTATTAGGACTGCCATCAGGATTTACCATGGTTTCGCAATTGCCGTGATCCGCAATGACTATGGTTGTATAGCCATTCTTTAATGCAGTAGAAATAACCGATTCTGCACAGCTGTCTACCGTTTCACAAGCTTTTATGGCGGCATTCATGTCTCCTGTATGCCCTACCATATCAGGGTTGGCGAAGTTAAGACACACAAAATCAACATCTCCTTTTTCTAATTCAGGAATAATAGCATCTCGAATTTCATAAGCACTCATTTCAGGTTGTAGATCATAGGTGGCCACTTTTGGAGAAGGACATAATATTCTTTGTTCGCCATCAAAAGGGGCTTCTCTACCGCCATTAAAGAAAAAGGTGACATGTGGATATTTTTCTGTTTCGGCTATACGAATTTGTGTTTTTCCCGATTTAGAAATCACTTCGCCCAAAGTTTCCTTTATGTTCTCTTTATCATATATTACATGAATTCCCTTAAAGAAATCACCATAATTAGTCATGGTCACATAATACAGGTTTAACTTATGCATATTCTGTTCGTGATGGTCTTCTTGGTTGAGGACTTGGGTCAATTCGCGGCCACGATCTGTTCTAAAATTAAAAAAGATGACAACATCGTCCGCATTGATCTTGGCTATGGGAGAATCATCGGAATTTGTCAGTATCACAGGTTTGATAAACTCATCTGTAATGTTATTATCATAGCTCTGTTGTATAGTTTTTGAGATGTCATTTGATTTTTCTCCGATTCCGTTCACCAGAACATCATAAGCCAATTTAATACGTTCCCATCTTTTATCTCTGTCCATGGCATAATATCGACCTATTACCGTGGCTAATTTTGCGCTTTTATCGGAACAATACGAAGTAATGTCCTCTAAAAACCCCTTGCCGCTTTTTGGATCTACATCTCTACCATCTGTAAAGGCATGTATATAGACATTTTTAAGGCCATAATCAGTACTGGAAGATATTAAACTTTTAAGGTGAGAAATGTGGCTATGAACACCGCCATTTCCTAATAATCCTAAAAAGTGAACCGCCTTGTTATTTTTCTTGGCATAAGAAAAAGCGTCTTTAAGTGTTTTTTCATCCTTTAAGGTGTTTTCCTGTACGGCCAAGTTTATTTTTGCAAAATCTTGATACACTATTCTGCCGGCACCCAAATTCATATGGCCGACTTCACTATTGCCCATTTGGCCTTCAGGCAGACCTACATTCATGCCGTCGGTCAATAGATCAGCATTCGGGTAATTCTGATAGAGAGAATCTACGAAAGGCGTATTCGCATTGTCTATTGCGGAGACTTTGGGGTCGGGCGATTTTCCCCAGCCGTCCAAAATCATTAGTATTACTTTTTTGTTCATTACACGTTTTAAGTTGAAATTTCAAAAATACTATGATTATAGTAGTTTAGCTACTAAATTGGCTTGGCATTTTAGTAGGTACTGAAAAGGTAACTGTTCACTCGAAGTCAATTTT
>JASFYU010000162.1:0-15115 GCA_045046905.1 Flavobacteriaceae bacterium | reverse complement strand
ACGCCATTGATAATGGCGCAGTTCTTTTGGCGGGTCATAAAAGAAAAGGCGCCTTATTTGCGCCCACAGTACTTGATCACGTGAAAAATTCTCATGAAGTAGTAGCCAAAGAGACCTTTGGCCCGGTCGCTCCTATCATTCGATTTTCAAGCCTTGACGAAGCTCTTGATATTGCGAATGACACCCCCTATGGTTTATCAGGTGGTGTGGTCAGTAATCATTGGCCCTCTATTCAGCGGGTAATCACCGAATTAGATACGGGCACGGTCAACGTAAATGAAGCGCCGAGCTATAGACTTGAATGGACACCTTTTGGGGGCGTAAAAGATTCAGGTTTAGGGTATAAAGAAGGGGTTATCGAAACCATGAAAGGGTATACCTATGTAAAAACCTATTCTCTCCCCTGGGATATTGCCTAATTAACACTAAGACAAATAATTATGACTAAACAAATTACCAGAAACATATTGCTGAACCCAGGCCCTGCAACTACTACAGATTCAGTTAAACGTGCACAGGTCGTGGCCGATATTTGCCCAAGAGAAAAAGAATTCGGAGACCTTATGGAGTATTGTGCAACTGAAATAACAAGATTTATTGGCGATCCCAAAGAGTACGCCACAGTCATGTTTGGAGGTTCAGGAACAGCGACCGTAGAGGCTATTTTAAGCTCTGTTATTCCGAAAGAAGGTAAAATATTGATTATCGATAACGGAGCCTACGGTAAACGAATGTGCCAAATAACAGGTGTTTATGGTATTGATACGGTGGTTTTCGAAGCCTCATCAATAGAGCCCCTTGATTTAAATGACTTAGAGGACGCTATTAAAAAAGAAGCCGGCTTGACCCATTTAGCCATGATTCATCACGAAACTACCACGGGCCTATTGAATGATATTGGAGCGGTAGGAGCGCTTTGCGTCAAATATGGGCTGCGTTTTATCGTCGATTCAATGAGTGGTTTTGCCGCTATTCCTATTGATATGAAAGCAATGCATATCGATTATTTGGCAGCAAGCTCTAATAAGAATATACAAGGCATGGCCGGTATTGGTTTTGCCATCTGCAATAGAAAGGTACTGGAGGAAACAAAAGCTATTGCTCCGCGAAATTTGTATTTAAATCTCTACGCGCAGTACGCCTATTTTGAAAAAACACATCAAACTAGGTTCACACCACCGGTACAAACTTTTTATGCCCTAAAACAGGCTATAATTGAAACCTTAGAAGAAACCGTAGAAAAAAGGTATGAGCGATACGCCAAATCTTGGGAAACACTATTGGAAGGCATCGAGAAATTGGGCCTCATTTATTTAATAGATAAAGAATACCACTCAAAAATCATCACCTCTATTATAGAACCCGATACCGAGAAATATAATTTCGAGGAAATGCATGATTTCTTTTTTGAAAAAGGATTCACCATCTATCCGGGAAAAGTAAATAATTATGATACTTTTAGAATCTCTAATATTGGGCAAATCGATTATACAGATATACAGGCCTTTTTAAAGGTATTGAAGGAGTATCTTGTCCAAATAGATTTTTTAAAAAATAAGTAAACTACCTCGAGGCAGACCTGCCTGCAGCAAAGGCAGGCCCACGAGGCATTAAAAGAAACAAACTTTTACATTTCGATGTAAGCCTGCCAGCATAGGCAGGTTAAACCCACTGGTAGGAATAAACCTTGGGCGAGCCTGACTTGCAGCATCTGGGCATTGAAAAACCTATGCAGCTGCCAGATAGGCTAGGCCCACTGTTGCGATTAAAAATTTGATATCATGGATGATATACTGATGAATCTGGGAAAACAACTGAAGAAGGTCAGGAAGAATAAAAACTTAAGCCTTAAACAGGTGGCAGAAATGAGCGACGTAAGTACAGGCCTAATTTCGAAGATTGAAAATTTTAGAACAACACCTTCCTTGCCCGTATTGCTAAAAATCATGCAGTCTCTAGAAATCGATTTGTCTGAATTAAATTTAGGATCTAACAAAGCCGAAAAATATATTCTCATTAGAAAGGGAGAAGGAACCATCGAGGAACGCGACGATTCGCTAGGGCTAGAATACACTTTCCTGTTTTCAAATAACATCTCTGAAAGCAGCCTCAGAACCTATATCGTAAAAGTAAATAAAGGCGTTTATAGAAAACCCACATCTACTGATGCCATTGAACTTGTCTATATTATTCACGGTAAAATAAATTATATCATCAACGATGAAATACTCATACTTGATGAGGGTGATATACTGTTTTTCGACGGGTCGCTGCCTCACGCCGTTCAAAATGAATATTCGATTACGGTCACCATGCTTAAAATGTACATGATAAAAAAACAAGTATACTAATGATGCCATTGACCAAAGAACAAAATTACTGGAGAAAAAGAATATTCTTACTCACTTGGATCGCCTATGCGGGATTCTATTTTGGGAGGAAAAACCTATCGGTCACTTGGAGCTCTATAGAAGCCGATTTAGGTATGTCTGAATCTGACTATGCCGGCATCATTTTTGTTTATAGCCTTATTTATACCATCGGCCAATTTACAAATGGGTACCTATCTGATACTTTTGGACCTCGTAAGGTGGTAACTATCGGCTTGTTTATGGCTGCTTTGGCAAATTTATTTTTAGGAATGTCTTTTTCAATAGGAATAATGATTTTTTTAATTGCTATTAACGGCTATGGGCAATCTACAGGTTGGAGCGGTCTGGTGAAAAATATGACCCCGTGGTTCAGGGCTAATGAAAGGGGTATTGTAATGTCGTGGTGGTCTACCTGCTATGTTATAGGGGGCTTTCTGGCAACGGTTTTTGCTACTTATGTTGCTTTTGATATGGATTTCCTTTCGGAATGGGGCTGGAAAAGAGGTTTCATATTCCCATCACTCATTCTGTTCGTCATTGCCATAATTTATATGCTGTTTACCAGAAATAGCCCTGAAGAAATCAACGTTCCCACTATAATCGAGAGCAAATATGAATTTAAATCCGACGGAAAATCGGAAAAACATAAAATATTGGGTTTGCTATTGAAAAATAGAGCGTTATGGATCTATTCGGGCTGTTATATGATTCTAAAATTAATACGGTATGCCTTTTTGTTCTGGTTGCCAATCTACTTGGTAAAAGCCTTGAGCTATGATGTTAATGAAGCAGGATATGTCTCTTCTGTTTATGAACTAGTCGGGTTTTTAGGTGTTATTATTGCCGGGTATGCCTCAGATAGAATTTTTGGTTCAAAACGCTTCAGTACAATCGCCATTATGATGCTATTTCTCGGGTTTGTGTGTTTGATGCACCCCTATTTGGTCTCTTTTGGTAAAATTGGAACTATTGTCAGTATCGCCTTGATAGGAATGGCGACCTATGGCCCCGATTCACTTATATGCACTGCCGGATCTATGGATGTGGGCGGTAAAAAAGGAGCTGCTATGGCTGCGGGAATCATCAACGGAATGGGCTCTATTGGTCAAATGGTCTCTGGCTTTGTAGTTATATACATTAATGAGAGATACGGATGGGACAACCTATTTAATTTCTTTGTGATACTCGCTCTAATCGGTGGAGGAGTCGCTGCCCTTAAATGGAATTTTAAAAGTCCTGAGAAACAACTAGAATGCTAATCGATCCGTATTCTCTACTAGTAGAGTACAATAACTGTTCAGCCGAATAGTAATACAAACAAGATGAAACAAGAGGTATTAAAGACTGAAGGAGATGTCAACCTTTCAGAAGAAAGGGTAAAATGGCAAGAAAACAACATTTTAGACCCTAAAACCCAAAACTTGCTAAAAGAAGATGCACAATTGTTTCTTCACCAGTCGATGTCAACCCCTTGCTTAGATGTATTAAAAAGCTGCAAAGGCGCATCGATAAAGAATATTGAAGGTAAAGAATATCTTGACTTTCATGGTAATAATGTACATCAGGTTGGCTTTGCCAATACGTATGTAGTTGATCAGATTAAAAAACAAATCGATGAGCTTTCATTTTGTACAAGACGGTTCACCAATGAAAAAGCAATTGCGTTTGCCAAAAAACTAACATCATTACTCCCCAGTGATATGAATAGGGTATTATTCGCCCCTGGTGGTACCTCGGTAATCAGTATTGCTCTAAAATTGGCCCGGGTGGTAACCGGAAAACATAAGGTTGTTTCGTATTGGGATTCTTTTCATGGCGCCTCACTTGATGCTATTAGTGTAGGTGGCGAGGCCGTATTTCGTCAACATATGGGGCCTACAATGCCCGGTACAATATGTATTCCGCCACCGATGCAAAATGGTGGATTTTTCGAGGACGAAATGAAGTATGCCGATTACCTTGAATATGTCATCGAAAAAGAAGGTGAAATTGGTGCCTTCATCGCCGAGACCATAAGGAATACCGATGTACAAATTCCTTCAAAAAAATATTGGAAACGCATTAGAGAAATCTGTACAAAGCACAATGTACTGCTCATCTTAGATGAAATACCTATTGCCTTGGGGCGTACAGGGAAAATGTTCGCCTTTGATAACTTTGATATAGAACCTGATATTCTTTGTCTGGGCAAAGGTCTGGGTGGTGGGATCATTCCTTTTGCTGCCATGGCTTGTAGAGACCAGTACAACGTAGCCCAAGATATTTCATTAGGGCATTTTACCCATGAAAAAAGTCCCGTAGGTTGTGCCGCGGCACTGGCCACAATCGATTATATCGAAGATGAAGAAATCATATTAAAAGTAAAAAATGATGAAGCTTGGTTAAAAAAAGAACTTACTGCCCTTAAAGAAAAATACTCAATAATTGCACATGTCAGAGGAATAGGGCTTTTATGGGGTATTGAATTACAAGACCCCATAACAAAAAAACCGGCTTCAGATGAAGCTGAAAAAATAATGTACCACTGTCTTGAAAACGGTCTAAGCTTTAAGGTATCACAGGGCAATGTATTACAGTTATCCCCTGCTTTGACCATACAAAGAAAACAACTCGAAAGAGCCATTGCGATTTTAAATACCGCATTTTCTATGTTATTTAAATCCTAATAGAGTCAAAAATGTAGTATATCTCCTGTTCATATAGCTGTTTTTACAGGGGGCTATTTCAAAGATAGAATATATGACAGACCCACTTATTACCAGTATTTAAGTAAAATAATAGTATACGAACACAACCCTAGTCTTTCTTTTTTACTTATCCACATGCCTCCTTGACCATTTAAAATTAGTCTACCCCATATATAAAGGAAGGCTCGTGGTATTAATCACTTCTTTCATTACAAAATGACTCTCCATTTGTCGAATGTTTTTTATGGTCGCTAACTTTTTATAGTTAAATTCATGAAAATGATCAATATCTTTGGTATAAACCTTTAATTGAAAGTCGAATGAGCCCGTTATATGTAGGCATTCAACAACCTCAGGCATTTTCTTAATCTCATTCATGAAAACAAGGGCGCCTTCTTCAGAATGTTTTTCAATGCTGACCATAACTAAAGCCATCACATTTAATCCTAGTTTTTTTCGATTTAGCAAAAACACTTTTTTCTTAAGTAAAGACATTGCTTCAAGCTTCTTGATTCGTTCATAAACAGGGGTTATGGTAAGATTGGTCGCAACCGCAATCTCTTTATTCCCGATATTGGCATTCTCCTGTAAAAGACTCAGTATTTTCAAGTCCTTATCATCAATTTTCATGTATATTAATTTAGTAAATGGTGAAAAATAGTTCAAAAATGAGAACCTATGAAAACATTGGTTGCTCTCTTTCTCTTATAAATTTGTTTTAATCATAGCCTTCAGACTATATTCTTTGAATCAACAACTTCGATGCAAGCCGGTCTTTGCCATCAAGCAGGCATACGAGGTATGCTTCTGCAAATAGTATTTAAAATTTGATGCTGTTCCGATTCCGATAGCAATCGAGAGAGAATTAAACCCTCAATGAGGCTTTTAAAAAACAACTTTGTTTTATACAACAGTAATTTTAAACGGATAGTAATTATATACACCTAAATATAGAACATAATTACTGCAAATGTCATAGAAGATAGATTTATTTCCTGTAATATCATATTATAACAAATTTCAAAATCACATATGAATATTTAACGGTATATTTAAACTATTACTAATTCTCAGTAGTTTAGATTAGGAATTCATTATATAATACAGTCTAAAAACTAATTATTGATATATGTAGTCTGAAATAAGAAATAATTTCTTACAAAATAATCGCTAGTTTTAAAACACTATCAAAAGTAATGCTGTCATGGAAAAAGTACTATACCTTGTTTGTTTATTGTGAAAAATGATACCGAAAAAACCGCACAACTGATTGTATCCTTAAAAAATGGGGAGACATGGGCTTTTCGTGAAATTTTTGAAACCTATCAAACTAGGCTTTACCACTTTGTTTTCTCTATTACCAAGTCTAATTTCGCCACTGAAGATATTCTTCAAGAAGTGTTTTTGAAAATATGGATAAAGAAGGCTGGTATAAATGTAAGCCGTTCCTTTGATTCTTATATATACACCATTGCCAAAAATCATACGTATAACTACTTGAGGAGGGTTTCAAATCAAGAGTCCTTGAGGAAAGAAGTATGGAGAAATCTAAAATATTATAATCGGCAAACTGAAAACACCCTTCTATTAGCGGAATATGAGAATATCGTCGATGACATCCTAGAGAATTTGCCCGTTAAAAAACGAAGCATCTTTATCTTATCAAAACAACAAGGAAAGAGTAATCAAGAGATAGCCAATCTATTGAATATTTCGACTAAAACGGTAAAGAATCACTTGTGGAAAGCCTCAAAACTCATTCGTCTTCAATTACAGCCCTATATTTCGGATACCATTATTGCATTGCTCTTACTGCCCTCTTTTTTATAAAGTGACCGAGCCTATTTTTATAAAAATACACGTTTATTCAAGACTTTTCTGCTTTCTATATGTACTATTATGACTATTCATAATGCCAAGGCGTTGTTCTAAAATTATTGCAAACAGTGTTTTTAAATAGGTATACTGTGCTGTATCGCCTATAGTAAACTACCTCGGTGTATTAAAAGAAACAAACTTTAACATTTTGATGCAAGCCTGCCTGCCGGCATAAGCAGCTTAAACCCACTGGTGAGAATAAAATAAATGCAGTCAGGATTAATATACAATCTAGACCTTAAATGAGGAGGTATTAGAAAAAGTAATTTCCTATATATTAAGATAGCTCGGTAGGGGAAATATATCTCCAATGAAAGATTAATCACAATTTATTATGGCTGTCACGCCACGATTTAAAATTAATTTGCTAGTTTTAAAAGAGCTGATAGAATAAAAAAACGACTCTTTGTAAAATAACCCCCCACCTAAGATAGCCATGAGATTTTAGCCTTTATTTTTTTTAGGTCTTATGAATCCTTTTAATCAAAAAAAAATTAGGTTTGGGACTTTTGAACTTTTGAAGTGTATTAGTATAGTAGAGGATTCTCATTTTTTCTTAAATCAACTAAGGAGTTAGATGAAACAAAATATAGACAAATTATTTAAAAACTTCATCGGCAATACTCTTTCCGAAAAAGAGTATAGAACCCTGATGGCCTTTATAAAAAACCCTAATACTAAAAACGATGTGGTGGAAATGATAAATACCCACTTGAAAGAAGTCGATGGTCATGAAAAACACTATAAAAAAAGGAGTAGCAGTGAATCGGAAAGGCTTTATCTTAAGATAATGAGTCGAATCGGAGATGACGTGAAAGCAGAGAAAAAAACTTTCACGAACAAAATATCAAATACGGGAAAACTAATACTACTGACAACCGCATTTGTTGTAATGGCTGGGTTGTTCTTTAGTTATCAAAAAGAAATTTTTAATACAAATCAAACTGCTGGATATGACTCTGATATACTTGCTGTCGAGAATGTAATACTCACATTAGATGATGGCACTCTCAAGGTAATGTCTGAGAATGGGCATCTCAATATTATTAGTTCAAAGGGCATGTTGATTGGTGCTCAAAATGGCAATCAACTCAACTACCAGAATACTGAAATGTCAGAAGAACTTGTTTATAATACGTTGTCGGTTCCTTATGGTAAGCAATTTGATCTATTGTTGTCCGATGGCTCGCAGGTAAAACTCAACGCTGGCAGTTCAATTCGATATCCCGTTCGATTTATTGAAAGAGAGCCTAGAAAAGTATTCCTTGAGGGCGAGGCCTATTTCGATATCGCAAAAGAAGAGGACCATCCCTTTATTGTAAATGCAAATAATATCAATGTGCAAGTATTGGGTACCCAGTTCAACATATCATATTACCCTGAAGATAAAGTAATCAGTACCGTTTTGGTCGAGGGATCGGTCAAATTATACACTGAAGGTTCTGGGAACGCCGGCAGAGAGGCAATCGTATTGACACCAGGGTATTTAGCGGCTTGGGACAAAACCACTCAAGAAGTGTCAGTTAAGAAAGTAGATACCCATATCTACACCGCTTGGAAAGATGGTACCCTATTGTTCAAGAATTCCTCATTCAAAAACATACGAATGAAGCTAGAAAGGCATTTTAATATAACAATTGACAATAGCTATACGTTTTTGGAAGATCAGATGTATACGGCTTCCTTCACTACTGAAAATTTATCAGAGATTCTGGAGGCTTTTAAAGAGGATACTCCATTTGAATTCAAAATAGATACGGATAAGATTAGTATTACGAATCAGATTATGAACAATATAAATCACCCGAGCCAATGAAATAACCGCAGTAAAACTTACATGACCAAAAAAATCACCTTATAAAAAAAACCAAAAAATGCTTCAACATTTTTCGGTTTACAAAGGTGATTCAACAAACCTTGTTAAATCATAAAAATCAACACAAAAGTATGAAAAAATCCAGACTGGACGGTATCTTACGTTGTAAAAGACCGTTCAAAAACGACCTAAAGATGAAACTTACTACTTTATTTTTATTAGTTTCGTTATTTACTGTAAACGCCAGTACATATTCACAGAATACCAAAATCACATTACACCTTGAAAATGTTACTGTGCAAGAGCTCTTTACCCAAATAGAGTCCTTGACCGACTTTCGGTTCTTATACAACCATTTAAAATTGGATGTAAACCGAAAAGTTTCGGTCAATGTTGAAAAAGAACGTATTTCGAACATTCTTGAATCTTTATTTTCCGATACCAACATCTATTTTAAGGTTAAGAAAAAATTAATCGTTCTAAAAAAGAGGCAGACAGAAAGAATAAGCACCCCTGCCCCCAAGATCGATTTGGAGAAAACGGCAATACAAACCAGCGTTCAAGGAACAGTTATCGATGAGGCCGGTATGCCCTTACCAGGAGCCAATATTGTTGAAAAAGGTACCACCAATGGAGTGACCGCAGATTTTGATGGTAACTTTACACTAGAAGTGGCTAATCTAAATGCATCTTTGGAAATCTCGTATATTGGTTTTACAACAAAAGAAATTGCTTTAAACGGGCAGACTAATTTAACAATAACGTTAGAAGAGAGCGCCACAGGTTTAAGTGAGGTTGTAGTAACTGCCTTGGGTATAAAAGTAGAAAAAAAGCGATTGGGCTACTCTGTACAAGAAGTAAAAGGTGAGGAGTTGGTCACGGCAAGAGAAACCAACATTATTAATTCACTTGCTGGCAAGGTGGCCGGTGTTCAGATTACCGGTGGGGGTTCTGGCGTTGGATCCACTTCTTTAATTACCATTCGTGGAGAAGGGTCTTTAATTCCAGGTAACAACTCACCACTTTTTGTGGTAGACGGCATCCCTATTAGCAATAGAACCGTTAGCAATAGATCCGAAGGTAACTTAGAAACCGATTTCGGAAATGGAGCACAAGATATCAATCCGGACGACGTAGAATCAATGACAATATTAAAAGGGCCTAGTGCCACCGCCCTATATGGTTCTAGGGGTTTGAACGGAGTAGTACTTATAACTACAAAATCAGGAAGAAACTCTCAAGGTCTGGGCGTTAGTTTTACTCAGAACTTCACCTTTGAAAATCCACTACGAATACCCAAATACCAAAACCAATACGGTCAGGGCGCAGGTGGAAATTTTACCTTTTTAGATGGCTTTGGGGCTGGGGTTAATGATAATATAGATGAGAGTTGGGGTCCTAAATTTGACGGAAGCCTTGTCGCACAACATGACAGCCCTACATCAAGTGGTTTCAGAGCAGGTGATTTTGCGTTGCGACCAAGAGATTCCTCAGGTAATTTTACAGATCAGATTACCGCTACTCCATGGGTTGCACGGCCTGATAATATAGAGAATTTTTTCAGAACAGGTTATACCACTACAACCAATATATCGGTAAGTGGTGGTAACGAAAAAGGAAATTTGCGACTTTCCTTTACCAATTTGGAAAATGAAGGAATTTTACCGAATACAGATTTTGACAGAAGAACGTACGCATTTAGCGGCTCTTATAATTTAACAGATTGGTTGAAAGTCAGCTCATCTGTAAACTATGTGAACAGTAGCAGTGGCAATAGACCCAATAATTCGTATGGTACAGAGAATATCATGTATTTGTGGGTATGGTTTGGTCGTCAGATAAATATGAATTCCTTAAAGAATTACTGGCAGCCAGGCTTAGAAGGGAGACAGCAATATAACTACAATTACAACTGGCACGACAACCCCTACTTTACTATGAATGAGAATACCAATGCCTTTGACAAGGATAGGGTTTTCGGGCATGTCAAGGTAGATATGGAATTGACTGATGACCTTTCTTTAATGGTACGCTCAGGGATGGATTATTTCAACGAGCTAAGGGTCAGCAAAAGAGCCTACAGTACGCAACGCTTTGCCAGAGGGCAGTATCGTGAGGATGATATCTTCTTTAAGGAACAGAACACAGATTTTCTCCTCAGGTACAACAAGGAGCTTTCCGGAGACTTTTCTTTAGGGCTTTCTTTGGGTGGTAATATACGTACCGAAAAAAATAGGTACAAAAGAATTAGCGCCAACTCCTTGTCCATTCCCGGAATTTATAACTTTGAGAATGCAGCAGAACCATTGTCAAAATCTCATTTTATAGATAAGAGAACAGTAAGGTCGTTGTACGCTTTTGCTAATTTTTCTTATAAAAATCAATTGTTTTTAGATATAACGGGAAGAAATGACTGGTCTAGTACCCTACCAACTGACAACAATTCTTTTTTCTACCCCTCTGTAGGTGTAAGTGCCATAATGTCTGATATATTTGATTTTCCCCAGTCTGTCTTTTTTAAACTAAGAGGCGGTTGGGCAATTGTAGGAAATGATACTGATGCATATGCTTTGAGAAATACATTTGCATTCAGTGAACCTTTTGGAAGTTTTCAAAGAGTAAATGCTTCTACTGTTCTTAAGAACAATAACATAAAGCCCGAAGAGTCAACATCTATTGAATTTGGCGCCGATATCCGCTTATTCGATAATAGATTGGGCTTGGACCTGACCTATTATAATGCGACGGTAAAAAACCAAATTTTAACACTCCCTGTCACCAATACTTCTGGTTATAATGGGCGGATTATTAATGCCGGAGAAATTCAAAATAGGGGTTTTGAAATGGTATTGAGCGGTGTTCCCATTAAAACAGAAAAATTTACATGGAACACAATTGTCAATTTCACAAGAGCAAGGGGTAAGGTAATCTCACTTACCGAAGGCTTGGATACCTATGAGACATCTTCCAACTATTTAAGTGTTCAGGCAAAAGTAGGTGAAAGAATGGGCGATGTATATGGTACAGGGTTTATAACGGTATCTGATGAGAACAGCCAGCAATTTGGTCAAGTGGTGCACAATGACGATGGATTTTCTTTGCGAGACCCTACCCTAAAGAAGCTGGGCAATTACAATCCAGATTTTACCTTGGGCATTCAAAATACATTCTCTTACAAAAATATAAATCTAGGTGTATTATTCGATTGGAGACAGGGTGGCGTAGTTCTGTCTAGAACGGTACTTATTGGTGGCACCAGCGGAATGATGGATTTTACGGCTGTTGGCAGAGAAGAAGGTATTATATCAGAAGGAGTAATTCAGAACAACGACGGTAGTTACCGTGCCAACGATGTGCGATTGAGTGGTCGAGATTATTATTGGTGGCGTTATAATAGAGGTAATGAAGAAGTTGGTTTGTATGATGCCTCATTCGTTAAGCTAAGAGAAGTGAAACTGGGATATAAATTTCCAACATCATTATTGAAAAACACTTTTATAGAGACGATGACATTTTCCATAGTAGGCAGAAATTTGGCATTATGGACAGAGAATCCACATTTTGACCCCGAGACACTTTCTTTTAATGGTGGAACCATAATTCCGGGCGTAGAAGATATGGCAACACCAAGTTCTAGAAGCTTCGGATTTAATTTAAACATAACCTTTTAAGCTATTAAAATGAAAAAACATATAATCGTTTATATAACACTGGTTGCCCTTATTTTTGGGTGTACCAAGGATTTTGAAGAAATCAATACCAATCCTAATCAACCAGAGAGTGTTAGTGCTGATTTATTGATGTCTACCGTCATTTCTACGATTGCCGCTAGAAATGTCAGCACAGGATGGAGCAATGGCAATATAGTAAGCCAATTGACCGCAAAAATAAATTTCACGGGTTTTGATAGATATAATTGGGGGTCAGAGTCTGGTACCTGGAATACCTATTATGGCATTCTTCCAGAAATTGATATTATTATGAAACTGGCTGCGGAGGAGGAAACCAAAAACACGAGTTATGAAGGAATGGCACTTGTGCTCAGATCCTATGTTTTTGCTAACCTTACTGATAACTGGGGTGACGTACCCTTTTCTGAAGCCATAAATGGCAACAATGATAATTTTAAGCCGAAGTATGACAGTCAAGAATCTATATATACGGGCATACTTGAAGATTTAAAAAAAGGAGAGGAACAACTGGCCTTGGGGCAAACCATATTGGGCGGTGATATCCTCTATGGCGGAGATACAGAAAAGTGGCGTAAGTTTGCCAATTCACTACGCTTACGCTATTTGATGCGTATCTCAAACAAGAAAGATGTCTCTGGTGAAATGCAGGCTATTGTAGATAGCGGTATGTTTATTTCCTCTAATGAGGACAATGCCGTTATGAACTACCCCGCATCTTCCAAGATAGATTCTTGGCCTATAAGTACAGGTAGAATCGGAGGTTTTGACGAGCATCGTATGAGCGAGACCAGTGAGGCTATTTTGAAAGGGAATGGTGATGGGCGTTTGGAAAAATGGTTTCAGCCCACCGATAACCCCAACGATGACCCTGCTTTATTTGTAGGTCTAACCAATGGGTTGAGCGAGGATAATGCGTCTACTTTTAATGGTGGCGCCAGTAATGTATCTAGGCTCAATCAGCCCTTGTTTTATGATTCGCCAAATTCTGTGAAAGCTGCCATAATACAAGCTGCCGAGATTCATTTTATATTGGCTGAGGCCGCTCAACGCCAATTAATATCAGGCGATGCCAAACCACATTATGATCAGGGAGTTCGACAGTCTTTTGAATATTGGAACGTAACCCAGGATATTGACGCTTTTCTTTTACAGGCAGGTGTTGCCTACGATGGAGAAATTGAAACAATAATAACCCAAAAATGGTTGGCCTCTTTTATGGTGGGGCTAGAGGCATGGTATGATTTTAGGAGGACCGGATTTCCTTCTGTAATCGTTCCAGGGCCAGATAACGTGAACGGTGACAATGTCCCCGTCAGATTTTTATATCCTGATTCTGAACAAACACTCAACACTGAAAATTATAATGCGGTAATATCAGTCATGGGCGTAGACGATATAAATGTAAAAGGTTGGTGGGAAAATTAAAATAGATGCAGAAAACTTCTGAATAAATTTTAAAAAATCATCATGATAATCGACAATGTACATCAACTTTACGATTTTTAAGTTGATCATTGTCACAATGAACGCGTCTTGAGTAATTTCATTTAAGCGAAAAATAGACAAGGCAACATTTTTAAGCCAATAGGAAAAGGTTTAAACGAGTTCATAATTCAATTTTGATCATGGCATAGAGATTATTTCTCTATGCCATGATTTTTAAAAAATTCTAATCCCTGTTTACCTCAAATTAGTATGTGGAATGCATATGGTAAATACTTAATCAAATAGTAACCAACGCAAGATGTCTGCTTTGTAAAGGGCATAAAGAACTTAGTATTTTCAAAGCATTATTAGCAAATTCTATATGTTTATAATTTTGTAAATAGTAAAATATTTCAAAATCTGAAAACGCATGAGAACCACTCGCTCCCATCTTTCTCCCTAATCATAACCCGGGGTGTATTCTTTGAATCCATGACCTAGGATTTCATGCAACAGTAATTTTAAACTGAAAGAAATTTATATACTCTTAAATAGAGTATGAAATTACTTCAAATGTTATTATTTGTAGAATTATTTTCTAGATTATTATAGTATAACATATTTTAAAATCATATAAAGATATTTAGCAGTAAAATTAAACTGTAACATTGTTTGGATTATAACCCGATAAACTACATCTTACCAAAGATTATCTATATCGTGAGAATGTGGTAGCATTACTTTTAAATCGTTGTACTTATTAGGTATGGAAATTAGGTAAATTTATTTTTTGCTTTACCATGGCAAATCTTTCGAGCATAGTAGAGCTACGGTTCAAAATTTTAACTTAGGAAAAACAGAAAGAAAGTGTTTAAAAACCAAAAGTTTATATGTGATGAGTATATAGGGTATAATCATTCAAAAACCAAGCTACATGAGTAAAGGTGTCAAGTACAAGAAAATGGACAAGTCCTATTTTGAATCTAGAGAACTAAAGCGCCATGCTGGGGTATGGTCGTTGTGGGCCTTGGGTGTTGGGGCGGTAATATCAGGCCATTTTTCTGGCTGGAATCTTGGATTGACCTCCGGTGGCTGGGGCGGTATGTTTATCGCTACTAGTATTGTAGCCGTTATGTATATTGGCCTTACCCAAAGTGTTGCCGAGATGTCTCCTGCCCTACCTCATACGGGCGGAGCCTATTCTTTTGCCAGATCAGCCATGGGACCTTGGGGAGGATTTTTTAC
>JASFYU010000161.1:0-5535 GCA_045046905.1 Flavobacteriaceae bacterium | reverse complement strand
TTTCATCAAATTAACCCGTTAGTCTTTCTAAAATTCAGCTTCGAATTGAATAAAAAAGCATCTAAACTGTAAACAAATCTTAGGTCGAACTCAGGTTCAAAGATACTATGTTTAATCGCGGGGCGATAGCCATAAATTAGTATACTACCTCATACCCTTGGGTCGAGGTAGTTTATTCGGAAAAGGAATCCTTAGAACTCAGGTTTAGAGTTCATTCTTGGGCGTTCCAATCGTATCACTCCCCCGCATGGGGGTAGTTTTGAGCGTTTCGGCCTGGGCCAGAATGGTTGATTTTGTATGCCTAATCTTGCTGTTGAGCGCTTTCTGAATTTAGTTTAGATCAGTGATTACCTCAATCAGGGCATTATAGATTAGCGGTCCTGTTTCAGGTCCGAGTGAATTTCCTTCGCCATAAGTATCGCTTTCATCATTGTACAGGTATGGCTTTTCGGTATCCCATTCACTTTTTGGAATGATATACCCAATCAGATCGTTCGAGAGTCCGAAATAGAATACATATTTCTCTTTGATGAAATCTTCTATGGGCGGAATTTCCATGGGTTGTATATCAAATTCGCGGCCTTCAGGAGCTTCAATGCCACCAAAAACAATTTCAGGATATATCTCTCCGGGAATACTTACGAACATGGCGGGGCCAATGCGAATGGCACCAACCTCTGTTCGGGTTTTAAAATATTCAGGCATGCCCATTTTAATGAGTCCGATGCCACTAGCAATCTTAAAAGTGGTATTATCAAGAGGCGCTAATATCGTTTTTGCCCGTAATGAAATATTCGAGGTGGTCAGCGTATCACCATTTTTACGCAGCGCTTCTAAAGATAGTAGGGCGATATTATCACCAAGTGCCTTGGTTTTTTCATAGGTGGGTTCAGCATACGATTCGCCTGTATAGGGGTCTTGAATCGAAATTGAGGGGTGAGGTGCCATTAATCCCCCAATAACCCCAGAAAAATAGATGGCTACGCCGCCTAATCCTTCTTCCATTTTTTCAGTACCATTATACACGCCATTTTCAATAGCTTCACGAACATAATGTGGAAAGTCAGAACTGATTAATAAATTCTGGCTCCATAATGTTTCTGGGTGGTTCGACCAGTTGATGATTGTTCCTAAAGTTTTATCATTTTCAGCATCTAAGACTTGCATTAAATGAATTCCTGTGGCCTTGACAATAGGTTTTCGGGTGTCTTTAATCCATACAGAATCTCTTTCGGTTAGATCCTCGGCAAAGACAAGTTTAGCGGGTCTTAGTGCATTGACTGCCTCTGTTATGGCCGCCACGGTTTTCGTCTTTACATATTCTAACATTTCAGGATTAACGCCTGAATTAAAGGGGTTTTCGCCCCAAATTCCGATGAGGTCATTGCTTTCATGTGTATGGGTAGAAGAGATTAGCGTATAATCAATGCCGAGTTCTTTAGGAATTTGATTTCTAATATCGATTACATCACCATGGAGGAAGCCGATGGCATCAATAGAAATCATGGCGATTCTGCTTTTACCATCATCGATAACCATGGCACGTGACCATACATCATCATGAACACCTTGTGCCGGTTTAGCATTGCTCATGCCTGCGATCCAAAAAGCATCAAACTTTCCGTTATTGTTATTGTCATTATAGGTATCTCCTTTGTCTTCATCGTATTTATTGTTGCCATCGGCATCGTTCCAGGTATCAACCACATTTGGGGTAATCGCTTTTTTTGAAAAACCTGCTTGGATCGTGCTTTGCGCCTTGTTCTCTATTTTAATATCAATGCTGTAATCGGGGTGCCTATCGCGCCAATTATACATAAAAATGCCTCCAATGACCACAATTATAAGGAGAATTATAATCCCCAAAACTTTTAATATTCTTTTCATAGTTGTTTTATTTCCACCAGTGGGTTTAACCTGCCTATGCCGGCAGGCTTGCCCCGAGCTTGTTTACTTATAAACGTTTATTGGTAAGTGTATTAGCTAGTTTAAAATTTAGTTCCATTAGATAGTCACCCATGGTAGGGCCGTACCAGCCCATTAATCGCGCTTCATAGGTGTCATAGTAATAATATTTCTGAGGCACAATATAGCCAAGGTAGCCACCGTTAAAACTGCTAAGGGCCGAGTTGTAACCTTCAAGCTCCAATGCATTTTTCAAATCTATACCGTATTCTCCGCTCAATTCGTAAGGCATAGCAATCCACACCAAATTGTTGAGTTTAAGGCCTTGTAAATAAATAGATTTCATTTTAGGCATCAATTTATTTCCTACAAAGGAGGAAAACCTTCTTTGGTCCGAAATATAAAAAGCCTGAAGCTGCGGAATTTCCAATTCAGAAGTTAGTACGGCCATGGTCATTAGCGAATCATATTTCATTCTTTGGAGCAGCACCTTGGCTGAATCTGCCAAAGTCTTACCAATGTACTTTGCTTTCTCAAATTTTTCACCTTCGCCTTTGTTCGAATGACTGCCTACTGTACCGGCAAAAAATAAGGCCATGTCTATGCCTTTGGCTTCAAGACTTCTTTGAAAATAACCAGGGTAATCGCCACTAAATTCATCATTCCAAGTGCCAATGGTGGTGGCATGGGCACCAAAAATTCCGATGACTGCTTTTTTGCCATTATTTTGTTGAAAAGAAAGTAGGTTTAGTTTATCATTCAATCTTCCTGTCGCTCCAATAATTCGATTTCGAATCACATTGGGGACCTTAATAGCACCCGATGAAAATTTTGCTTTTTGTTTGTTTTTGCGTGCGTCAAGAATAAGGTTTGTAAACGTAGTGCTTAGCCATTGTACTACTTCGGGTTGGTATTCACCTCCAAAGGCCTTACCAACAAAACCAGGCATACAGTTTCCGATACTTGAATGGGTATGGGTCGCACCAAAGAAAATTTGTTTTCTTGAAATTTCACTTTTTAAGTTTTCCTCAACTTTTAGTGCCACTGCTTCAGGTATTGAAACCATGTCAGCACTTAAAAATACAACTTCTTGCCCGTCGACTTCAATGGCGATGGCCTTGGCGAAAATAGAATCGTGAACACCAACCGCTATTTTTCCGTCGCCAAAGCCTGCCATCTTAATCGTATTGAACTCGCCCTTTGAAGCATCTGGCGTGTCATCAAACTTGGGGGTAATGCTGATTTTGGCAAAGCCTGCCAAAAGTTCGCCTTTTGTTTCGACCATTTCTTTGGCTGCGGCATCCATATTTTTAATCGTATTCGTATAATACGAAGTCTCAAAATAAGGAGTGGTCTCAATGGTATCGGTAGCAAAATAGAATAGTGCCACTAGTAAAAGTGCTAACACTCCGAGAACCCGAAGCAATCTCCGCTGCCATTTCTTTGATTTCATTAGTTGAGTTTCTCAGGATCTAAAACTACATATTTGACCGTTTTCCGATTCCAAGTATAGACGAGGTGTATTTTACCATCTTCGGCTTGAATTACTGTAGGGTATGAATATTCTTCGCCTTCCTTGTCTGTGGTTTCTGTGAGCGGCTCTAGATCAAGTACGTGTTTCCAGTTTTCTCCATCGGAGGAAACCGCGACGCTTAATGGTACCCTGTCTCCCCAATTTTTCGATGTAGGATTGTATACTAGAAATTGGCGACCGTCTTTCAATGTGACTCCGTCAATACCAGAATTAGGATTGGGTAATTTGGTCGGGGTCATCTTACTCCAAGTCTTACCATTATCCTCGGACCAATTCTGTGATACAATATCATTTTTTGTACGACTCAGCAATTGCAATTTTCCATTGCCATAATTTAATACCACTGGTTGAATGGCTCCAAATTCACTGGGGTTGTTTAACGCTTCAGATTTAGTCCAAGATTTGCCCATATCGGTACTGGTTTCTATATGCGCTATCCAATCTCCAGATAGGCTTTCAGTACTTGAAGGAGAAAGAATAGTGCCGTCTGCCAATTGAATAGGCTGGTTTTTTATAGGTCCTAAAATACCATCAGGAAGTTTGACAGGCTTAGACCAAGTTTTACCATCATCGGTAGAGGTCATGTATAGGCCCCACCATTCTTGTGGGCTGGGGCCAACCTTATAAAATAAATATAGCGGTTCTCCTTTTGGCTTAAATAAAACGGGGTTCCAGCAGGGGTAGCGCGTATTATCGTCCTGAACACCATCAATCACTTCAATAGGGGTAGACCATGATCCATTAGTTTTTCGAGAGACCCAAATACCGACATCTTTGTTCTTCTCTTCTGTGCCACCAAACCAAGAGGTGACTACCACGCCATTGCTGACCTCTACCGTAGAAGCATGGCATTCAGGGGTTAATGCGTCTTTGATTTCATAAATAAATTCTTCGGTGATTACGGCTGCATGCCCAATGGGTTGCACCTCTGGTAATTTTTGAGATTTATCCTTACAGGAAAAAATAAGTAGTGTAATAGTACATAATAGTATAGGTCTCATAGTTTTACATTTTGTTTTTATCATTTATAAAAGGGAATTTGCTCATTACAAATTTTAGTGTTCCGCCTTTGGCAATCTCATGATGCTTTAACCAAGTTCTACCCAATTCTGAACCATTGAAAAATGTCTTAGACACATACATATTTTCTGGGGCATAATTAATTGTACTCACTGTTAAATTATGGACGCCCAATTTAAGAGTGGCATTTTTAAATAGTGGGGCTCCCAGCTGATATATATCGGTACCTGCAATTGGGTAAATGCCCAATGAACTAAAAATATACCATGCAGATAAGGTGCCGCCATCGTCATTACCATCAATGCCTACATAGCTATTGTCGTATTTGTTATTCAGTATCCAACGCACCCATTTTTGGGTGAGGTCTGGGCGTTCTGCAGCATTAAACAAATACGCAGCATGAATATCGGGTTCGTTACCATGCCAATAGTATGAATCAGGAATCCAAGTGGCCTTTTTGGGATTCGATTTTTCAAAAAAATCATTCAGTTCGGTAATAAAATATTTCTTGTTTGTAAAGAGAGAAACTAAGCCTTCGGGGTCAAAGGGTACCGCCCATCGCCATTGTAAGGCACTGCCTTCTACATAATCTTTGGTGTATTCCTGGTCCCAGTCGGTATAGGTGAGTTGTAAGGGGTCGAACAATTCTACAAAACGCCCGTCTTTATGTTTCGATTGAAAATATTGGGTTTCAGGATTCCATACATTTTTATAAAACTTGGCATGTTTCGCAAATAGCGCCTGATCATCGGGTTTATTCAGTGCTTCTGCCAAAAGGCTTATTGAATGATCCGCCCATGCATATTCTAAGGTTTTGCTTACGGCTTCTTCTCCGAACTCGGTTGGGCAGTAACCGTATTTAATATACGCTTCGATTTCTTCTCTACCCGTGGCTCGGGTGGTTTTCGGTAAGGGAGCTAAAGCCACTTTTTTCATGTGTGAATAGGCGGTTTCTATGTCAAAATCATGTATTCCCTTAAGATAAGATTCAGCGATAACCATGTCTGCAGGTGAGCTAAGCATAGAATTAGAATAGCCGTGCCCCATGGGCCATCTGGGCAAACTGCCACCTTGTT
>JASFYU010000160.1:0-22115 GCA_045046905.1 Flavobacteriaceae bacterium | reverse complement strand
GACCTGCAAGGTTTAAAACCTTGCAGGTCTTATTATTTTTTAAAATATTGAACAGTACTATTTTGTGTTTTTTAAACTATTTTTTTCGTGCATATATACGAACGGCACAAAAGAGCGTGGTATAAAAATTTAGTTAAACCGAAGTAAAGCCCGAGCAGAGGCGGCAAACCACATATAATTAGTAAGAATAAATAAGTCATACGTCTGAGAAACCGGCAGGCATCCCTTTGTTTGTAATGCCGACTTGTTTTGCCTTTTCAGCTAGTAACCTGAGTTTGCGATTTATCGCTTTAAGGTGAAGTGCGTCTTACGTATTTTGGCTATCAGAATGGCATCTTCCTGTTCCGCATATTCGAACCTGAACCAATAATCTGATGAAGGCATAGGCCTACCGTTAAAGGTACCGTCCCAACCTACGGTATTCGCATTGAGCTGCTTTAACAGCTTTCCGTAACGATCAAATACAAAGACCAATGGATTAGTCAATGTTCCTATCCCTAAAATATTCCAGTAATCATTGAATCCGTCACTGTTCGGTGTAAAAAACTTGGGGTACCCCACTACCAAAAAGTCAATGGGTTCTGTTATACCACAACCATTTTTATCATTTATAATGACTGAATTTACACCTGGCGGAATATCACCAAAAATGGGGTCATCCTGAAATTCACCACCGTTAATGGCATATTCATAACCACTATTTCCGTCCACAAAGATTTCAATATTATTCATGTCGGGATCTATAGATAAATTGGTATCTAGAATTTCAACACGGTCTAAAATGGGTACTCCGTAATAGGTTATAAGAATGCCTCCCACATCAGCCACCGTTGGCGGCGTTCCTGAAATCGTGCTTATCACGGCAAAATAACGCCCAGAATTGGGACTTGCCACTATAAATTCAGCACCAAAAGGCCCTGTTCCCGTTAAGGTATCGTCAATGGTACCATCATCATCATAATCTACACTCCATGCCACATTTGCTATATCAGCACCTGCAGGTGAATTCAATGCACTAAGTGTAATATCAGGATCACCCTCGCAGGCGATAATATCTAAGCCTAAAAATTCATCTCGCAACGTGCAATCTAAGGCGGTGTTTTGATCGGCTTCTACCGAACTGCCTGTAAATGTCAGCATAAAAGGTTCGGGGTCGCCGTCAAAATTCGTATTGAAGTTATTGATCAGTATATAATAAATCTCCCCTGCTTGCACATTCAACCATTCATCATAGGTGTTTTGACTTCCTGTTAAGAAAGGTGCTCCCGTTTGTCCGTTTTCAGGGTTTACCCCAACTCCGGTAAAAACCGTAGTGTTGACCTCATAATTACATCGGATCGGCTGTAGCGTTCCATTACTGATACCGGCGCAATCTACATCGGGTCCATAGACGGCAAAATCCCATTCGGCCGTAATCGTTGGTGTTCCAGACACGGGCAATGACTCGATATCAAAACCTACCTGCCCACCCGTTCCTGCTCTAAAAACGAACCATGAGGTGTTATTTTCGATATTTGCCGAACTGATGCTCCCTTTTTCTAAACAACCTGTTTGCCTAATTACATCGGGATCAAAATCATCGATATCGCCACTCCCGTCAGAAAACCCCATAATAGGTGCATCGGCACATACAGGAATAGCAGTTCTACAATCTGGGGAGTTTTGTGCGTTTACTCCTACTGAAGACAGGAGCAAATAAAAAGCAACACAAAGTAGTATTCTCATAAAATGTGGGGCTAACATTATACAACTAAATCTATAGTATAACTCTCCTCAAGAGGATTTAGTATGCTTTACCAGAAATTTATGCCCTCTTTCGATGAAATGACAAGTAGGATTTTATCACCTTTTCAGTGAGAAGTGGCTGTTGATATATTTGGCAGAAACACGTTGACCGTCAGTATCTTCATAGGTGAGTTTAAACCAATAATCTGAAGATGGTACATTTTTACCGTTCATTGTGCCATCCCAACCACTACTTTGATCGTTCAGTATTTGCAATAGTTTACCATAACGATCATAAATAGAAAGCTCTGGATTTTCTAGCATCGATATGCCATCAATATGCCATTGGTCATTATAATTATCTCCATTAGGTGTGAAAAATTTAAGAAAACCGACCACTACTATTTTTTCGGTAACCGCCCCACAGCCTTTGGGGTCATTTACCGTTATTGTATGCATTCCTGGCAAAACATTTGAAAAGGTGTTCTCAGATTGATACGCCCCTTCATCTAAGCGATACTCCCAATTTCCTTGCAGATCGGTACTAATAGTAACTGTATTATTGCTTTGTAAATCTTCGACGATTACATCTTTAATCTTTGGCGCTGTCGACACGACCACGGTTACAGTACTAGAATTAGAACAACTAAGCCCCCCATAGGCATAAGTAGCCGTAAGCCTATATACCCCCGCCTGAGTAATGGTCCTATTCGGGTTCGTCTCCCCAGAATCCCATACATATGTAAAACTGGGGTCAGGGGCGGTATCACCAATGGTAATACTGCCATTTTCACAGATAAAGGCCTCAGTCGAAAAATTCAAGACCGGGGCTTCTAAAACCGTAAGTTGAAAATATCGCGAGGCATCAAAACAATTGGAATTACCCAAAGAGGTCACCCGCACATATATAGTCTGAGTGCCAATACCCATAGTATATGACTTTGGCAGAAAATTTACTCCGTTTGTGGCATCGGCCTGTGATTCGTGATAACTAACAATAAATTCCTCAGGATTTTGAATACCCAAGGCCACCGAATCTTTTACAGAAAGGTCATAGGTAGTTATATCGGAACAAGAAATATCATCTGAAATTTGAAAAGATTGTGGCAACGTAGCGAATACTACTTGCGCATCACTTAGTATATTGTTATTCGATGATGTGATTACTTCAACGCGGTACAGGGCAGAAGCCGTAACTTGAAACGTAGGGTCATGCGCTCCGGCAATCTGGGTAAATCCGCTACCAATATCCATAAACCAATTATAGGTGACCGCATTTGTAGTAGTGGCATCTAGAATTACCGTCTCATTTTCACAGGCCGATAGCGGCGGACCTAAAAGATTGTTGATGATGGTACAATCGAGGGCGTCATACGGGTTGGTCACAAAAATATGTCCTGAAAATTGAATCGAAATACCTGAATTACTATTGCTGAAATTATTAATCAACAGATAATAGTCTTCCCCTGGCGAAACCTGAAGCCAATCTTCATACAAGACCGTCTCGGTATCTCCGGTGGGGTCCTCTCCTACACCCATAAAGGCATTTTCATCTTGATTATCAAAAAAATTGCATCGCAGGGGCTCCCCTAAGGCATTACAATCGTCAGATTTGTACAGTGCAAAGTCCCAATCTTCGGCCGTACTAAAACTTATATTAAAACCCAGCTGCCCACTTGCAGCCGTACGAAACCTGTACCAGGCCGAGTTCGATTCTATAAGTCCGGTTACGGTTTCCTCAAGACACCCAGAGGTAAGGGCCCCATTAAAATCATCATTGCCATACCCATTGGTTCCTCCGTTCACGGGAGTATTGTTACATATCGGCGTGGCATTTTCACAATCTGACGACACCTGGGCGAATGAACTAAACATCCCCAGAAAAAAAACTATTAATATAACGATCCCAACGTACTTCATAAAAAACATAAAATTGGAGTTTATAAAAATAATCAGCGCATTGTCTTAACACTAATTTATGTTGTGTAACATAACTAAAGAGGATATAAAGTGCCATATTATGTATATCTTTGCAGCTCTTTAAGGTCATTTTTTGGATGAAAATCGATAGCGAATTGGAAGAGCATATAGAAGAGATGGGGAACGATCATGTTGCCTCATCGCAAGATACTCCCTTGCGTAAAGATGCATTTGTATTGGACGATAAGGAGAAAATAGTGCGTATCAAGGAAAATATACGGGAAATAATGCTCACCCTAGGCCTTGATTTGGATGACGACAGTCTACATGGCACTCCTAACCGGGTTGCCAAGATGTTTGTAAATGAAATTTTTAGTGGACTTAACCCTGCACGAAGGCCAAAAGCATCGACTTTTAAAAACAAGTACAAATATGGCGAAATGCTGGTCGAAAAGAACATTACACTCTATTCGACCTGCGAGCATCATTTATTGCCAATTGTAGGCAAAGCCCATGTAGCGTATATTTCGAACGGAACCGTAATAGGCCTCTCTAAAATGAACCGTATTGTCGATTATTTCGCGAAAAGACCTCAGGTACAGGAACGCTTGAATATTCAGATTGTAAGAGAACTTCAAAAAGTTTTGGGCACCGATGATGTAGCCTGTCTTATCGATGCCAAACATTTATGTGTGAATTCAAGAGGCATTCGCGATGTAGAAAGCAGCACAGTTACCGCGGAATATGGCGGCAAATTTAAGAAAGAAGCTGTACGACGTGAGTTTCTGGATTATATAAACCTAGATACCAATTTCTAATAGCTTTAGCCCAAAATGCAATTGTATAAAAGCCAGAATCTTAGGGTCTCCAATTCTCTTTCCGGTAAAAAAGAAATTTTTCAACCTACCAACGAAGGCTATGTGGGCATGTACGTATGTGGCCCTACCGTATATAGCAATGTGCATCTAGGAAACTGCCGAACCTTCATGTCTTTTGATATGATTTTCAGGTACCTCAAACATTTGGGCTATAAAGTTCGCTATGTTCGCAATATTACCGATGCAGGTCATTTGGTGGATGATGCCGAGGACGGAGAAGACAAAATCGCTAAAAAAGCACGGCTTGAACAGCTCGAACCCATGGAAGTTGTTCAGCGCTATACCGTTGACTTTCACAATATTCTAAATAAATTCAACTTTTTGCCCCCTAGCATAGAACCTACGGCGACCGGACACATCATCGAGCAAATTGAAATCATCAAAGACATTCTTGAAAAAGGATATGCCTACGAGGTAAATAGTTCGGTCTATTTTGATGTGAAAAAGTTCAATGAATCTTATGAATACGGAAAGCTGAGCGGTAGAAAATTGGAAGATATGATTGCCAATACCAGGAATCTTACCGCACAGGATGAGAAAAAAAGTCCGCAAGACTTTGCACTATGGAAAAAAGCCGAACCACAACACATTATGCGCTGGCCCTCACCATGGGGCGATGGTTTTCCTGGTTGGCATTTGGAATGCACCGCTATGAGCACCAAATACCTCGGTAAAACTTTTGACATACACGGCGGCGGAATGGATCTAAAGTTTCCTCATCATGAATGCGAGATCGCACAAGCCGAGGCCAGTAATGGCCGTTCGCCCGTGAAATATTGGTTACATGCCAATATGCTTACCATGAACGGAAAAAAAATGGCGAAATCGACAGGAAACAATATTCTACCAGGAGAAATATTCTCTGGGGAGAACAAGATTCTCAGCAAAGCTTTCTCGCCTTCGGCTGTACGCTTCTTTATGATGCAGGCACACTATACCAGTATTTTAGACCTGAGCGACGATGCCCTATCAGCATCGGAAAAAGGACATAACCGATTAATGGATGCCTTGGAGTCCTTGACTAAACTTGAGACCGGAAAAACATCAGATTTCAATGTAACCCATTGGAAACAACAGTGTTACAATGCCATGAATGATGATTTCAACACCCCAATCTTGATTGCCAATTTATTCGAGGCAGTAAAGCACATCAATCTAATCAAAGAAGGAAAAGAAACCCTTAGCTTGTCGGACAAGGAATCGCTACAACAAACCATAGAAGCCCTTGTCTTTGATGTTCTAGGGCTGACACATAAAAATGAAGGAGCCTCTGATTCCGATAAGCTTCCTGGAGTCGTAGAACTACTGATTCAACTGCGAAAAGACGCCCGTGATAATAAGGATTTTGCCACCTCAGACAAAATACGAGATCAACTTGCCGCCTTGGGCATTCAATTAAAAGATGGCAAGGAACGCACTACCTTCAGCCTATAACTTTTGCCTTCGACCTTAGGGTCTCTATTATTTTAGTTTAGCTTAACTATTCTCCTTGAGAAATATAGCCTCTAGCCCCAAATACAGGCTAATACATACGACCTATGCTATCAAATCGGCATTCATACCTACGTTCTTAGAAATCTACTCTAGCTTTTAGAGAAGGCCGATACCCAATCAGATTAAGTACCAAGATTGCAGTATAGTGTTTTACAGAAATCAGTGAGCTATTCATCAACATCATATGCGCCCCATTATCTACAGTAAACTAGCTCGGGGCATTTTAAGGAAATACATTTTAACATGTCGAAGCAGTCTTGATTTCGATAGCTATCGAGACGCGAGAATAATAAACCCACTGGTGGTACTAAACGAGCCGAACGCCAGCTTAGGAGTAGACCAAAAATATTGTTAAAGCCCAGTGAGTGTGGCTCCTTATCCGACAAAAAAATTATATTCGTGTAACGATTCGTACCATTATTAAACAAATAACACGAATAACTAAACACTATACACGATGAAATTAAAATTATTTTTATCGGCATGCCCGTTCTTTATGGCATTTGCCCTATCAGGTCAAGAAGTGGCCTACGAAGAATACGACCTAGACAACGGTCTTCATATAATTCTGCATCAAGACAATACGGCGCCTGTAGTAACTACGGCCGTCATGTACCATGTTGGCGCCAAAGATGAAAACCCTGAAAAAACAGGGTTTGCACACTTTTTTGAACATTTATTGTTCGAAGGCACCAAGAACATCGAGCGAGGTGAATGGTTTAAAATTGTCTCTGCCAATGGAGGTAGCAATAATGCGAATACTACACAAGACAGAACCTATTATTATGAAGTTTTTCCATCGAACAACTTAGAATTAGGGCTTTGGTTAGAATCAGAAAGGCTTATGCACCCTGTAATTAACCAAATAGGAGTAAACACGCAAAAAGAAGTGGTTCAAGAAGAACGCAGATTACGATACGACAATGCCCCCTATGGTAGATGGCGGGAACAAATGTTCGCCAATCTTTTTAAAAAACACCCCTATCGCTGGATGACCATTGGCTCCTTGGAGCACTTGGCCAGTGCCACTTTAGAAGATTTTAAAAATTTCAACAAAACGTTTTACATTCCCAATAATGCGGCTTTGGTAGTCGCAGGGGATATCAATATTTCAAAGACCAAAAAAATGATTGCTGATTATTTTGGCCCTATTCCCAAAGGAACCGCTATCGAGAGACATAGCTATATCGAGGATCCCATAGTAGAAACCATAAAGGCAAAATACTACGATTCAAATATTCAAATTCCTGCCATCCTTTTAGGTTATAGAACTCCGGAACAGACCTCTAAGGAGGCTTACATTCTAGATATGATATCAACATATCTAAGTGACGGCAAAAGCTCTAAGCTCTATAAAAAGTTGGTAGATGAAATGAAAATGGCACTTCAGGTATTTGCATTCAATGGATCTCAAGAAGATTATGGCTCCTATATCGTTGGCGCATTACCTGTTGGCAATAATTCTCTTGAAGACATAAAAAAAGTGATTGATGAAGAAATTGTTAAAATACAATCTGAACTCATCACTGAAAAAGATTACCAAAAACTTCAGAATAAATTCGAGAACAACTTTGTCAACGCCAACAGTAGTATTCAAGGTATCACCAATTCGTTAGCAAGAAACTATATACTCTATGACGACACCAGTCTAATCAATTCAGAAATAGACATTTATAGATCCATCACGCGAGAAGAAATCAAAGCGGTGGCCAATAAATATCTGAAGGTAAACCAAAGAGTAGAATTAGAATATTTACCAGAACAACAACAAGCCAATTAAGATGAAAAAATATATATCATTTATCATACTGTCTCTTTTGATGACCGTATCATACGCACAAATAGATAGAAGCAATCAACCACAAGCGGGGCCAGCACCAAAAATAAACCTCCAAGAACCTATTCGTTTTGAGTTAAACAACGGACTCAAGGTTATGGTTGTTGAAAATCACAAATTACCAAGAGTATCTATTCAACTTACCATTGACAACGCTCCTATTTTAGAAGGAGACAAGGCCGGAGTATCTTCCTTGACGGGTGCCCTTATGGGTAATGGATCGACTACTATTACTAAGGATGATTTTAATGAAGAAGTAGACTTTCTTGGAGCCCGAATAAATTTTGGGTCACAAAGTGCATTTGCAAGTAGTTTGTCAAAATACTTTCCAAGAATTTTAGAATTGATGGCCGATGCTGCAATTAATCCGAACTTTACACAAGAAGAATTTGACAAAGAAAAAAACAAGCTAATAACCTCTTTAAAAGCACAGGAAAAAGATGTTTCATCTGTTGCCAACAGGGCGCAAAGTGCTTTGGCATACGGCAAAAACCACCCCAATGGCGAGTTTGTCACAGAAGGCACGGTAAACAACATATCCTTGGCCGAGATAAAACAATTCTATAGAAATTATTTTGTACCCGCCAACGCCTATCTTACTATAATCGGTGATGTATATTTTGAAAAAACAAAAGAGTTGATTACCGATCGTTTCACATCATGGGTCAAGGCATCGCCACCATCTCTCAGTTTCTCTAAACCCCCACAGGCGCAATACACTCAGGTGAATTTTATTGATATGCCCAATGCCGTTCAGTCTGAAATCTCAGTGCAAAACCTCGTAGATTTAAAAATGAAGGATACCGACTACCTTCATGCCCTATTAGCCAATAGAATTCTTGGTGGAGGGGCTCAAGCAAGACTTTTTCTGAATTTAAGAGAAGACAAAGGCTATACCTATGGATCCTACTCCAGAATTGGCAATAATAAATTTGGACCATCTACCTTTAGGGCATCATCGAGCGTTCGTAATATGGTAACTGATAGTTCGGTAGTAGAGATTTTAAAAGAGATTGACAAGATTATAAAAGAACCGGTTACCGAAGAAGAGTTGACCAATGCAAAGGCCAAGTATGTAGGTGATTTTGTAATGGCCTTGGAGAATCCACAGACCATAGCCAATTACGCACTGAATATAGAAACCGAGGAACTATCCAAAGATTTTTACAAAACGTATTTAGAACGTATAAATGCCGTTACCATAGAAGAGGTACAGAAGGCCGCACAAAAATATTTCTCTTCCGATAATGTGAGAATCGTAGTCACGGGAAAAGGAAGTGATGTACTTGAGAACCTTGAAAAAATACAGTTGAACGGCAAAACAATACCGATACTGTATTACGACAAACTAGCTAATAGAACCGAAAAGCCAAATTACGAAGGATCAGTGCCCGATGGTGTTACGCTCCAGACCGTCATAGAAAACTATTTTAAAGCCATAGGCGGTAAAGAAAAAATAGACCAGATTAAATCGCTATTATTAATCTATGAAGGTGAGGTCATGGGCAGCAAAATCAAAACCGAAGAAAAGAGAACTGCTGATAAGTATGTGCAAACAACCTATATGAATAACAGCCCTATGATGGGCATTATAGCCAAAGGAGATGAATTTTACATGAAACAAGGTGGAAATAAAATTCCGATGCCCCCTGAAATGGCGCTAGACCTAAAGGGCTCATTAGGAATTTTTGTCGAACATGGTATCGCAGCCAATACAGAGGCTAAGCTTATGGGCACAGAAGAAATCGATGGTAAGAACACCTATATCATCGAAGTACCGGGCAAAAGCATTAAGGCAAGCTATTATTATGATGTTGAATCTGGCCTCAAACTAAAAGAAGCTGCCGTTATCAAGACTGGCGGACAAACACAAAATCAGGAAACTATTTTAAAAGACTACGTCGAAGTAGATGGTACTTTGTTCCCCTCAATAAAAAGCACCATGATAGGACCACAGCATATTGAAAGCAAATTGCTCGAGGCCATAATCAACAAAGATTTTTCCGATGCCGATTTTGAATAGTCGACATTTATAAAACAAAAAACACTTTACTTAAAGTACAGGGTTTGACTTTTTTTAAGGTCAAACCCTGTATTCATAAACGGCAGTAAATTATTATAAAATCAATTTAACCATTCTTAGAGCCTCTTTTTCACCTTAGCAAGGCAACTGCCTTTATAATTATTGTAATTTTAAAGCTTATAACAAACCAGAACCTTTGACAAGCTCCTTAAAAAAAATACTGACCGCACCTTTTATTCTTTTGGTGAAATTTTATCAGTATGCCATCTCGCCATACACCCCAGCAAGCTGTCGCTATTCTCCAACCTGTTCACAGTATACCCTGGAAGCGCTACAAAAACATGGTCTTTTTAAAGGCGGGTGGTTATCATTAAAAAGAATTATTAGCTGTAACCCTTGGGGCGGAAAGGGTTATGGCCCAGTACCTTAAAAACAAAAAAACGGCACCTTCGTTACAGGCCTAATCATATACTTCCATTTTCTTTTTTCAATACCCTAACGGTCTAGTTTCTATTTTTTATCTTAGCCTTCAAAATAACCACTATGTACTTTTTAGGCATTATTTGGAATCCAGACGAAACCTTGTTCAAACTAGGATTCATTCAAATAAAATATTACAACTTGTTGTGGATTGTTGCTTTTGCACTTGGGTGGTACATCATGAAACGAATTTTTACTGCCGAGAAAAAATCAGTCGAAGAATTAGATTCGCTCTTTATTCATACCGTTTTAGCTACTATGTTGGGTGCTCGGTTGGGCCATGTTATTTTCTATGATTGGGCCTACTACAAAACCCATGTCGCCGAAATACTACTTCCTATACGCGAAAGTGTGGATGGCGTTCTTTTTGGCTTCATCAATGGTTATGAATTTACCGGTTTTACAGGCCTTGCAAGTCATGGAGCCACCATTGGCGTTATCATAGGCATGTATCTGTATATTCGAAAACATCCTAAGTTTAAATTACTTTGGGTATTAGACCGTATTGCGATTCCTGCCGCTATAGGAGCCTTTTGCGTACGTCTAGGTAATTTTTTCAACTCCGAAATCAACGGAAAAATAACCGACGAATCCTTTATTTTCGCCACCAAGTTCATTCGTGATTCCGATGATATGCACCCCGCCCAAGCCTTACGCATAACCGGAGAAGAAACAGTCAACGCTGCATATGACGCTATCGCCAATAAGGCACAGTTTTCTGAATATTTAGCACAGATACCCTATCGGCACCCAGCTCAATTATACGAGGCGGTATGTTACTTTTTTGTGTTTTTGATTTTGTACCACCTCTATTGGAAAACAGATAAAACGAATAAACCCGGCTATCTTTTCGGCCTCTTTTTGGTGCTATTGTGGATCATACGATTTTTTGTAGAATTCGTAAAAAAGAGTCAAGGCGGATTCGAGGAGTCATTGGGCCTACTATCAACGGGCCAGTGGTTGAGCATACCCTTTATATTGATCGGACTCTATTTTATGTTTAGATCTGAAAAAGGAGTTAGGAGTTAGGAGTTAGGAAAATTACATTAAATGAAGAGAATCGTCTTTCTTACTGTTTTCGGTATAGGGCTATTAATGGCAGGTTCGTGCAAGGAAACAACTACCAAAGTCATTAAAACAGCACCCATCACCTTCAAAAAAGAAGGTATGCTGACCATCTTTAAGGCAGAGACTGATACTGTTCTAGTTTCTATAGATATTGAAATCGCTGAAAGCACATATGAAACCGAAACTGGATTGATGTACAGAAAGGGGATGGAAATAAAACAGGGAATGCTCTTCATCTTAGACGTGCGACAGCATTATTTTCATATGAAGAATACCGAATTTCCATTGGATATTATTTTCATAAAAGACGACCTAACGATTGGCAGTTTTCAGAAAAATACAAAACCTTTCGATGAAACTTCGCTGCCCTCGAATATACCAGTCAAATATGCTTTGGAGGTCAATGCAGGCCTATCCGAAAAATGGGCATTGAAAGTCGGAGACAAAATTGAATTCGTCAAGCAATAACATACTATGAAACATCTTCTACTGGATGGCGAAACTTCGAAACGACTCTCTTTTAGGAAATTAGAACAGTCCGATTTTGACGCTTGGCTCCCTTTTCATCAAGACAAGAGAACTTCTGAGTTTTGGGAAGGGCCATCGCCCAAAAACCCCGAAAGTGAATGCCAAGAATGGTTCGACAATGCCTTTCATCGCTATAACAGTCATCTAGGCGGCTTGAACGCCTTGGTTCATAAAGATTCAGGTCTGCTTATAGGTCAATGCGGCCTGCTTATCCAAGAGGTAGATAAGCTTCAAGAGCTAGAGATAGGCTATTCGATTCTTCCTAACTATTGGAAACAAGGATACGCCACCGAGGCCGCTAAAAAATGCAAGACCTTTGCAATGGAAAACAATTTGGCAAAATCCTTAATATCCATCATCCATATTGATAATATTCCCTCTCAAAAAGTTGCTTTGAACAATGGAATGCATTGGAGCAAAACAAGCACATTTCTTAATAATCCGGTACATATCTATAGAATTGAGTTATGACAAGAAATCATTGGGTCATTTTCATTGACAACACCTCTGACAAACGTCATATTATCAAAAAACTTCTTTCGGATACCACGGTACAGGGGTTTGAAGATATTCAAGGGCTACAGGGCGCATTATTCTCCAAACTAGCCTTGGAAGAGTACATTGACCAAGAAGAGCGACATGGGGCAAAGACCCTTACCACCGACACCGTTCAAAGCCTGAAAACAATGTCGAGCGGCGAACAGAAAAAGGCTCTACTAAAACATATGCTGCAAAGCAATCCTGAATATCTTATTTTGGACAACCCTTTTGATAATTTGGATACCGATTCGCAAGAAGAATTAAAACAAGGGCTACAACACATTGCAACCAACACTTTCATCATACAGATCATCAGTAGAAAGTCAGACCTGCTTCCTTTTATAAATACTTTTGCCAAACTTGACAACAAGATTTTACGATTTTATGATGAAGCTAGCCCTAGCATGGGCTTTGAGGGTGGCCTGCCTTTTCAGAACAATGTGCCGCCGCCCCTTCAACGGCTTGACTTTAAAGGCCCCGTTCTTGTCGAACTTAGAAAGGTCAATGTTTCCTATTTGGAAAGACCCATCTTGAAAAATATTGATTGGACAATTCAAAAAGGTGATTTTTGGGAGCTGAAAGGTAAAAATGGCAGTGGAAAAACTACGATTCTTTCCATGATAACAGGCGAAAACCCAAAGGGCTACGGACAGGATCTCTATATTTTCGGACAAAAGAAAGGTAGCGGTGAAAGCGTATGGGACATTAAAAAGAGTATAGGCTATTTCACCTCTTCAATGACCGATAAATTTACGGGCTATCACTCGGTTGAAAACATGATCATATCAGGCCTCAACGACTCAATCGGACTATATGCACAGGCTACGGAAATACAGCTGCGATTATCAAAGAAATGGCTTATATTAATACAAATGTGGCATTTAAAAAATTCGCTTTACCATGACCTTAGCATGGGGCAGAAACGACTTATAATGTGTGTCAGGGCGATGATAAAGCATCCCATTCTTCTAATCTTAGATGAGCCTACTACAGGTCTCGACGATAAGAGCGCCTTACTCTTCACGGACTTGGTCAATAAATTCGCAGCAGAAAGTGAAACGGCCATTATATTCGTATCACATCGTAAAGAGCCAGGATTGAAACCAAAATCAACATACGAATTACAGATGACCGACAAAGGATCGGTCGGAACCACCTCAAGGCAAACTTAGCTGCAATAGGCTGTCGTCAGGGTTACCCTCCTCTCCCCACAAGAATAGTATATTCTAACCGTTTTTACGCGCAAAGCGAAGTAATCTATTTGTTGTTATCCTAGTGCTCCGTGCCTCGAAAAGACATAAAAAAAGGCCCTCTTAGAGGGCCTTTTTTATTAAATCGAAATATATTTTTTAATTATTCTTCATCACCTGATTTTACACTCTTCTTCAAGAAATCGAACATCACCGGCGTAGCTATAAACAATGATGAATAGGTACCTACAATAATACCGATAATCATCGCGAACATAAATCCTCTTAGCGATTCGCCACCGAATGTGAATATAGACAACAATACCACCAAGGTAGTCAATGAGGTATTCAAGGTTCTACTCAGGGTACTACTCAAGGCCAGATCTACATTTTCACCGGAGCGCCATCCTTTCTCACCCACAATTTCACGAATACGGTCAAAAACTACCACGGTATCATTCAATGAATAACCAATTACCGTGAGTATTGCCGCAATAAACGCCTGATCAATTTCCATATTAAAAGGCATTATTTTACCGAAGATAGAGAACACGCCCAGTACAATCATAACATCATGGAAAACCGCAACAACGGCTCCCAGTGAAAATTGCCACCTTCTAAAACGCAATAAGATGTATAAAAACACTACCGCCAAGGATCCAATAATAGCAAGGAAGGCATTCTTCTTAATATCATCAGCGATGGTCGGCCCTACTTTCACCGATTGCATGATACCTATTGATTTCTCTCCACTACCCACCATAAAATCAGCCTTAGTGATTCCGTCGGGCAAATACTTCTGTAGCGAGATAAATAGTTTATCCTGAATCTCATTATCCACTTCAACACCTTCCACATCAACTTTATAGGCAGTGGTTATTTTTATTTGGTTCGACTCGCCAAAGGTCTTCACATTGGTACCACTACCAAATACAATATTCAATTCTGATGCAATCTCCGAAGGGTTGACTTCTTGAACAAACCGTACTTGATAGGAACGCCCACCAACAAAATCGACCCCTTCTTGCAGACCATTGGTCAATAACGAGACTACACCCACACCAACCAAAATCAGTGAGAAAACGTATGCGATCTTTCGCTTGGCCAAAAATTTAACACTTAAATTCCGGAACAGGTTTTTAGTCATGGGGGTAGAAAAATCTAATCTTCGCCCTTTACCTCCGACATACCAATCTACCAATAATCGAGCAATGAATATTGCGGTAAACAATGAGGTAACAATACCGATCAATAAGGTGGTCGCAAATCCTTTAATAGGACCCGAGCCAAATATAAATAAAATCAATGCCGTAAGGCCGGTGGTAATATTGGCATCCAAAATTGAGGACAGCGCATTACTAAATCCGTCTGATACGGCCTGGGCCTTCCCTTTCCCTTTTGCTAATTCTTCTTTAATACGTTCAAAAATAAGTACGTTCGCATCTACTGACATACCTATGGTCAAAACAATACCGGCTATTCCCGGTAAGGTCAATACCGCACTTAGACTTGTCAGTACTCCAAAAATCAACAAGATATTCAACAGCAATGCGATATCGGCAAAAATACCTGCTTTGCCGTAGTAGAAAATCATCCACAACAATACAATGGCCATGGCAATCATAAAAGACATAAAACCTCTGTCAACGGCTTCCTGCCCCAACGATGGGCCAACAATCTCGGATTGAATAATTTCAGCTGAGGCAGGCAGTTTACCAGCCCTTAAAACGTTTGAAATATCTTTGGCCTCGTTCACTGTAAAGTTTCCGGTAATCTCTGAACGCCCACCAGAAATAGGGCCTGACGAAACCCCTGGGGCCGTATACACTTTATTGTCCAAGACAATGGCGATTCCTGTTTGATTATTATATGCGTCACCGGTCAACTTTTCCCATTCTTTAGCACCTTTAGTGTTCATCGTCATAGAAATCGCCGGTTTACCAAACTGGTCAAAATCATCCCTTGCATCACTCACTACATCACCGCTAATTCTTGGAATTCCATCTCTATTGGATTTCAAGGCATAAAGGTCGACCACTTCGGTCTCCTCAGAAGGTGGGCGTTCCCATACAAACTTTGTGAATTGAATGTCAGCAGGTAATAAACGACGAATTTCAGGCATTCTCAAATATTCCCCTACTTTTGCAGTATCCTTGATAGCCGCTCTATACATAGCATTACCGCCAGGGCTGGCCGGAATCAATAAATCAAATAGAGGGTTTACTAGATTGGCAATATTCAACGAATCCGAAGACACATCAGAAAGCAATGAATCTATTTCGGATTCTTCCTTTACGGGCTCATTTACCTTGGTATCAACTAAGGATTTCAATTTCTCGTTTGCAGCAATAATAAAGGTACTGAAACTAGGATTGCTTTGCTTATAGGTTTCCCAAAATTCAAGTTGGGCCGTACTCGATAATAAATCTTGTGCTCGAGCTATATCTTTCGCACCGGGAAGCTCTACTATGATACGCCCAGAGTTGCCTTCACGCTGAATGTTTGGTTGGGTCACCCCAAAACCATCGATGCGCTCACGCAATACTTCAAATGCCGATATAATAGATTCGTCGATTTTTCTTCGAATGACCGGCTTAACCTCAGCATCGTCCATCTGAAAATTGACCTCATCGCTAAGTCCCTTATTCGCAAAAATATCAGGGGATGCTAATTTCGTATCGCCCTTTATATTGTCAAATGCTTCAAAAAATAATTCTATATAGGTATCATCACTGTTCTTAGAAGCCTGATCGGCATCTGCCAAGGCCTTATGGAATATTGGATTCTTGGTATTGTTGGCCAGGCCCTTCAATATATCCTTAACCGATATTTGAAGTGTAACATTGATGCCACCTTTAAGGTCCAAACCTTTGTTCAGCTCTTTTTTCTTGGCTTCGTTATAATTAGTATATCCCAAAATAGAATTACCGCCAATTGAATCTAAATAACTAGCCTGTAAAGCTTCTCGTTTAGATATGTAGCCATCCTCGGTATCCTGAATACGACTTGCGGCAAAAACTTCAGCCTCGTTTTCTACTTTACTGGTAATAAAAGTGTAGGACAGTTGGTAGATACTCACCAGTCCGAACAAGAAAGCAAAAAGCTTTATAAGTCCTTTGTTTTGCATTTGTTATGTTTATTAAAAAAATATTTAAAAGATGCTTTTATCAGCAGCGTGCAAATATATGATTTACCCTAGGAATTGACAATTTATTTTGTGAGTATTCGTAAAACAAGGGCATCCCGTCAAAAAACGGGATGCCCTTGTCAATTACTATAGGGTATCTATACTTTATACTACAACGTCAACAATGCATTGGTCTTTGCCACACCTGCAGCACTTTCTTGCATTTTTGCCTTTTCAGCCCCGCTAAGTTCAATATCGACTATTTTTTCGATACCATTCTTACCTAAAATAACAGGAACGCCGATACAAATGTCGTTCAAACCATATTCTCCTTCTAATAATACGGAGCATGGAAACATTTTCTTTTGATCACAGGCAATGGCCTGTACCAATGCGGAAACGGCCGCCCCGGGTGCGTACCATGCACTTGTTCCTAATAGCTTGGTCAATGTGGCCCCACCGACCTTGGTATCTTCTGAAACCTGAGTCAGCCTTTCCTCGGACAAGAATTCGGAAACTTTTATACTGTTCCTCGTGGCATGAGAAACAAGCGGAACCATACCCGTATCGCTATGGCCACCGATTACCATACCATCTACATCTGAAATAGGAGCCTCCAAGGCCTCAGCCAAACGATATTTAAAACGCGCACTATCCAAAGCGCCACCCATACCTATAATCTTACTCTTTGGCAAGTTGGTGGTCTTGTGCACCAAATAGGCCATGGTATCCATAGGATTACTGACTACAATCAATATCACATTTGGCGAATGTTCCAATAAGTTAGAGGATACCGTTTTTACGATTCCTGCATTTATGCCTATCAATTCTTCACGGGTCATACCCGGCTTACGAGGTATTCCTGAAGTGATGACAGCAATATCACTTCCTGCTGTTTTTGAATAATCTCCGGTAGTACCCGTGATTTTGGTATCAAAACCATTTAATGATGCGGTTTGCATCAAATCCATTGCCTTGCCTTCCGCATAACCTTCTTTAATGTCAAGCAATACGACTTCAGAGGCGAAATTCTTGATAGCAATATACTCCGCACAACTTGCGCCAACAGCACCTGCTCCTACTACGGTAACTTTCATATGTTTTCGATTTAACAGTTGATTCTTTTATGCTTCAAAAGTACACATTCTTAGGAAAAAAAAGATGACAAAAATCAGTTTAATATACCCCATAAATTTGGCTTCAGACATCGATGAATTTCATGTTTTGTTAAAAAAAACGACCCTTCAACGAAGAAAAATAAAATATAGTACCATACATCGAATTTTGGCAATACCGATGCAGCATCGGGCGTTAATTTCACGAAACCCCAAATCAAAAAAGCCTACATAATGAAGAAGTTCTTTTCATTTATAACGATTGTTGCAATCATATCGCTAAGCAATTGCTCTCGGATCAACGAAAATAATGACCCCATAATTGGCATATGGTCTAACCTATCTGCTACTACCACTAGTACGGCCAAAAATCGAACCGTCAGGCAGGAATGGATTTTCAACGATGCTTACCTTGGAAGATATCATACCATTGAAAACGGTAGCATAACCATAAAGACCGATTTTAGTTGGAAACAAGAAGATGGCCTTTATACGATTTCATACCCCGGACTGGAGCGTGCCGATGATATCGTATCATTAAAAGCCGCGGATGACGAAACCATGTTGGAGCATAGAGATGGCTATACCCTGGCGAAGAGGGAATAATTTCAAAATAAACCCTCTCGAACCCAAGGGTACGAAGAACTCCCTTTTCATCCCCATAACTATAGATTGACAGGGAATTAAACCCAGTTTATGGCTATCGCACTGCGATTAATAGATACATTTTAGATTATCTAAACCCGAAATTGATCCCTACTGAAAGAGTATTGAACGCGGCCAAGGTATAATCGGCATGCAGCCTGAAAAACCCGAGCTTTAATTTAGCTCCAATATTGGCAGTGACCCCGCTCGCATCTTTCTTCACCGAGAACGGATCCGTATACGTCTGCTGAAATGGTCCTGACTCTACTATATAGGCTCCTAAAACATCGGTAGTCGACTTTCCTGTTAAGTAACCTACACCGCCATAAAAATTAATAATAGGTAACTTAGTCGATACTACGGCTTGAAACACCCAAGTATTCATTTTAACATCGATTTTTTGATCCGCTCCCCCAATAATACTGGTGTTCGCAAAGTCATAGGTAGCACTTAAATGCGTATACCCTATAACTGCCGATATGGCAATGGGCAAAATTTTACCCGCCGGTAAGTGTTTAGTAAAATCATGTTGAATACCTACACCATATAAGCCGACCGATACATCATCTGTATTGATCTTAGGCAAAAATCTAACCTTAATCTCAGTACCCTTGATCAAACCCAGACTAGCTTGCAGATAAGCGGTAGGAATAAAATTAATATTCTCGGACGCCAAACCTGTTGGCAATTCGAAATCTATACGATCTTCACCTCCCGATCCTTCAATAAATACCTCGACACCTTCAATATCCCCTAAAGCCGTAGAAACCATTTGAGTAGTTCCTCCTGCTACCAATTGAAAGTTTTGATAATCGGCGGTATTGAATTCAAAAGCTTTTTTATCTGCCTTGTTCTTAAAAGAAGACATGTTGGCTATAACCGAAATCTCAAAACCTCCCAATGGTTTTGCATCGGCAGTATTGTACCAACCACTAGAAATACCATACATGACCCCTTCCGAAACAGGTGAAAAATAATCATTGGTGAAACGCTCGGCATCATTGAGTCCGGCGGCCAATACTTCATTAATATTCGATTGTGCCGACCCGAAAAGGCTATAAAGGGCAGTAAGTAGGAAAAATACGCTTTTCATAATGTAAATTTTCCCTAAAACTAAAAAACCTGCACGGGCGGTGCAGGTTTTTGTTGTGTAAGTGCTAATTCCTATGCATCAATGTTCGCATAAACGGCATTTTTCTCAATAAATTCTCTTCGTGGAGGCACTTCATCACCCATCAACATAGAGAAAACACGATCTGCCTCAGTGGCATTATCTATCGTTATTTGTCGTAAGGTCCTAAAATCAGGATTCATTGTGGTATCCCACAGTTGTTCGGCATTCATTTCTCCAAGTCCTTTATAACGTTGGATACCTACTCCACCGCTATAGCTAGCGGCAATCTCATCACGTTCCTGATCAGACCATGCATACCTTTTTTTACTTCCCTTTTTAACCAAATATAAAGGCGGCGTAGCGATATACACATGACCACCCTCTATCAACTCTCTCATATACCGAAAGAAAAATGTCAAAATCAAGGTCTCGATATGACTACCATCAACATCGGCATCACACATAATCACTACCTTATGATAACGCAGTTTCTCAAGGTTAAGGGCCTTACTATCTTCTTCAGTACCTATGGTGACCCCTAAAGCGGTATAAATATTTTTTATTTCCTCGTTTTCAAAAACGCGGTGGGTCATAGCCTTTTCAACATTCAAGATTTTACCTCGCAACGGAAGAATCGCCTGAAAGTTTCTATCTCTTCCTTGTTTGGCCGTACCACCTGCCGAATCTCCCTCGACCAAAAAGACCTCACATAATGTTGGATCCTGCTCGGAGCAATCCGAGAGCTTACCAGGAAGCCCCCCGATACTCATAACCGTCTTTCGTTGTACCATTTCACGGGCCTTGGTTGCCGCATGACGGGCCTGAGCGGCCAAAATTACTTTTTGTACAATGACTTTAGCATCGTCTGGGTGCTCTTCCAAATAATTGGTCAACATCTCTGAAACGGACTGGCTTACAGCTGAAGAAACCTCTCTATTGCCCAATTTTGTCTTGGTCTGACCTTCGAACTGTGGTTCGGCCACTTTTACAGATATAATGGCGGTCAAGCCTTCTCTAAAGTCATCTCCTTGAACTTCGAATTTCAATTTATCTAACATTCCCGAGGCATCTGCATACTTCTTCAATGTAGAAGTCAAGCCCCTTCTGAAACCAGACAAATGAGTACCCCCTTCATGGGTATTGATATTATTCACATACGAATGTAAATTTTCAGTATATGAGGTATTGTATACCATGGCGACCTCTACGGGAATATTGTTCTTTTCGCCTTCCATATAGATTACGTTCTTAATCAGCTGCTCCCGGTTGCTATCGAGAAACTCGATAAACTCCTTTAACCCCTCTTCGGAACAGAAGGCCTCACCAACATAACCCGTCTCACTGTCCTTATCTTTCTGGCGCTTGTCCATTATACTAATGGTAAGCCCTTTGTTTAGGAAAGAAAGTTCGCGCATTCTATTGGCAAGTGTCTCATAACTAAATTCAATCGTCTGGGTAAAAATGACTTCATCTGGATGAAAAGTAACTTCAGTTCCCCTTTCCTCAGTTTCCCCTACGCTTTTTACAGGGTAGACTGATTTCCCCCTCTTGTATTCCTGTTGCCAAATTTTGCCGTCTCTGAAAACTGTTGCGGTCAAATGGTCAGAAAGAGCGTTCACTACAGATACCCCTACCCCGTGAAGACCACCAGATACCTTATAGGAATCCTTATCAAACTTACCTCCTGCACCAATCTTGGTCATGACCACTTCTAAGGCGGAAACACCTTCTTTTTTATGAAGGTCTACTGGAATACCCCTACCATTATCTTTGGTTGTTATAGAATTATCCTCGTTTATAATGACACTTATAGTATCGCAATAGCCACCCATTGCTTCATCTATCGAGTTATCAACCACTTCATACACCAAATGGTGCAAACCCCTTACCCCTACATCACCAATGTACATGGAAGGACGCATGCGCACATGCTCCATACCTTCCAACGCCTGAATACTATCGGCAGAATATTCATTCTTTTTTGCTTCGTCGCTCATAGGATTATACGTTGTTTTATTAAAAATTTAGCATTCTGACAAATATAACCAATACCCCATAAGATATGATAATAGTGTACGTTTTAAGCACCTAAGTTATCAACAACAGATATGGAAGATATAAGCCTATAAAAACTGACTCAAAGTCGATTTTTGAGATATAAATAATCCTATCACTCAATTCTGGAAGACTATTTTGAACTGCACGACCTTATTTCACACAACTCACTTTCTCAACTGACCAATAGGTAGAGGAAGCTGCCATTGACAATAGCGCTTGCACTGAGTGATACCACTTGAAGTTCTGAGCTATCGAAACAACAATAGGGCGAACAAAAAGGGCAATCGCAAAACAAGTGCCCACTTTTAAAAAGGCCTTACGGCACGAATACACCCAATTGTCATGAGAAAATCAAAGGAGGCTGTCTAAAAAG
>JASFYU010000159.1:0-27656 GCA_045046905.1 Flavobacteriaceae bacterium | reverse complement strand
GAAAAAGGTCTGTTTTATTTTGCGTGAACGCAAATCACATATACTATCGGCTAATGTCGGCTGGCTTACTAATTTCATACATAGAAGTTACGAAATCTCTCAAGATTTTACAACTCCTTGCAACGGTCTCAATCTATATTTTAACTCACCATACATTACGGCTGGTCTTACTTAGTTTATTTGAGAATGATATACCGAAAATTCTTGAATGATGGGTTCTCCAATACTTTGCTTAATAATAAGTCTGAGAGCGGAAACTTCCACGTCATTAAATTCAACGATATATTTATGTCCTACGGAACTGCCTTCTGCCAGTGTTTTCCATCCATGGGTGGTTTTACCCTCAATACTAAATTCCCGTATTCTTTCTCCCTGCTCAATATTCTCCATGAGCACTAAATGGTTCACTTTTTTTCTATTATTGAGCTTGAGCATGATTTTTTTCCCTTTTCCTGATGTTTTGGCTATTGGATTCGAGTATCGGTCTTTGATCGCATCTCCAAACTCTTTTAATCTAATGACGTCTGGTTCGGGCATCAACCCTTCTGCATTTGGTGTCAATCCGAGAATTAACGAACTATTGTGTCCCACACTGTTTTTATACATATGCATCAAGTTTTTTAGGGGAAAAATGTGTTTCTCATCCTCAGGCTCCCAAAACCATTCATGGCGTCCATTATAACCTCGCAATGGTGCATCGGACATTGCAGGCATATAATATTTACCGGTAGGATCACCATATTTGATCGGTTTAAATCCTTCATTGTCCCCACGTTTATCAAACCATGCGGCATGGGCGAAAGTTCCCCAACATGGGTAGGGTACGGTACCCGATTCTGAGCCTCCCCAGCGAATATCCGATCGTTGCAAATTGTGATAGAACAAGCCATTGGGCTGATACTTTTCAAATATCGAAAGTACATCGGGTCCTCCTTGTTCCGGACCATGGGCGCCACCATCGAACCAGACAATAGCTAGGTCCCCGTATTTTGAGCATAACTCTTTTACCATACCCTCACAGATACGGTTGTAATGTTGTTGTCTATTTACCGTAAATTCATTATCTCCCTGAACCTTGAAATTGTGGATGCCATAAAAAGAGTTCCAACGGATACCAATGTAGATTCCAGGCAATACATCATATCTTTTACAGGAATTGACGAAATCACGAACAATATCCCCTTTTCCATCCCTCCATTTTAAGGCTTTCAAGCTATAAGGGTTCACATCACTTTGATACAAGGCAAACCCAGTTTCATGGGTTGCGGTAAGAATGGCTATTTTGGCCCCCATAGCTTTGGCAGACCTTACCCATTGATCCGTGTCCAAATTTTTAGGATTAAAAATATTGTAGTCTGGAGCAGGTGTAATTCTATTTTCTTTTTGGTTGTATTTTTTTCCGTCGAATACGTGAAGGTCGTAGTGAAAAACTGCTACAAGTTCTGAGTTTTGCCATGCTAACTGAGCCTTTGTTGGAATTGGGATTTTAGGTTCTTTTTGAGCATTGATAATCGTTGTTAAAAAAAACAGAAGGATTATTGGTAAGAATAATTTATTCTTCATTTTTATGTCTGTATTTATTTAAATTTCAAAATATAGCTTACGGTGCAATCTTTACCATAAATATTGGTTCCCGAAGGAACATAAAGGTATTTCGGTTTTCCATCTATCAGCAGTATCTGTGGTCGTTCAAATTTTGTATAACCCCTGTTTTTTGGGCCGTAATGAACCGCTATTTTCGACATGTCGACATCCGTATAGGCATTTATCCTGTTAAACCCTTTTTCGTAGGTGTTAAATTGCATGCCATTTTCCGAGGTCCATAGTATACCTCCGCCCGACTCGATAATTCCATGGTTGTCCGTTGTTAACAAGGCAAATTCACCCTTATACATAAAGGCATATCCATCTTCAATGGTCTGGTCGTTTTTGGTCACTGGAAATGGCATCTGAACATATGGCCCTTCCAGATTTTCAGCTATTGCGAGTCCCATTTTTGATTTTTCTGATTTAAAATACAGAAAAAACCCTCCGTCGGGATGCTGTAACAATGCAGGATTATTTACACCATTGGTCGCGTTGTGGTTCCAATAATTTTCATTCTCCGGTGTTTTAAGGATCAATCCAGCCTGGCCCGTTTTTTCCCATGGCCCGTAAGGCGATTTGGAGATGGCCATTCCAATATTCTGGTTGGCCGGATGGGGCGGTTGTTTAAAATCGGTATTTGCAATATATAATAATACATAGGTATCACCAATTTTATGAACGGTCGGGTTGTGAGCACCATATTTGTCCCATGTGTCCTTTCCCGTGCCCTTTATGGCAATATCCGAAAAAGTAAAAGGGCCTTCGGGGCTATCACTTACATAATGTGCGATCTCACTATGGGAGCGCCATCCTGGATCGACCTTCAGTTCGCATGGCCATCGGGCCACGAATAGGTGTACCTTGCCATCATCGCCCATAACTGGTGAGGTTCCCCAAATGGTGTATCCGGGCTCTTCGACCGCAATGCCTACAAATTCCCAATGGTCAGCAAAGGTTTTGACCGATTCTTTCCCCGTATTTTGCCCCTGTACGTTTAGGAATACCCCTATTAAAAGAAAATGCAGGACTATTATTCGTTTTACCATTTTTTTATCTTTAGTTTGATAATATCTTATCAAGAGGGATGTTATTTTTTCCTTGTCTCTTCGTATATTTTAATGGCAAATCGCTTGCCCAATTCCAATATTCCCATAGTATTAAAATGAACAACATCATTTGGATGCGGAGAATTTAATTCGTCGCCCCGCAGGGGCAGGTCATCAGTTGCGATTACAAAGGCTCTCTTCACTGAAAGTTTGTCACCAGAGTTCTGGTCTATCTTTTTTTGTGCATCACGTACTTCATTTCGGCCAGTGAATCTGGGTAGTGGTACAGGAATGACGTAGCCGTAAATGAATAGCATTTTTTTTGCTTTTAATTGCTTTCTCAACCTATGGATAAAATGATTCAGATTTTCTCCATATTCACTGGAATTTTTTAACCCTGCAATATCACGTGCATCCCCTTCTCCCTGTTGCCAAACCATGGCTCGAATAACAGGTCGATACCCTGCTTCACGTAATTTCTGCATGCCCTCTTCAACAGTATGAATGAACTTCTTATATTCCTGACCAAAATTTACGGCATCTCTTTTGCTTTTCCCCGGATTCCATTGTTTATAAAGGTTCGACCCGGAAAGTGCATGTTTAATGATGGCTATTTTCTTTTTTGGATATAGTTGGTGTAAAGTGGTTCCCAGACTTAATTCTACCCCGAACTTATCCGGGGTTTCAGATGCCTGGCATAAAGGGGACCACAGCATTGGTTCACTTCCCCCTTTTATCCATTTGGAATAAAAAAAACGAACCGACTTATCCACTTTAAAATTTTCAGGGATGTTTTTTATATAGCCTTGCCCGGTAGCATTTGATTGACCGCCAATAAGAAATACGTCAATATGTTTATGTTGACCGTAGCTTGTGAAACTAAAAACCATACAAAGGATACTAATTACTTTTTTCATTGAGAATATTTTTTAAAACTTAATTCTTTTTTACGAATTCTATTTTTTGTCCAACCTCTGTTGAGATAATTAAAATATTTTCGTTGGTTTCGTATGCTGAATTTGTTGTAAACGAATTATCTTCAAACGGATTTTTCAGTTTTAATATCCCTCCTTTTTCTGCATGGATGTGTACGCTTGTAACCTGGCCATTTTCCTTTTTTGCAGAAATAATAAATGCCCCTTCAGTACGTAATCGGTCAAAACTTAAAGTTTTCCATGATTTTGGAATTGCAGGGAATACATGTACGATACCGGTATGACTTTGAATCAACATTTCCTGGATTCCAGAGGCAAAGGCAAAATTCCCCTCCAATGTAAAGGGTCTGTATTTAAACTTTGAAAACCCTCTGTCATGCTGTTCTCCGTTAACATGGAAACTATTTGGCAAGCAAAAATTTTCAGCGAAAATCCGGAGCGTTTTGGCAGCTCCCTCACCATCAAAAGCTCGTGCTTGTATGTTTCCAAGCCAACTGAAGGAGTATCCGACCCACCAATCTGAGCCTTTCATTAAAAGGTTATCGATCGTTTGGTCAATAATCTTTTGATGTTCTTCTCCATTTGAATAATCAATAAGCCCAAACGGGTGAATTGCCATCAAGTGAGAAAAATGACGGTGTGATTCCGCATAATGATGATTTGGAGCTAACATTAGACCTTCTTCATTATCAATTGCAAAATTGGGCCATTCGTTCAGCATGCTTTGCCACTTTTTTGCGTCTTCGGTCTTCCCTAATTCTAAGGCTAATTCAGCCGCCTTTTCATAGGTCCAACGAATAGCGGCAAGATCAAAATTAGTTGTATCTTCAAACCAGGCTTCTCTTGAGTTATTATGCGTTTCAGGGCTTGCGCTAATGGGTAATTTCCTTGATCCATTTTTATCCCTTATAGAAATTTCATCAAAAAATACGGCAACATCGCTTATCCAGGGATATGCTTTTTCCTCTAGAAATTCTTTGTCCATGGAATAACGCCAATGCAAGTAAAAGTGTTGGCTAAGCCAGCCGGAAACAGTTGGACCAAAAGCATATTGGATCCACCCTCCCATAGGCTCTCCAGTAAGCGTAGTTACCCCTGGAACTGCCAGACCCTCAACTTCATAATAGTCCTTAGTATATTTTTTAAAAGTATCTTTATATTTCAGCAACCATTCTAAATAACCATTTTCCAAATCGAGGTGATTTCCAGCATATGCTGGCCAGTAACTTAACTGTGTGTTTAAATCATGGTGAAAATCCCCTTTCCATGGAGGTAACTTACCATTATCAGCTGTCCAAACGGCCTGTAATGAAATTGGCGGCGCGTTATCTCGCGCGGCGGAACCAAATTTGTATTGCTCTAAATACCATTGTTTTTCAAGTAAGGGGTCAGGAATTTCAATGGATGATTTCCCCCAGTAATTAGCCCACCATTTTCTATGAAAATTAAATGAACTTGTAAATCCATTTTTTAAATTGAGACGAACCAATTCCTTTGCCTTTGGTGTCTTCTCCCACGCTGGAAACTCAGAGCTGATACTCCAACATCCTTCTAAAAAAGTGCCATTTTGCACCCATGAAACATGAACTTGATATTTAAATCCACCCCAACCCTCTTGAGTATAGGTGATATTATTATTTTCTTCAGCAATAACACCTTTGGGGTAACCCAAACGCCTTAGGTCCTGTCCTGTAACTGGATTTTCAACGGTATTATTACTTTTGGTATTGTATGAGGGAGGTATAAGTACCGGTTTAAATTTTTTGGATACACCCTTAAATTTAAACCAACCGACCTGGTCTGAAGCATGGACAAAAGAACTGAATTCAATTCCTTTTTCCCACTTTATTTCGCATATAGCATCTGTAATCGATAATTTTGATGAGGTTACTTTTCCGAAATCTTTAATGTCGAATTCGAGGGCGGCACCAGGAATTTTAGAGGGAGCGGGGGAGTTGTCGTACGGAACGTCAAATCTGTTTTGAACTTCTTTATAATTATCGTTTTTCCACTGTTCGTAGACCCATGAAAATTTATAATCCGGGGTATTTAGGTTTTCCATCGGGCGTAGATCCCATAAATCTACCCTATCCAATGATATTCTTAAATGATTTTCTTTTTGCCAAACAAGTGAACCTATAATACCATTTCCTAACGGAATACCTTCATCCCAACTTTTTGCAAGTGTTTTATTTACTAAATCATGTTCTCCAAAGGAAATATTGGGATTATGATCCTTTTTTGTGCAGGATATAAGGAAGATAGCGATAATCAATAATACTGTGTTTTTCATTTTAGTTTCTTTTTTTCTTCAGATTTTTTAAAATGAGGATTTTGAAAGGGCATTTGCGCATTTGTTTCTTTTCTCCAATTGTGTAATAACGATAGCAACTCAGCTGTTTTTTCTGGTTTTATTGTAGATAAGTTCTGGTTTTCTCCAATATCCGTTTTTAAATTGTACAACTCTACGTTCATATCTTCGTAGAATTCGATCAATTTATAATGTCCGAAACGGACAGCCCCTGATGGTTTTCCACCCAAACCACCACTATAATGGGGATAGTGCCAGAAAATTGGACGTTCTTTCGTGTCCTTTCCTTCAAATATCGGTTTTAGGCTTATACCATCCTGATGTTGTTCGGATATAAGGTCGATGTTTGCCAAATCGAGTAAAGTAGGATAAAAATCAGTGCCGGTAACGGGTATGTCACTGGTACTGCACGCTTTGATTCCCCTAGGATAACGAATAATTAAAGGTTCTCGGATTCCTCCTTCGTACAGGAATCCCTTGCCTGCTCGTAAAGGGGTGTTGCTTGTTGGGATATTATCGATACGATTACTAGTTGACATCCCTCCGTTATCGGAAGTGAAAATAACGATGGTATTGTCGGCAATACCTTTTTCTTCAAGAGCTTTAAGAACCCGGCCTACATTCTCATCCATACTTTCGACCATTGCAGCATAGGTAGGTATATTTTGATGACTCTTGTAAAATGTTCCTTCATTTTTGTCAAATTCATTTCCTGAATACGACATTCGGGAGAGTTTCTTTTGGTATTTTTTTATTTTTTCGGGTTTCCCTTGCATAGGTAAATGAACCGTATAAAAAGAAAGGTAGGCCAAAAAGGGTTCTTTACTATTTTGATTAATGAAATGAATAACTTCATCTGTGAGCCTGTCTGTAAGGTATTCACCTTCATAACCATCTATAATTTGTGGATTCTTGTAGGGAGAGAAATAACCACCATTCGGATGTCCCGAGCTATTTCCGGCTATATTGATATCGAAGCCTTGGTATTGTGGATAAAATTCGCTTTCTTCTCCAAGATGCCATTTTCCAGCGAACATAGTGCTGTAGCCGGAATTTCTCAGTGCTTCTGCTATAGTCAGTTCTTCCCTATCTAGCTGTAATTTAAAAGGTTTTGATGTGAGACGTTGGTCCTTATGAGGCCCCCAATGCCTGTTCCCTGGAATATAATCCGTAAGCTGTAATCTAGCCGGATATTTCCCACTAAGAATAGATGCCCTGGATGGTGAGCATATTGGACTTGCCGCATAAGCATTGGTGAAAACCATTCCTTCCGAAGCCAACTCGTCTATATTTGGTGTTTCATAAAACGTGCTCCCGGTATAGCCTAAATCATTATATCCCAAGTCATCGACTAAAATAAACAGGATGTTGGGCCTTTTTTTATTCTGATGGCCGCAAGCACATAATCCGAAAGTCAGGAATACTAAAACTATTAGATTTAAGGTGTCTTTTTGGAGTTTCATTGTTTTTTTTCATATAAATTTTATCAGGTGGTCTATATTCTGTTTAAAAAGAAACTATTTGCCCTTATATAATCTGTAATTCCTGACAGAAATGAATTCCCACCTATACAGGAACGACAAAACAAGTTAGAATCAACGGAAAAAGATCAAAACAGTCTCTCAATCCATATCAAATTCTGCTATAGCGGGATAGTGATCGGACAGGAACCAATTTTCTTTCTTATTAGCAACTTTGGAATTAATACACCTCTTAGCCAATTCAGGTGATGCAAGAATATAATCAATGCGTTCTAGACGCGATACCAATTGCACTGTTGTTTCCTTGTTTATTGGACCAAGCACTCTCCCGGGAAAAGAACCTCTCTCTTTGATGCCTTTTGTAAATGGCTGACATACATCAATTAAAGGAAGGGATAGAAATGAATTTAACACAGCATAGTCAAGGTTTTTATTAAAAACATTTCCTGTTTCCGGCTTGTCAATATTACCTTTACGTAATCTGTTTAGAAAATAACCATTCGAATCATAGAGATCGGCATCAAAGGGAGAATGCGCATTGTAATCACCCAATAGGATATAATTAGGATTCTCTTTTTTTACTTTCTCTAATTTTTCTATAAGGATACGTGCCTCTTTTCTTCTTTTCATATAACTTCCAGGATGCAGATGGATTACCATAAAATCAATGCCAGAAGTTTTACAATGTAAGGCTCCATGGTGCAAGCCATCAAATATTTTTTCTTTTAGCAGTATTGGTTTGTTTGAGGTAATTCCAACAGGGTAGCCAGTTGTTTTAAGCAAAACAGTGTACTCATGTCCCCATTTGCTGGCATGGTTCTTTAATTTTTCTTCTGTATAGCCACATAATTCCTGTAGAGCCACTACATCGGGCTGTTGCGATTTTATCCATGAAATCAACTTTTCTTGCCGTACATTATCTTTTCCCCAATCAAAACCATTCCATATGTTATACGTTATAACCTTAAGCTTGTTCGATTGTTTTTGTGCATACGAAAAATTTGAAAAAAGAAGTATGGCCATCAAAATTTTTAGAAATTGTTTCATTGTATTAGTTGCTATTTATAAAATTTTTAATTCAGGGGTCAATAGGGTCAATAGGGTCAATAGGGTCAATATGCTTAATAGTTTTATTTATATAAATCGTATTCGTACTATCCTTTATTTGAACTTTACCATTTCTTTAATCTTCACGGCTTTTTCGAAATGATCTAGCTCATTATCCATAATCCACCATTTCGCCATCTCCATTAAAAGTTCTGGGTTATCATTTTTGTTCTTGAAAAACGCGTAAAAAGATAAACCTACATTTTCGCCCTTTGATAATATCTTACTATCACAAACTTCGATAATTTTCTTTTGCAAATCTATATTCATCCTTTATTTGAACTTTGATTACAGTATCTGAATTTAGTGCTGTCTGAAAAATTCGTGAGATTTCCTGTCTCGCACCTAAGTTAATAAAATTCAAAGCAATTGGTTTTTAGGTTTTGCTAGCGAACGTGATGCAGCACATGAGCTTCCCCTTTTAAAGAGTTTTATTTTAAGGGAAGCAGACAGAAACTTACACAACACCATATGGAAAACGGACTTCGGAAAAGTATGGATGAAGCGTTCAAAAGGCAATTTAGCATTCAACAAAACCGCTTACTGAGAAAAGGCGTTTATGCCATCAGCTCCTTATTAGGCAACCGAGGCAAAGGACAAGAGGAGGTTTACAATGGGTTCAAGGATGAACTGACCGATTATTCTAAATACAAGGGTGAGGGACTGTAGTTGTAAAATATATCAGAATGATTCTGTTATTGGATTTTGCGCCCTGACGGTCGCTTTTTTTTATGGATAGGGGGAAGAAAGACTAGATGTCAATTCAAAATTTCTATAGAACCATGTGACCATTCTTAAGAATGTATTCATAGAACGCCTCTGGAGAAGTGTTAAATACGAAAGTATCTATTTAAACCCTCCCAGTTCTGGTATCGATTTATACAAACAATGTGAATGGTACTTTAACTACTATAACAATGAAAGAAGACATCAAGGTATTTGATTAAACAACGAAAAGCAGTATAATGAATATAAATCAGAACTTAAATTGGACTGTTAACTGTCCTAATAATTGGGGTATCATTAGAAGGCATTGAGATTTAACCATAAAATACTCCAATGTACAGCTTATGTTTTTTTGGTAAAACAGGGAAAGTTTGAAACAATAAATATAAATTTAGCACGCTAAAAGCACGCTGCCAAAATAAAAAGGCAGTTATAAAGATATATAACTACCTGATTATAAGGTGACCCTGTAAAGATTACCTTCGGTTTTCTTGATAAAGCTCCGCTTTGAAAATCAAAAACCTGTGTTTAAAAATTCAAGTGAACTTGATTTTACACACAGGTTTTCGTTTTATTCGTGACCCTGACAAGATTCGAACTTGTAACCTTCTGATTCGTAGTCAGATGCGCTATCCAGTTGCGCCACAGGGCCAATAAGTATACTTTTTAATTCGTTGATTCTCTTTCTGAGTAATAATCAGATGCGCTGTTCGCTTGCGCTAAGAGTTTTTTTTTGTTTCCTTGAAAACGGTTGCAAATATATTTATTTTTACATATAACAACAAACTAACATCGATCAAATTATATGGATTTGAGAACTTTTATTCGAGACATTGAGAATTTTCCTTCTGACGGCATTGTATTCAAGGATATTACCCCCCTTTTAAAAGATGCTGCTGCTTTAAAGGCAACCACTATCGCCTTGCTCCAAATGGTTGAGAATCATAAAATTGATAAAGTGGTAAGCATGGAAAGTCGAGGTTTCTTTTTCGGAGCTCTTTTGGCAACCAAATTAGAAGCGGGTTTTATTCCTGTACGAAAGGCGGGGAAATTACCTGGAGATAAAATTAGCCAAACTTATAATCTAGAATATGGCACCGACACCCTAGAAATTCATAGTGATGCCATAAGCAAGGGCGATAAGGTCTTGATTCATGATGATGTTCTCGCTACCGGTGGTACTGCCCATGCAGTTTGTGAATTGATCGAAAAATTGGGCGGAGAAATTGTGCAGTGCAATTTTTTAATCGAATTAGATTTTCTTAAGGGAGCAGAAAAATTGAAAGAATATGAGATAAGATCGTTATTACACTATTAAGCTAAGTTCGAACTCAGCTTATTAATCTAAGGCATTGGTGGTCACAAAATAGCGCCAACCAATTATCGCCATCTGAAGTTTAGAAGCTTTGGAGAGGTCCAATTGTTTTTTAGAATAGGAGCGAAGGGTATACTTGTTCAACTTGGCCAAAAATTTAAAAAAGGTTTTTTTCATCTTTTGGTTTTTACAAATATAATAAGATATGTATAAAAAAACCGACCTAAAAAAGGTCGGCGCATTCATTTTTGACTCTTTAATCCCTCATTGAGGGTTTAACCTGCCTACTGCAGGCAGGCCTGTCTGCGGTAGGCAGGCTTGCCTCGGAATAAAAAAATGCTTTTTCGAAAGCATACCTCGTGCCCTTAGGTCGAGATTGTTGATTAAAATATGTCTTACTTCTTTTTGGTTGTTATTTCAATCACACCATTTTTAGCTTTTTCACCATATTTTTTAATGGCAGCCTCTCCTTTTAAAACAGATATGGATTCAATATTGTCTGGTTTTAATTTTTCAAACTCTTTATTAGATACTTTTTTTCCATCAACAATGAACTGAGGTTTTTTATTTTCGTCAACATCATCAACTTCATCAGAAATAATAGATACACCTCTTATTTTCATTTTATTAAATTCTTGTTTTGTAATAACTTTGCCATTGATTTTAATAGTTTCCGTACCGTTTACATTCTCAATTTCAATAGTTTGATGTTTGTTGTTGGTAGATTGAATCTGTATAGTGCTATTACTTTTGTCATCGTCCTCGCTGATAGTAAGGCGGTAACTGTTACCGTTGTTATCACTATGCTTGCTAATGATTGTTTTTCTATCAAAAGCATTTTCATTCCCTATTGATATATTCTTATCTTCATCAATAACTATAAGAATTGTTCTAATAGGGGCCTCAGAATTTGCGTTGTAAGAGTTCGCATTCTTATCTGCATTAATTTGTATTGATATGTCAATGATTTCGCCTTTCTTATTATGTACCACTGTGTAAGAGAAGTCTACACCCTCTTTTGTCATTGTATTTTTTATTTCTAAAAGCGCATTGTCTGAAGTGTCTTTGGTGATAATCACTTCTATGATTTTTTCTTTTTCTGCTATATATTTTGTTTCATTAGGATACAGAACATAAACAGTTTCGGTATTAAAACTCACTAAAAAAAGTGCTAATACAGGTAGTACGAACAACATTTTAAATAGATTACTTTTTTTTGATTGCTTTTGATTTAACATAACGATTCGTTTTTTGATTAATGAATTATAAAATGGATTTACGATTGATGAGCTGTGGATGCCTACTGCTTGTTTAAGCATTAAATACTGGTAAAATTTTTTTTCTGTTGTTTTTGAACAAGCTTTGGCATCGGCTAGGAACTCCAAATTTTGCTTCATACTTTTTTTATACCACCATATAGTTGGGTTAAACCACTGTGTTATAAAAAGCAGCTCCATTAAAAGAATATCTAAAGAATGGTATTGGCAGGCGTGTACTTTTTCGTGACTTAAGACTGAGTTTAATTCTGCAGTATTAAATTGTGATGAGTTATAAAAAATGTATTTGAAAAATGAAAAAGGCGCAGTGTTTTTTGAGGTGTTAACAAGGTAAAAGTCATCCTTTTTCTGAATTTGTGTGGCCTTAATCAACCTGTGTATTGCTGTAAACTGAATTAATAATTTTACGATAAAAAGAACGGCACCAAAGATATAAATAGATAATAATAAGAAGAATATCCAATTAAATTGTTTAGAAGTAGTTGTAATAGGTACTGTGTTTTCGGTAGTTTCAAAAATGGGATATGAAGTAATAAAAACTTCATTAGTAAGCGTAATAAATGGCAATACAAATGAAACCAATAGTCCGCTTAGAAGAAACCAACGATTCGCATTAAAAAAAGTTTCTTTTTTTAAGAACAAATGATAGCAAACTAGAAATAGAAGCGCAATCCCAGAAGATTTTATAAGATGAATTAATATAGTGTCCATTTATTTCTTTTTCTCAATAAAGTCAATAATTTCTTTTAAATCTTCAACTGATATTTTTTCTTCCTTTGCAAAAAAGGAAACCAAACTTTTATAAGAATTATCGTAATAATCCGAGATAGTCGAATTGATGAATTTTTTCCTGTAGGTTTCTTTGGAGATTACGGGAAAGTAGCGGTGTGTATTTCCAAATGCCTCATGGTCGACATATTTTTTGTCCTCTAGCTTGCGAACAATGGTTGATAATGTATTGTAGTGAGGCTTATCATCTTTAATCTTTGACAATATTTCTTTAACAAAAGCTTTTTCAAGCTGCCATATGATTTTCATAATCTCCTCTTCTTTGTTCGTTAGTTTTTGCATGCCGCTTTAATTTTCAATAAAAATACTACTGCTTTTATAGTTAAACAACTATTTTAATAGTTATTTAACTATTTTTTTAGTGAATGTATATAGAAGGTCTTCAATTTCTTTTCTAAAGAAATCTTCATTTATATTTGCTGAAAGCTTAATTAATGCAAAATATCGTATTTATTGTCCTTGGATTAGTTTTACTCATTATGGGAGGTAATTGGCTCTTAAAAGCTGCCGTTGCCTTGTCACTGCGTTTAAATATCCCCAAAATAGTTATTGGTATGACGGTGGTTTCTTTTGCTACCTCGGCGCCAGAACTGATAGTAAGTATAAAGTCGGCCTTAATGGGGTCTCCAGATCTGGCATTGGGCAATGTGGTTGGATCTAATATCGCAAATCTGGGATTAGTACTGGGGATCACGGTTATTTTAGGTAATATAGATGTTAAAAAAAGTTTTTATACGACTGATTGGCCCGTAATGATAGCAGCTTCTATGTTGTTTTTTGTCTTTATTTTCTTTGATGGAGAGTTACAACAGTATGAGGGTATTATTATGCTGACCGCTCTTTTTTGCTTTTTAATATACCTACTTCGTTTTCAAAAAACCGCTGTGGTCGATGAGTTGCCTGAAGATGATGTGCCCTTACCGCTCTATAAAACGGTATTGTTTTTGGGTCTTGGTGGGGTGGCGCTTTGGGGAGGTTCTGTATTGCTTATCGATGGTGCGATTGATATGGCTAAGGCCTATGGAGTTAGCGAGCGTATTATTGCGGTAACGGTAGTTTCTGTGGGTACTAGTATTCCTGAGCTTGCAGCTTCTATCATTGCAGTCATTAAAAAAGAGAAGGCTATTTCTTTAGGAAATTTAATAGGTTCAAATATATTTAATATTTTGGCCGTACTGGGTATTACGTCAATAATTACGCCAATAAAGGTTATGGATGAAGGCCTCTTGTCGAATGATATTTTTTGGATGTTGGGTATTTCGTTTTTGATTCTTCCGCTAGTGTTTATTCCAAAAGGTATGCGTTTGGATTGGCGTGATGGTATTGTTCTGTTGGCAAGCTATGCTGCATTTCTGTATTTTACGATAGATACAATAAAAGCCGCCTAGGTTTTCCTTGGCGGCTTTTAGGTGCTTCACAACAATTAACTAATCCTTCGTCTTTTATACGTTGGCAGATTTTATGGTTTTGATTATTCTTCCAGCAACTTTATAGGGATCTGCGTTAGAAGCAGGTCTTCTGTCTTCTAGCCAACCTTTCCATCCTTTTTGAACGGTAATAATAGGAATTCTGATTGAAGCTCCGCGATCCGAAACCCCATAGGTGAAATCGGTGATGGCTGCAGTTTCATGCAAGCCGGTCAAGCGCTGGTCGTTAAATTCACCATAAACGGCAATATGTTCGGCAACAACAGGTCTAAAGGCTTCACATATTTTATCGTAAACGGCTTTATCACCACAAGTTCTTAGTGTAGTATTAGAGAAATTCGCATGCATACCTGAACCGTTCCAATCTCCTTTGATGGGTTTAGGATGGTATTCGATATATTGCCCATAGTTTTCAGATAAACGATCCAATAAATATCTTGAAATCCAAATTTCGTCTCCTGCTTTCTTTGCTCCTACAGCAAACAACTGATATTCCCACTGTCCGGCAGCAACTTCTTGATTGATTCCTTCAAAATTAAGCCCTGCGTCTATACATAAATTAGCGTGTTCTTCGACCAAATCTCTGCCCCATGTATTTTTTCCGCCTACTGAACAGTAATACATACCTTGTGGGCCAGGGTAGCCTCCAATAGGGAAGCCTAGTGGTAGTTGTGTATGTACATCCATAATAAAGTACTCTTGCTCAAAGCCGAACCAGAAATCATTATCATCATCATCAATGGTGGCTCTCGCATTAGATTCGTGAGGAGTTCCATCGGTATTCACGACTTCGTTCATTATTAAATAGCCATTAATACGGGTCGGATCGGGGTAGATGGCGACAGGTTTTAATATACAGTCAGAATTTCCGCCTTCTGCCTGTTGCGTAGAAGAGCCATCAAATGACCAGTTTCCGATTTCTGCCAAGGTTCCTTTAAAATCATCATGTTCCTCGACCTTGGTTTTGCTTCTCAAATTGGCAGTTGGCGCATAACCATCTAACCAAATGTACTCAAGTTTGATTTTGCTCATATTAATAGGGAGTTAATTAAATTAAAAATGACAAACAAAAATAAATTTTTTAATGATTGCAGCTACTTTTATAGGGGATTTTTGTGCTAAAAACAAAAAAAATTATTAACACCCCTGCTGAAAAGGGGGTATTTTGATTAAAACATATTATTAGAATGTGTAAATTGTTAATTCCTTAATTCTTATTTTTGTTCAAAATCAATACATTTTAGCCATGACCAAGTTACGGTTTACCGCTATTTTAGATAGCCAGAAAAGAGATTATATACATGTCGAGGAAGAGGAGCGACGTTCGATACTTTTCGGTAAGAATGTATTCAATCAGGAGCGTATGCTTCAATTTTTGACCAAAGATGCTTTGGAAAGTGTCAAGGGCGCTATTTTTTCAGGCTCTAAAATCGATAGAAAAATAGCCGATCAGGTTGCGGAGGCTATGAAAGGCTGGGCTATAACTATGGGGGCAACGCACTATACTCATTGGTTTCAACCTTTAACAGGGACCACGGCCGAAAAACATGATGCTTTTTTCGATTTGTTGTCCGATGGTAAAGCTTTGGAAAAATTTGGAGGCGGGCAATTGGTGCAACAAGAACCAGATGCCTCTAGCTTTCCTCATGGTGGAATTCGCAATACCTTCGAGGCTAGGGGGTATACCGCTTGGGATCCCACTTCCCCAGCGTTTATTTATGGAACTACACTTTGTATACCGACCATTTTTGTAGCCTATACTGGTGAAGCATTGGATAATAAGGCGCCACTTTTAAGGGCCTTGCAGGCCGTTGATACTGCTGCCACCGCCGTTGCCAAATATTTTGATAAGAATGTATCTAAAGTCAATGCCACATTAGGATGGGAGCAAGAATATTTTTTAATTGATAAGGCACTCGCCCATTCAAGGTTCGATATTATTTTAACAGGAAGGACTTTAACGGGGCTTCATGCCGCAAAGGGTCAACAATTGAACGATCACTATTTTGGGGTCATTCCGAATAGAGTTTTGAGCTTTATGAATGATTTGGAAATAGAATGTACCAAGTTGGGCATTCCTGTAAAAACACGACATAATGAAGTTGCGCCCAATCAATTTGAACTGGCCCCAGTTTTTGAGGAAGCGAATCTGGCGGTAGACCATAACCTATTGCTTATGGATGTCATGGATAAGATTGCCGACAGACATAATTTCAAGGTGCTTTTTCACGAAAAACCATTTGACGGTATCAATGGCTCAGGAAAGCACAACAATTGGTCATTGGCCACTAATACGGGTGTAAATTTGTTGAGCCCCGGTTCTACACCCATGAAAAACCTTCAATTCCTCACCTTTTTTATAAATACCATAAAGGCGGTTGATACGTATGAAGAGCTGTTGAGATCTTCAATAGCATCAGCGAGTAATGATTATAGATTGGGAGGCAATGAGGCGCCTCCTGCAATCATGTCTATTTTTATAGGTACGCAATTGAGTGGTGTTTTAGACGAATTGGAAGGAGTTTCACAGGGCAGGTTGTCTCCAGAAGAAAAAACCGAATTAAAATTGAACGTGGTAGGTAAGATTCCTGAAATTCTACTGGATAATACCGATATAAACCGAACATCACCCTTTGCCTTTACCGGAAATAAATTCGAGATGCGTGGGGTAGGATCAAAGACCAATTGCGCCAAACCCATGATGGTATTAAATACCATAGTGGCAAAACAGCTAAAGGCTTTTAAAAAAGAAGTAGATCTTCTTATGGATAAAAATAGCCTTAAAAAAGATGAGGCCATATTCAATGTGCTTCGTGAGTATATAAAAACTTCGAAGAGGATTCGCTTTGATGGTGACGGGTATAGCGAGGATTGGGAAAAAGAGGCCAAGAAAAGAAAACTCAGTAATAATAAGACCACTCCTGAGGCTTTAAAGGTGTTAACTTCGAAAGAAAGTTTAGCGCTTTTCAAGACAATGAAGGTGATGAGTGAGGTCGAGGTGGCGGCCCGTAAGGAGGTTGATTTAGAGACCTATATCATGAATATACAGATTGAGGGTCGCGTTTTTACTGAATTGGTGTACAACCATATTATTCCTGCCGTAATCGGATATCAAAATAAACTTATTGAAAATGTAACCGGCCTAAAAGAAATTTATGGTGCGGCATATAAGAAGATGGCAGAAGGGCAATTGAACATTATTGAAAAAATAGCCGAGCATCTGGCTGAACTCAAGAAAAAAACCGATGCCATGGTAGATGCTAGAAGAAAGGCTAATATTATAAGCGATACAGACAAAAAAGCTTTGGCATACTGCGAAAATGTGCGACCATACTTCGAAGAGATTCGTTCGCATTGTGATCGCCTAGAACGTATAGTAGATGATAAGTTATGGCCATTGACAAAATATCGTGAGTTGTTGTTCGTGAAATAAGGGCATTGGCCCTAAAGAAAATTCAAATTTTTCGAATAAGTTTCTACTCGTATACAAGAGATTGTGAATTAACTTTCCTCTTTTTTGCGCTCATTTGTCCATTTCCCCTATTTTTGCCACAAACTATTTTTCATGAGCTCATCTCATAGTGAACGATATGACCAAAGAGGGGTTTCTGCCTCTAAGGAAGATGTTCATAATGCTATAAAAAACATTGATAAAGGACTGTTTCCTAAGGCATTCTGTAAAATTGTGCCTGACTACTTGACCAATGATGACGACTATTGCCTGATTATGCATGCCGATGGTGCTGGTACAAAATCATCCTTGGCCTATATGTATTGGAAAGAAACAGGAGATATTTCTGTTTGGAAAGGAATTGCACAAGATGCATTGATTATGAATATCGATGACCTTATTTGCGTGGGTGCCACAGACAATATTATGCTTTCCTCAACAATCGGACGAAATAAAAATCGGATTCCCGGCGAGGTTATCTCGGCAATAATCAATGGTACTGAAGCATTGATTTCAGACTTGGCGGCTCACGGAATAACCATACATTCTACCGGAGGCGAAACGGCTGATGTAGGAGACTTGGTTCGTACAATAATTGTAGACTCTACGGTAACGGCACGGTTGAAAAGAAGCGATGTAATCAACAACGCAAACATTCAAGCGGGCGATGTCATTGTTGGCCTAGCTTCTTTTGGGCAGGCCACTTATGAAAAGGAATACAATGGCGGAATGGGTAGTAATGGGTTGACTTCAGCACGGCATGACGTATTTTCTAAATATCTGGCCGAAAAGTACCCTGAAAGTTTCGATGCCGCGGTTCCTAGTGAATTGGTGTATTCAGGTAAAAGTAGTTTGACTGATACGGTTTCCGATTCGCCTTTGAATGCCGGAAAATTGGTGCTTTCGCCCACCCGTACCTATGCGCCAATCGTAAAACAAATGTTGCAAAAGTATGATGCCGACGATATACATGGCATGATACATTGTAGCGGGGGTGCACAGACCAAAATACTTCATTTTATAGATAATCTCCATATTGTAAAAGATAATCTTTTCGCCCTTCCTCCATTGTTCAAATTAATACAAGAACAGTCGGGTACTGATTGGAAAGAGATGTACCAGGTTTTTAACTGTGGTCACCGCTTAGAACTTTATGTCAATGAATCTGTGGCACAAGATTTGATTAAGATTTCAGAGCGTTTTGGTGTAGCTGCCCAAATTGTGGGTAGAGTATGTGAGAGCGAAACAAAAAAATTGACCATAGAAAGTCAGTATGGCACCTTTGTTTACTAGGGTATACGATTAGTGTGAATACAGCGTTTTCTATTGTAAATATGCTTGTTATGGAAAGAAAAAAATTTCTTAGGTCCTTGGGGGCTGGTGCTGCTTTTGCAATTACATTCCCTTGTTTGCAAGGCTGTTCTACGGATGATGAAAATGGTGAGATTGTAACCGTGCCTACTGGGGTTGATTTTACCATAGATTTAAATGCTGCGGAAGGGGCCAAATTGGCAAATAATGGTGGTTTTATTCTAAAGAATTTAGTCGTAATAGTAAAGAACTTGGAAGGTGTTTTTGTTGCTGCCAGCCAGGTATGTAGTCACGAATCCTATGATCAGGTGCGTTTTGTGAGTAATGATGGCGGTATTTTTTATTGTGACGTACATGGCTCCCGATTCGCTCAAGATGGATCGCCCTTAAATCAAGTCGATGCTAATGCAGCCAAACCGCTAAAGATTTTCAATACAGAACTGAATGGAGATATTCTCCGTGTTTTTGAGTAATAAAGTATAAGATTTAGTTGATTTACTATGAAAATAGCTGCCTATATTTGTGCGTTTCTTTTTTCGATATCAGCTTTTTCGCAAGATTGGCAGAAAAGCTATTCCGAAGCCGTTTCTCGATCCAAGAATGAATCCAAACCCATTGTTTTGGTTTTTTCGGGATCCGATTGGTGCGCCCCATGTATTAAGTTAGATAGGGCTATATGGCAATCAGATGATTTCAATACCTACGCCAAAGAGCATTATATTCTCTACAAAGCTGATTTTCCGCGAAAAAAAGCGAATAGATTGTCTCAGGATAAAATAGATCGAAACAATGCACTGGCCGACACATTCAATCCTCGGGGCCATTTTCCGCTTGTTGTACTATTAAATAGCGATGAACATGTTTTAGGAACCACAGGGTATACCAAGGTATCGCCCAAAGAATATATTACACTTTTAAATTCTTTTATAAAGTGAGGCTTCTTTTTTCCTTAATTTTTTGTTTTCTAGTCCTTAGTAGTTTTGGGCAGGAGAAAAAATACGTTACTGTACACAGAACTTTAAAACTGATGGGCAGTCGATTTGATATTACGGTAGTCACAGTAAATGAAGAATTAGGATACATAAATATCGATGAGGCCGCGGCCGAGATTAGGCGTATTGAAAAAATGATTTCCTCATGGGATTCTGATTCTGAAACAGCATTGATAAATAAAAATGCGGGTATAAAGCCTGTAGAAGTAAGCCATGAACTATTCAAATTGATAGAGCGTGCCAAGCAGATTTCTGAAATCACCGATGGTGCTTTTGATATTTCTTACGCCTCACTGGATCAAGTATGGAAGTTCGATGGTTCTATGGATCATAAACCTACCGAAACTAAGATTAAAGAGTCTATCACTAAAATTGGCTTTCAAAATATCATTTTGAATACTAAGGCTCAAACGGTTTTTTTGAAATTAAAGGGCATGAAGATTTCTTTTGGGGCTATAGGTAAAGGCTATGCTGCAGACAAGGCAAAAAAATTATTGGTTTCGAAACAGGTAGTGGCCGGGATCATCAATGCTTCTGGTGACCTCACTACCTGGGGTACAAAGGCAAGTGGTGAAAAATGGCTGATTGGTATTGCCAACCCCTTGAACAAGGATAAGGTCTTTTCATGGCTGCCCATATTAGAATCTTCTGTTGCTACTTCAGGAAATTACGAGAAGTATGTACATTTTGATGGCAAAAAGTACTCACATATAATAGACCCCCGAACAGGATACCCCACTACGGGTATCAATAGTGTAAGCGTATTTTCGAAAAGTGCTGAAATCTGCGATGCATTGGCTACAGCTGTTTTTGTTATGGGAAAAGACGCGGGAATAGCGTTGATAAACCAATTAGGCGGTATTGAGGTAATCTTAGTCGATAGTGATAATAAGATTCATAAAAGTAAGGGTATTTTGTTTGACAATAATCCCTAACTTTAAGAAACTGTTTTGAATTGTATGATTGGAATCTATATAGGCTATTTTTGATGCAGCATGAGGTACGACATAGCGTGAGCTATGGGCGAGTTGGAGGGGTGGTGTAATAATAACAAGGCTACTTGAAAAGATTTTAACAAAATGATGCGCAAAAAGGGACATAGAAAAACAATTGATAGAATTCAAAACAATTTCTATAGTATGAAAAAATTACTGCTCATGGCTTTTCTTATACTTTTCAGCACATCTTGTGTGGCTGTAAAAGAGTATGAAAAAGTATATATCAATGATGAGGAAATGCAATTGTCGGCAAAGGGAAGTGAGCGCTTTGAGACCAATTTTCAAATTTATCGTGAAGGTGCTTCAGGAGCCAACGGCGGTAAGACAGGTGGCGGATGCGGCTGCAACTAGCCAAATAACTTTTTAAAAATCATAATATTTGTAGCCATACAATAGTAAACGTGACACTTAGATTTAATCCCTCATTGAGGGTTTAATTCCCCGAGGCTTGCCTTGAAATGAAAAATGTTTTTTCGGAAGCATACCTCGTACCTTTGGGTAGAGGTTGTTGATTGTTTAGGTTTTTGAATATGAAGTTTGAATTAATACAGGCCATAACAAAAAAATAAAAGAACTCAGATTGAAAAAACTCCTCCAATTCATATTATTTTTTACAATTTTATCGGCTTTCTCTCAAGAAGATACGGCTTATAAAAGAAGGGTGTTAGAGTCCGCTGAAATAGAGCTTTTGTTTAGCTTGTACAGCCAAGATGGGCAAAATGCCGCAGTTACCGGGGGTGAGGGTACTGAAGAATTGACTGATGCCACTTCTAGTATAGTGGTAAAGATCCCGTTGAATCCTGATGACGTGCTAACGGTAGATGTGGGTATATCGGCCTACACTTCGGCCTCATCAAGTAATGTGAATCCTTTTGATGGCAACCCTGCTAATGCAGCGAGTCCGTTTAACGCCTCTTCAGGAGCTTCAAAACAAGATGTTCTGATTCATTTTAACCCTTCTTATCAGCATAGCTCAGAAGACAGGAACAAGATATATTCTGCGCAGGCTTATATCTCATCGGAGTATGATTATTTTTCAATAGGTTTTGGTGGCGGGTATACCCGTTTGCTCAATGAAAAGAATACAGAAATATCGGCCAATGTTCAAGTGTATTTAGATTCATGGAGGCCGCAGTATCCTATAGAACTTAGAAATGGTTTCGCTGACAACCGAATAGTGGGCAGTGGTAGTTACAACCCCTCTTTTACGGTCTTTGATAAGGAGAACAGGAATTCATATACGCTTTCACTGGGTATCTCACAGATCTTGAGTAAAAGAATGCAGGGGTCATTATTTATGGATCTGGTCTCGCAAAAAGGCTTGTTAAGCGCGCCACATCAACGTGTTTATTTTAGTGATGTCAATGATTTTTTTATTGAGGATTTTCAATTGGCTGATGATGTAGAACAACTGCCTGAGAGTCGGTTTAAAATTCCTATTGGTGGGCGTTTAAACTATTACTTGAATGATCGTATTGTATTGCGAAGTTATTATCGGTTTTACTCTGATGATTGGGGTATTACCTCACATACGGCAAGTTTAGAGGTGCCTATAAAACTGACTGATGCATTTACCGTATACCCCACCTACCGGTATTATACCCAGACAGCTTCTGACTATTTTTATAAAAAAGAAGCAGCTTTGTCTACGGCGGGTTTTTATACCTCTGATTATGACCTATCAGCCTATAGTGCCCATCAATATGGTATGGGAATCCGCTATAAAGATATTTTTACGAAGGCCAAGATATTTACGTTTGGCCTAAAGGCCATAGATTTACGTTTTAATGCCTATGACCGCAGTGATGGGCTGAACGCTTTTATTGTAACAATGGGTACTACCTTTGTGGGCAATTAAAGTATTGAAGTCACGAACAGCCTTGCATTCAAGGCTTCATGCAGGGCAAGATTAAATTGTGAGCTAGAGAACGTTTTGAATACGGCCAAGGGTTTTGTCAATCTAGATTAATATAGCCCTCATTTTCTAAGTCTACTTTGGACTTAATGATTTTAGAATGTCCGTTTTTTAGAAAATAGATGGTGTCGCTGACATCGAGAATATCACGGTAAAAATGGTCTGTAATAAGAATAGCACTTTCAGTTTTCCTCTCTTTTATCAATGTTTTGAATTTTTCGATATAAAGGGGTGCGATAAATGAAAAAGGCTCGTCTAATAGTATAATTTCCTTTTTTGAATGGAGAACAAGATACGTTTCAACAACACGAAGTTCTCCAGAAGATAATATGTTTGCCTTTGATTGTCTGTGGCTTTTAAAAGTGTCGAATGTATTTACAAACGTATTCCAATCCACTTTAAATAATTTAAAAGCGTTACAAAGTTTCAAGGTATCTGGCAATAATTGGTGCTGGGGCAAGTATGCAATAGTATTGGTTTGAAATAACCTTCTTTTTTGATACACCCCATTTTTGCGTATGTTTTTATATTTTGGTGTAAAACTGCCATAAATGATACGAAGCAAACATGTTTTTCCGCATCCATTTCTGCCGAGTATTCCTGTTACTTTCCCTGTTTCGGCTTTTAGATAAACCCCGTACAGAATTTTCTTTCCATCAAAGTTGAGTTCTATATTATCGGCTTCTAAAATCAAAATACATTTAGTATATAAGTGATGAGTATATTAAAAAGAGAACAATAGTAAAGGGGATATCGATTAAAAATGAAATAATAAAAAGTGTGGTCCTTGAGAGGCCAAAATTTTGATAAAAAGTCAATTGTTGGCTTAGCTTCACTTCTGAGTAAATAAGAAACAATAGCATAAAAAATATAAATTTTATAAAAAGAATAGATAATAAAGGCAGCTTAAAGAATAATAGCAATAGTGTAATTAGCAGACACAACTATAAAGATTGTTTATAAAAGGGGAAGACGATTCGATACGTTTTAGGATTAAAGATGGAATGTATCATATCTGATATATTTATTTAAATATACAATTTTATCGTAAATTCGCAATCCAACAGTATACTGGGATATGATAGATAAATTGAACATAATAAAACAGCGTTTTGATGAGGTTTCAGACCTTATAATACAGCCTGATGTGATATCGGATCAAAAGCGTTATGTACAATTGACAAAGGATTATAAAGATTTAAAAAACCTTGTAGAGAAGCGAGACCAATACATTGAGTTTACCGATAATATTCAGGAGGCCAAGGAAATTATTTCTGATGGCAGTGATGCAGAGATGCTTGAGATGGCCAAAATGCAGTTAGAGGAAGCCAAAAACGGGTTGCCGCTTCTAGAGGAGGAAATAAAATTGATGCTTATACCCAAAGATCCAGAGGATGCCAAAGATGTGGTGGTTGAGATACGTGCCGGAACCGGTGGTGATGAAGCCAGTATCTTTGCAGGAGATCTTTTTAGAATGTATACCAAATATTGTGAATCAAGGGGTTGGAGAACAAATGTGATTGACCTTAGTGAGGGTACTAATGGGGGGTATAAAGAAATTCAATTTGAAGTCAGCGGTTCTGATGTCTATGGTATTTTGAAATTTGAGGCTGGGGTACACCGTGTACAGCGTGTGCCACAGACTGAAACCCAAGGTCGGGTACATACTAGCGCTGCAACCGTTATGGTGCTGCCTGAGGCTGAGGATTTTGATGTTCAAATTGAACCAAAAGATGTACGTATCGATTTTTTCTGCTCCTCAGGACCCGGTGGGCAATCTGTGAATACGACCTATTCGGCAGTGCGTTTAACGCATCTACCGACCGGTTTGGTCGCACAATGCCAAGATCAAAAATCACAGCATAAAAACAAAGACAAAGCATTCAAGGTATTGCGTTCTCGACTCTATGATATGGAGTTGGCAAAGAAACAAGAGGCAGATGCTGCAAAGCGAAATTCACAGGTGAGCAGTGGAGATCGTTCTGCGAAAATTCGAACCTACAACTACCCACAAGGTAGGGTTACCGATCATAGGATTGGCTTAACCTTATACGATCTACAGAATATTATCAACGGAGATATTCAAAAAATTATTGATGAATTGATGTTGGTTGAGAATACCGAGAAGTTAAAAGAAGCCTCTGAGGTATTTTAAAAATCTTAGGCTCTTGGTTCCTGTAAAGATTGTTTATTTACTTTTGGAGTAATTTTCAAAACGTGAAAACCATTCTTGTTCATAATATAGATTATGTTGGCTGAAATAACCACGACCGGCAACCAACAGCCAACAACCCAAATAACCAATAGTAATGACCACTGAGGATCTTATTGCACAAATTCATAAAAAAAAATCTTTTCTATGCATTGGTCTAGATACAGATTTGGAAAAAATACCATCGCATTTATTAGCGGAAGAAGACCCTGTTTTCGCTTTCAATAAGGCCATTATCGACGCTACACAGCATTTATGTGTCGCTTATAAGCCCAATATTGCCTTTTATGAGGCCTATGGCATCAAGGGGTGGCAGTCGTTAGAGAAGACCATACACTATTTGAATACAAACTACCCAGAACAGTTTACCATTGCAGATGCTAAAAGAGGAGATATCGGAAATACATCGACTCGGTATGCCAAGGCTTTTTTTGAAGAACTCGGCTTTGATTCGATTACCATAGCGCCCTATATGGGAAAAGATTCGGTAGAGCCGTTCTTGGCATTTGAAAATAAGCATACTATCTTGCTGGCGTTGACTTCCAATGTGGGCGCCTTTGATTTTCAAACTAAGATGGTCGATGGCAAGGAGCTGTATAAAACAGTTATAGAGACTTCTAAAACGTATGCTAATGCTGAAAACTTGATGTACGTTGTAGGTGCTACAAAGGCCAATTACTTGGTCGATATTCGAAAAATTGTACCCGATAATTTTTTGTTAGTCCCTGGTGTAGGTGCTCAGGGCGGTAGTTTAAAAGAAGTCTGCCAGTATGGAATGAACAAAAATGTAGGCTTATTGGTCAACTCTTCTCGAGGAATCATCTATGCTTCAAAAGAGAATGATTTTGCAAATGCAGCCGCACGAAAAGCAGAGGAGCTACAAAAACAAATGGCGTTGGAACTTAAAAACCTGAGTTGATTACTTCATTAAATTCTCCAAAACCCTTTTTATTTTCAGAGCCTTAGATTCAAAAAACTCCACCAACTTGGTGTCGGTGTATTTTATGTTACCAGCCTTGTCCAAAAAAGTTTGATATTGGTATTCTAAAAGAGTTATGGTATTGCTGTCAGCAGCAATTGGTGTAATCGATCCTACTTTGCAATATTGTTTGTTCATAGTCGTGGTTATCATGTTCTTACAAATATACGTTTGAAATGCGATTTTAGATGTTTTGTCAGATGAGAGATGCCTAATAATCAGATGATAGGTCTGTTTTTAGTAATGGCCCGATCTTTTTGCCAAAACATAAATTGGATCAGTAAAAAAAATCGATTTAAAATGCGCCACTCGAAAAAGTTTTAATACATTGTGATTTGCTCGAGAATTAGGAACTTTTTAGAAAATATTTTGCTTAGCTATACAACACATATACATAAAAATTCAGAAACCTGGGTGACCTTTGTCCATGGGGCTGGTGGAAGTTCTTCTATATGGTATAAGCAGGTACGCGAATTTAGAAAGTATTTTAATGTTCTTTTGTTGGATTTGAGGGGTCATGGAAATTCAAAACTCCATTTAAAAGATGTTTTTAGTAAAAAGTACACCTTTGATTGCATCACCGAAGATATTATGGAGGTTATAGACCATGAAAAAATAGAAACCTCTCATTTTATCGGAATTTCTCTTGGTACTATCTTAATACGTAACATCGCTGAAAATTTTCCCGATAGGGTAAACAGTATGATTATGGGCGGCGCCATTATGAAGTTAGACTTTAGATCTCGGATATTAATGCGTTTGGGGATACTATTTAAGTCTGTTGTTCCTTATTTATGGCTGTACAAATTCTTTTCTTTTATCATAATGCCAAATAGAAACCACAAAGAGTCGAGATCTCTTTTTGTGCGGGAGGCAAAAAAAATGTACCAAAATGAGTTTATCAGATGGTTTAAACTGACATCTGAAATTAATCCCTTATTGCGATTTTTTAGAGCTACCGATATTAAAATACCGATTTTGTATGTGATGGGAGGAGAGGATTATCTCTTTTTGCCTACCATTAAAAAAGTGGTGCAGTCGCATTCAAACTCTCAACTATTTATAATCGAAGATTGCGGACATGTGGTCAATGTAGAGCAACCGAAGCTATTCAATACTATGGTAATTAGTTATTTGAGAAGTATTAATCTCAAAAGTTAACTGCTTATCTGAAGTCAATTCTGGCTAAAATGAACTCTTTTTCCCATACTTCTACGACTATTTTCGTTGTACTAGCTCTGCTATAATCCTGAACTACAAAAAATAGCATTTTTTATCTCAAAAGCACTCGGCTGAATAGTGGCTATACATCAAATAAATGATTTTACGTTCTCATAATCTCCCTATACTATGTATGTAAAACGTATGCTCTGTTCTATTATAAATTTTTCACTACCTTTGCTAACCATATGGTTAAACCTTATAGTTAGTAATGGTAAAAGATACAAATACTGAGAATCGAATACTTACTGCTGCCAAAAATGTGTTTCAGCGTAAAGGAATGGATGGTTCAAGAATGCAAGAAATTGCCAATGAAGCGGGTATTAACAAGGCAATGCTTCATTATTACTACCGTAGCAAACAACTGCTTTTTGAAGCAGTGTTCAAAAACGCATTCTCTCTTTTGGCACCACAGTTAAATGCTATTTTAAATGACGATTCATCAATTGAAGAAAAGATTAAAAACTTTACGCACAACTATATTACGTTTATTTTAAAACACCCGTATTTGCCCAATTTCATTATTCAAGAGCTCAATAGAAATCCTGAATTTATTGAGAAAATTAAACAAAACAA
>JASFYU010000158.1:0-5085 GCA_045046905.1 Flavobacteriaceae bacterium | reverse complement strand
GCTTATGAAAGAAAATAAAAAAATGTAAATATTAAATAGCCATCTATGTTAGAATATTTTTATTCAATAGGATTAAAGACCTTTTGTAAACTATACCCGTATTCAAAAGAGTTTCTCGCCAAGAGGGTTAAAATGACACTTGCACTTTTAGTAGTATCTATGTATTATAGTTTTTCACAAGAGATGCCATTTTCGATTTGTCCGGTTCAAGATTCACCGAACAACATGAGAAGTTATTTGATTGATTCGGCAAAAGAGGTAACTGATCAATTCTTTTCTAAGGTCAATACGCTTGAAGATTGGCAAGAGATCCGTGAACAGCGCCATACAGATTTTATAGAGATGATGGGGTTAAACGATGTTCCGTTGAAGGGTATTCGACCTCCTTTAAATGTAAAAAAAGTAGAGACCATTCAAAAGTCGGGCTATAGAATAGAGAAGATATACTATGAATCTCTTCCTGATTTATATGTACCTGCCAACCTTTATATTCCTGATGGAATCAAAGACCCTGTACCTGCAATATTGTATTTATGTGGCCATGCGCGTAATCAAAAAGTATATTATCAGGGGCTTGCACGTAAATTTGCACAATTAGGTTTTGTATGTCTAATAATCGAAACCATTCAATGGGGAGAAGTATATGGAGACCATTGGGGCTCGAACACAAAGGGATGGTTTCATTGGTATAGTCGAGGGTATACACCGGGAGGTGTAGAGTTATGGAACGGTATTCGTGGATTGGATCTGCTAAGTCAAATGCCTGAAGTTGATAATGAGTTATTAGGGGTTACCGGAGCCTCTGGGGGAGGGTCACAAAGTTGGTATTTGGCTGCTGCCGACCCTCGAGTAAAAGCCGCTGCTCCTGCAGCAGGGGGCCAAGCTTTGGAATCCGAGATCCATCAACGGACTATAGACCATCAGTGTGATTGCATGAGGCCTATAAATACCTACCAGCGAGACTTCTCTGATATTGGAGCACTCATTGCTCCACGGCCATTATTGATTGCCGCTCCCGATCGTGATGCGCTATTTGCCATTGAATCAGTTCGTAAGCTCTATACAGATGTCAAAAAAGTATACACATTTTATGATGCTACTGAAAACGTGACGTTAATCGAAGCCAATGGTGGTCATGGAGATCGAGAAACACTACGCCCAAAGATTTTTTCATTTTTTATCAAGGAACTCATGGGAAAAGATATTTCCCCTGAAGATATTGGTGATATTGACAAGTCTCCAGAGATGCAATTAACAGAGGATGAGCTTAGAGTGTATGCACATGGTGCTCCAAAAAATGACCGAACCACAACTATTCAAGAAACATTTTTTGTCTTACCAAAAGCTCCACAAATAGAGAATGAAAAACAGCTAAAGGACTATAGGAGCAAAGTAATCGATTTTTTAAATAAAAAAACTTTTGGGGCCTTCCCCAAAGATCCTAATCCACTGGATATAAAATGGGAGTACAGAACCGTTGAAGAAGCAAAATTTGGCCTGCAAACATTCAGCTTTGTCTCTGAAAAGGGGTGGCGCTTGAAATTTTCCATTTATTGGAATACGCCTCCTGAGCAACAACAGAATGTTCTTTTAGTCTTGAGAAATCCAGATGAGCCATATCGCGATTTCGGAAAATTTGTTTCTGGGTTGGATGAAAGCCAGACAGTCATTTATTTCGAAGCTAGGGGAATAGGTGAAACAGGGTGGGCACCAAATATGCAATGGAATATCCGCAGGTCAGCTGCTTGGACCGGTCGTACAATTGCCTCTATGCGTGTTTATGATGTATTGCGTTGTTTGGAAGCGTTAAGGTCGATTCCGGGTCTAGGTATTGATAAACAAAATATAAGTATAGCTGCACAAGGAGAAATGTCGGTCGTAGCGCTGTATACTTCACTATTGGATGGTAACCTAAATACCATTCTTGTAAAGAACCCGCCCAAAAGTCAGAATATGCCTAGTCAACCGGACGGAAGAGGTGAAGCCATTGAAATGTTGAATTGTTTACGTATTACAGATCTAGCTCAAGTAGCTGGGTTAATACCATCTACCAAGTTTGTAGGAATTGGAAAATTACCTGATACCTATCAATGGACGCAAGATGTTTACGAAAAATTGAACCCAAATAACTTCCAAATTATCGATGACTTTTCTGGTTGGAAGCCTATTCGACTAAAATAATACGACAATGACTACCACGCCAATGGAAGGGTGATTGGGATAAAAGGTCAACGACCTTTATCATTCCCAGCACCCTAAAAAAATAGGTGTTTTATGCTGTAGCGTTATCTGCCTTTCAGAAAAGCAGAATGTACAATGCCCAAAAAAAGCAAAATGTACAAAACGTATACACCAGATAATCATTTAAAGTAGTTTTATCTTTCATAAGATTCGGTTTATTATACTAAAACCGAAAAATGAATCGAAAAGGATTTTCACACCTATATAATGAACAAAAATTCGATGTGTGGTTTATAAAACGTTGAAGGGTTTAATTCCTCTATGAACGGGAAATTCATAAAACCCATAAAACCTTAAAAACCATCCGTTTAACGGATGGTTTTTAATGCAATCATGCGTTTATACGCATATTTATGGTGTTCCTATATGTGATTATTAAATCGCATTGCTACAATTTTATCAAACAATTGGCGGCGGCAGATTTATAAATGGCCTCGACTACACCAATATCGCGTAGACCTTCCTCGCCGGGTACAATCAAGTCAGTATTGCTCATTAGAGCCTTTGCATCCTCGTCCATTTGTTTTGCTTGTTGATTCTCTATAGGAAAGTTGATTATAGTACCATCTGACATACTCCCCTTATTGCCTTTATATGAAGAATGCGGTTCCATTTTCAGCCAACCCTTTTCATAATTTACCTGCAGGTAATTCATATTTATACCAAAACTCGTATGGCAGGCGGCACGAGCACCACTAGGAAATTCTAATTGAAACATCATGGTCTCTTCTACCTCATGATAAACATCTGGTCTGGTGGTAGAGGCCTGCGCCAAAACCGAAATTGGTTCTTCCCCTGTCGCCAAACGGGCACCTTGAAGGGCATAAACCCCCATATCGCCCATAGCACCACCCCCAAGAGCTTTATTTTGCTTCCAATGGGTCGTACGGCCATCGAAATACCCAGCGGCCGAGGTAATCATTCTTACCTTTCCGAAAGGCCGTTCCTTACCTGCCTTCATATAAGCTTGAATATTAGGGTCGTGTTGACAGCGATACCCGATGGCCAATTTCACCTTATTATCACTACAAGCCTTTATCATAGCCTCACAATCGGCGACTGACGGGGCCATGGGCTTTTCGCACCATACATGTTTACCGGCATTGGCCGCTCGAATAGTATATTCAGCGTGCATCGAAGGCGGAAGCACAACATAGACAACATCGATTTCTGGATTATTGGCTATGGTATCAAAATTCTGATAGTTATAAATGTTCTGGTCTTTGATACCGTATTTCTTTTTCCAAACAGGTATTTTCTCAGGACTTCCAGTGACAATTCCTCTGAGTTCACAATTCTTTGTCAATTGCAGTGCAGGGGCTAGTAAATCACTGCTATAATACCCCAGACCGACAAGGGCAATTCCTAATTTCTTCTTTTGCGGTCTAGATGCCGAAAATAAGGTAGTAGGTACAAATGCGGTCGATGCAGCAATGATTCCTGCCTGTTTAATAAATATTCTTCGCTTTTTTTCCATTTTCATTTAATTAAAACGAAAAAGTACAACAAGAATTTTAAAAACACCAATTTAAGTATAAAATGTGCTTCAACTTGTTGGACGCAGCTTGATAGGAGCCATCATACTATGAAGAGAGATATTTGATTTTTAGTCGATAATTACCGTAGACAAATCACTCCTTGACATTGATTAGAACGGCCTCGCAACGCTTTAAATCTGAATTTAGAATAATATTTTCCGATCGCTCTCCATCCGATATTTCAATGGAAACGGTGTTGGGAGGGAATCTTCCAAGATTATGGGCATAAAGAAACAAGTCGTTCGGTTTAGAAGTATTCAGTTTTAGGTTAAATTGTTTTTTTTGATAGGTTAAAAGATACTTTGAAACAACGGCTTCGCCATTCAAATAAATCGATACTATATCACCATCTTTTCTACCATGATCCCATAAGTTAATATGTATTTCATTACCGCTTACCTCTATCTCTCTGACATATGTCAATTTTCTGCCATTGAACATATCTCTAACAATCGGCTGTTTTTTAGCTATTTTTACTACTGCAGGCTTTATCCGAAGTTCTTTTTTTATAGTAAAAAGAGGCGTTGCGTACTTGGCAATACTATATTTGTCATCAGGAAAGAGCTCTATGCCTATGACGCGATAATTAGTGCCATCTTGCAAGCCTCTATCTAATTGTACGCCACTTATAAACCTGTTGTTTTCAAAGATTCCGAGTTCTTGCACGACCATATCGTCTTTGGTCAAATAGAATTTTATGGTCTTGCTCGTCGCTATATTTCTAGTTACCCATTTCAATTCTACCATGCTCGGCGCAGTCCAGACGGTTTGACCGTTTGGATAGGTGATATTTATGGTCGTTTTTACTGTGCTAAGTTGCCTATACGAAGTAGTTTCTAGCGTGCTGGCCCATTCTTTAGAATGAAGAGCTACTGATTGTAAGATTAGGATGCCTAGTAAGGAAAAAAGTTTAAACGAATTCATTGTCCGAGATGTTTGTAAATCATAATTTCTTTAAAAGAACTGTTTTAATAGCCTCATCGATGGTTTTATTTCTTAAGAAATAAACGCACCGAAACAATCAAAAAGCCTTTTGGACTACTGAACAAACGAAAAATGAACTGCCATATTGTTGCTCTAAGCAGGTTTGGGTGATTTTCTCTGCGTAATATTAGGGTATCTGTACTATTTTGATTGATTACATTTAAGAACAAGTTTCGATACCATCAATACAAAGATCTATTCTTAGTATTGATATACTTTTAAATCTTAGGTCGAACTCAGGTTTATAACAAAAACCCCTCATTATTCTCATCTTCTTCAGCTACATTCTTGCCGACAAAAAAGAAATCTTTTAAGATATAAG
>JASFYU010000157.1:0-9975 GCA_045046905.1 Flavobacteriaceae bacterium | reverse complement strand
CATCGATACGTATCGATGCCCTTAAATTATGAAATATTTTTCTATTAATTGATATACAATCCTTTATACTTCAAAGGGTCTACTCGTGGTAATTCGGCATTGTATTTTTCTTCTATGGCTTCAATGAACTTATTGGCCAATAGTGAATAGCCCCTTGGAGCGGGGTGTACCCCGTCTAAAGAGAAGCCGCCGCCTGTAGCATATATTGCTGTAACCGTACTGCCATCACTTAAACCAATTCCACTGCTGGCAAGTGTCGACAAATAGGCATTGGCATCTACAAAGGCCAGCCCATATTGGCTTGCTAATGCCGCGATAGTTTGATTGTATGCTGTTAGTGCTGTAGCGATAGATAGTTGTTCGTCAGGGGTCAGTACCCATTTGTCTTCCAAAGGGTAGGTGATGCCGTTCACCGATAGTTGACCAGCGCTCGCGGCCGGCAGGCCAAGGCCTTGTAGGGTTGCAAAAGCATCGGTGTTCAGGGTTGCGATAATCATACGTGCCGGCAAGACGATAAGGTCGTTGGCGTTTGCCTGTCGCGCTTGCCCATACAGAAAGCCGATAACTGCGGCCGTTCCTGCATCTGCACCACCGCCTAATAAGGTTTGGGTGATTTGTACCGATAAATCGGTCAAAGACTCGTCTTTTATCACTAGCGCACTAGCGCCCGTTTCTGAAAATGTTATCGACCTCTCGGGTACTCCCAAGAATGCGAATACGCCATTTAATTGTGCGAAAGTGGCATTCAGTGTTGGTATCTGAGGGCCAAAATCAGGATTTGTTGGGTCCAAGGGGGCGAATGGCACCGTTGTAAAGTATGGTATGGTGGTCACATTTGGTAAATTGGCGACTACGCCTCCCGCACCATTGGTGGTAAGGGCTTTTAATAGTTCATTATATACAAAAGCAAAGGCATTGGGGTCGGTAATGTCATTGCCGCCATAGGTGGCTGGATCAGGATTTCCGGTTTGATCAACACCATCACCGCCAGAAGTGGCATAACTTAAAATATCACTGTTGCCGATCCATAGTGAGAAAAAAGTTGGGTTTTGAGCTACAGCATCACCGATTACGGTGGCTGCTGGGCTTGAGGCGAAACGCGCGTAATAGGGGTTAGCTAGGCCAAGCGAAACACCGGCGACATTGCCGTAACCCGGAGCCAATAAGTGATAGCTTTTGGCACCCGGTACGCCCATATTGTTGAAAGGCCCTGAAAGAATATTGCTTATCTCGGTCGAAGCAGTGCCTGAGACAGGAACAGGGGTGGGTGAGCCCGAAGCAAAAGATAGAATCAATCGATTGCCTAGAATGGGTTCTCCTCCTAAAGTGGCGCCACCCAAATTATCGGCCATAAACGGAATGCTAAAACTACCGCCGCCTGCCATTGCAAAACTGCTGGCCAGCATATTCGGATATGAGGCGGTCTGCCCGTCAATAAACAATGCCGCATCAGAGTAGCCGGCGGTCAATGAGCTACCTGCCGAAACATAGGTCGAGAAATCTGCGGAACCATTGGTGTAATTAACTGGTGGTGGGCCCGTGGTTTCAGGACTTGTCGAATCATCATCATTGCTACAAGAGATGAAAAGAAATCCAAAGAATGCAAGTACTACTAGCGCCTTTTTCATTATATATTTTGAGTTAATTGGTTTAATGTGACATGTTCAAAACTAGTTAAAATAATTAACTCAAAATATATAATGAAAAAAAAAGTTATGCATGCATAATAAATCAATGCTTTTTTTTATCGATTTATGAAAAGCAATGATTTTTGAAAGAATTGTGAGGGGTTTTCCGCATGTAGCCAATGCCCGGCATTTTCAATGGTACCTATAGTAGCCTTGGGAAAATGGCTTTCGATTTCGGTGATATCATCTTGCGAGATGTAATCTGATCGGTCACCTCTTAAAAATAGGGTAGGGCCGTTATAGATAGCCGTAGAGTCGATATTTTCACCGATTTCAGTCATTTTTTGACGTAAAACATCAAGATTGAGTCTTAGTGCTAAACTTTCCTTTTCTTTCCAAAATAAGTTTTTCAATAAAAACTGGCGTATTCCGAGATTTGGTATTGCTTTGCTTAGGTTCTTATCTGCCTCTGCCCTTGATTGTATTTGGTCCAGATCTAGTGCGCTTAGGCCGTTGACAATGTCTTGATGATGTGGTGGGTAGTGTTTTGGGGCAATGTCGGCAACTAGTAGTTTTTCGGTTTTTTCCGGGTGGTCACAGGCGAAATGCATAACCGTTTTTCCGCCCATCGAATGTCCGATAAGGATTGCCTTTTCAAGTGTGTGGTGCTCCATATACCGTTTCAGGTCATCGGCTAAAATAGCGTAATTAAAATCGGCCGACCAAAAACTCTTGCCGTGATTGCGTTGGTCCAAAAGGTGTACTTCGAATCCGTTTTCGGCATATTTGGCACCAAGGGTCTTCCAATTGTCAAGCATGCCTAGAAAACCGTGAAGAATCAATAAGGGTTTTCCTTTTCCTAGGATTTTTGAATGTAGAATAGGGGTCATTTTAATTTATTTATATACATATTCACCACATTGTCGAGACCAAAATAGAGTGACTCACATATGAGTGCATGCCCAATAGATACCTCTGCTAAATGGGGTATATTGTCTTTAAAGTACTTTATGTTGTCTAGGCTGAGGTCATGGCCGGCATTGATGCCCAGTCCTAGAGTATGGGCTAGCTCTGCGGCTTCTATAAAAGGGCGAATACCTTTTTTTTTGTCAGTGTTATGGGTTTTATTGCCATAGGATGTGGCGTAGCTCTCGGTGTAGAGTTCAATGCGGTCGGCACCCGTCATAGCAGCGCCTTCTACCATGGTGGTATCGGCATCGACGAAGATTGATGTTCTGATCCCGTTTTGTTTAAAGGTAGAAATCACATCTTTGAGGAAGTCTTTGTTTTGTATGGTGTCCCACCCGGCATTCGAAGTGATTGCGTTTACAGCATCGGGTACTAAGGTTACCTGTGTGGGTAGTACCTCTAGGACCAGATCTATAAATTTTGTGATAGGGTTGCCTTCTATATTGAATTCGGTCTTCACCACTTTTTTTAGATCACGCGCATCTTGGTAGCTGATATGTCTTTCATCGGGTCTTGGATGTATTGTGATCCCCTGAGCTCCAAAAGCCTCGATATCGGTTGCTACTTTTATGAGGTCAGGAACATTTCCGCCTCTCGAATTTCGCAGCGTCGCTATTTTATTTACGTTTACACTTAGTTTGGTCATAAGTTGTATTTCTATTAAAAACAAGATCAAAAATACAAATTAGGCATGCCTTTTGATATTTTAAATTAGTATTTTGCGTTATATTTAAAATTATGCATATTCAAGGTCACATACGCACAGATATTCCGATTTTTAAAATTGGAGATTCCTTAAAAAAAGTAGTCGATTTTTTTGAGCATAATGCCTTTTCTCATGTAGCGATACTTGAGAATGAAGATTTTTTGGGAACTTTGAGTGAGAATGATTTAGATAGCTTTGAGGTTACTAAAAAAGTTGAGGACTATAAGTATCATTTTGACACCTTTTTTGTTCGAGAGGATAGCAATTGGCTCGATGTTTTGGAAACCTTTGCGCGAAACGAGGCGAACCTATTAACTGTTTTAGACGATAAGAATAAGGTCATAGGCTACTATGATCTCACCAATATTGTCAGTGCTTTCATTGATACTCCCTTTTTTACAGAGCCAGGGGCAATCATAGTAGTTGCTAAAGGAGCAAAAGACTATTCTTTTAGTGAAATTGCTCAAATAGTCGAAAGTAATAATGCAAAGGTTATCGGCGCCTTTATCACAAGTATTCAAAATGATATTGTTCAGCTGACCATAAAAATTAGTGCCTCGAACCTAAATGAGGTGATGCAGACTTTTAGAAGATATAACTACAATATACTTTTAGGAAATAAAGACGATCGATTTATAGAGAATCTAAAACAACGATCTGATTATCTCGACAAATATCTTAATGTATAACAGAAATCGGCAGATATATTTGTTGAAGACTTTCTCGGTAGTATCGTGATTTGTAACAAGGGTGATTATAAAGTTTTTAGAGTATGAAAGTTGCTGTTTTCGGTCAAGCATATCAGGATAGTGCATTTGACTATGTAGTTGAGTTGTTGCATGAACTTAAAAAGGTATCCGCTGAAATATATATAGAGAAGTACTTTCAAGAGCTTTTGGTCAAGGAACGCAATATTGAAACTTGCTCGACTTTTACAAATAAGACAGGCCTTGACGCTTCTTTTGATATGTTCGTGAGTTTTGGGGGTGATGGCACCATATTGAGAGCTACGACTTATGTGAGAGATTTGGGTATTCCTATCGTGGGAGTAAATACGGGCCGCTTGGGGTTTTTGGCTACCTTTGCAAAAGAAGATGTGCGTAAGGTTGTGCAGGAATTTGTAAAGGGTGATTATACCATAGTTGAAAGAAGTCTTCTTGAGGTTAAGGCCAATGCTCCGATACCCGAATTTACAGATCTTAATTTTGCCTTAAATGAGGTGGCGGTTAGCAGAAAAGATACTACCTCGATGATACAGGTCGAGACCTATTTAAATAATGAGTACTTGACCTCTTATTGGGCTGACGGGCTCATAGTTTCTACGCCCACTGGTTCAACAGGCTATTCTTTGAGTTGTGGCGGCCCTGTTATTGTGCCTACTGCCAAATCATTGGTTCTGACTCCTATAGCTCCACATAACTTGAACGCTAGGCCTTTAGTGATATCGGATGATACGATCATACGGCTGAAAGTGTCTGGCAGAGAGGAAAATCACTTGGTTTCCTTAGATTCTAGGATAGCTGTTTTGGAGAACGGAAAAGAGATATGGATAAAGAAAGCTGACTTTACGATTAAAATGATAGAGTATACATCGGAAAGCTTTTTGAAAACACTCCGAAATAAATTATTATGGGGTGAAGATAAGCGTAATTGACTTAAAGTTAAAACAATAAATACTCCTAAAAGATGTTTATCAAGAGAGAACAGGAATATAAGGGTTATTTCAGGTGAACCTCCGTAATTGTTATATTTGCAAACTTTTAGAATTTATGAGGAGATGTGTTGTTGTAATTCTTATTTTGACTTGTGCAGCCGTACGCGCCCAAAGTTATGAAATAGGAATTTTTGCAGGTGGAGCCAATAATATTGGCGATGTAGGTAGGACTAATTTTATTTTACCGTCGGATATGGCTATTGGGGGGCTGTTCAAATGGAATAAAAGTAAGCGCTATGCTTGGCGAGCTAGTATTATTTATGGTAAATTTACCGCTGATGATTCCAAATCCAATTTATCGTCAAGACAGCAGCGAGGTTTTGTAATCAAGAACAATATCCTTGAAATGTCTGCCGGTTTGGAATTTAATTTTGTTGAATATAACCTGCATAGGTTGGGGCCGGCTTTTACGCCCTATTTATATACTGGCGTGACCTATTTTAGATATGATTATAAATATTTTGATGTTGGGCAGTTACAAGATAACAATGGTCAAAGAGACGGGGCTTTTGCCATTCCGATGACAGCAGGGCTGAAAATGCGTATAAGCCAAAAGTTTATAATAGGAGCTGAAATTGGTGCACGATATACGTTTACCGATAATCTGGATGCCAGTAATCCTGAAAAAGCGAATATAAGCATTCAATCCGACCCGGAATTCGGAAATATTTTTAGTGACGACTGGTATGTTTTCTCAGGGGTGACCTTTACCTATACCTTTGGTAGGATACCGTGCGGTGATTGTTTTGAGTAATATTTTTATGAACACTATAGAGAGCATTGACAAAAAAAATCTTCCAAGACACCTGGCCATTATAATGGATGGTAATGGTAGATGGGCAAAAGAAAAAGGCAGACTCCGAGTTTTTGGTCATGAAAATGGCGTTAATACCGTGCGGACAACGGTTGAAAACTGTGCCAAATTAGGTCTTGAATATCTTACCTTATATACTTTTTCTACCGAAAATTGGAAACGACCTAAAATAGAGGTAGATACACTGATGAGGCTTTTGGTTTCCTCTCTCAAAAAAGAACTTAAAAATTTTAACAAAAACAACATACGATTGAACACCATTGGTGATATCGCCTCATTGCCAAAAAAAGCGCGTAAAGGTCTCGAAGAGGTAATCGAAAAGACAGGTGAAAATACGGGGTTGACCCTGACTTTAGCGCTGAGCTACGGCGCAAGAGAAGAGCTTAAAAATGCCGTTAAATTGATAAGTATCAAAGTTAAAAATAATATAATTTCTCCTGAAAGTATTGATGAAACCATTATAAATAACCATCTTTACACGCACGATTTGCCTGATGTAGATTTGCTAATCCGTACTAGTGGAGAACACAGGATCAGCAATTTTTTGCTTTGGCAGATAGCATATGCGGAACTATATTTTATTGACGTTTTTTGGCCCGATTTTGGAGAACACCATTTAGTAGGGGCCATAAAAAATTACCAGAACAGAGAACGAAGATTTGGAAAAACTAGCGAACAACTCAACTAGCGATATGAAAAGGTTCATATTGCTTGAACCACTATTTACAATCATCCTCCTTTTTATAACAACCCTTAGTCTGGCTCAGGAAACTTCCTATGAGGACGGTAAAAAGTATATTTTGGGTGGCTTGGAGGTTACAGGTCTTAAAAGTTACAATGAGCAGACCGTGAAGACCTATACAGGGCTTAGGGTAGGTCAGGCCATCACCTTGCCCGGAGAGCAGATTAGCGCCATAATTAATAAACTATGGGGGCTAGAGCTTTTTACCGATATTGATTTCTATATTACCAACATCGAAGGCGAAAGCGTTTATCTTGAACTTGTCATAAAAGAACGCCCCACCCTGTCAAATGTTACCGTCTACGGTGTCAAGAATCGTAAGGTAGAAGATATTATCAAAGACACCGATTTAAAAAAGGGCAAGAAGATTACAGAAAGCCTTATTGCAAATACGAAGAACTACCTTGAAAATAAGTATAAAAAACAAGGCTACCTCAATGCGAAGGTCACCATAGTGACGGCCAAGGATACGGTTGGTGATAACTCTCAGAGCATGGTAATCAATGTTAAAAAGGGTGACAAGGTAAAAATACACGATATTATTATTGAAGGAAATAAAGAACTATCCGATAAAAAACTTCGAAAAGCACTAAAGAAGACCAAGAAAAAGCAATTAGGCCGTTTCTGGAAAAAATCAAAGTACATTAAAGATGATTATGATAATGACTTGAGTCTATTGGTTGATAAATTTGCCGAAAATGGGTTTAGAGATGCGAGGGTGCTTTCGGATTCCATTATCAAAATCGATGAACATAATATAGATATCCTGATTAAGGTAGAGGAAGGTGACAAGTATTATTTTGGCGATATTAACTTTGTAGGTAACTCGGTGTACACTGATAGGATGCTTGCGAGAATACTCGGTATCAAAAAAGGAGATACGTACAACGGGGTGTTGTTACGTGAGCGAATTGCCGATGATTCAAAACCCGATGCTGAGGATATTACCAATTTATATCAGAACAATGGATACCTGTTTTCGAACATAAATCCGGTGGAAATCTCTGCCGAGAACGATACTATAAATTTTGAAATACGCATTATTGAGGGTAAAGAGACCTTTCTAGACCATATTACGGTTAATGGCAATGAAAGGACCAATGATCATGTGATTTATAGAGAGCTGAGAACCCGGCCCGGGCAACGCTACAATAAATCAGATATTATACGAAGTATTCGTGAATTGGGGCAGTTGGGCTTTTTCGATGCTGAGCAGATAAAACCAGATATTATAAACCCAAACCCCAATGAGGGTACCGTTGATATTAATTATAATCTCGTTGAATCAGGTTCAAGTCAAATAGAATTACAAGGCGGTTATGGCGGTGGAGGTTTTATAGGTACCTTAGGTTTGTCTTTCAGCAATTTTTCAATGAAGAACATCTTTAAAGGAGAAACCTACAAACCGGTACCCATGGGTGATGGTCAGAGTTTTGCCCTTCGAATGCAGGCGAGTAGGACGTTTAGGGTGTATAGTATGAATTTTTCAGAACCTTGGCTTGGGGGCAAGAAACCAGTACGTTTTAATTTGTCACTCTCAAGAACGCAACAATTTTCATATGATTTTCGAACCCGAAAAATCGATAAGTCAAGGCAGTTCGCCATTACTGCTATTTCGGTAGGCATGGCCAAACGGGTACAATGGCCTGATGATTATTTTACCGTTTCACATTCCTTGGGGTATCAACTCTATGATTTCAAAAATTACAATATTGGCCTGTTCAGTTTTGGTAACGGAAAATCGAACTCCTTTACCTATACCTTAGGTATTTCTAGGAATGCGACTTCAGGAGGGCGTATTTTTCCTAGAGGAGGTTCTAATTTTGAAATAACCGCCAAATTGACCCCGCCCTATTCTCTTTTTAATGATAAGGATTTCAAGGCCATTCGTGATGAAAGTTCAGAGATACTTACGAAAATCACTGAACTTGACCCCAATGACCCTCAGGTCACTTTGCTGAATAGGCAAAGAGAAAAATTGGAGGAGGAACGTTTTAAATGGTTGGAATATTATAAATTAAAATTTAAGGGAGATTGGTACACTACATTAATGGGTAGTGAGAGTCATGCCTTGGTATTGCGTACCAACGCAGAATTTGGTTTTTTGGGTGCTTACAATCATGATTTGGGTGATGTTCCTTTTGAACGCTTTTTCGTAGGGGGCGACGGTATGGGTAATTTTACTTTAGATGGTCGTGATGTTGTTCAGTTAAGGGGGTATGAAAATCAATCTTTGACCCCGGTAAACCCTTTGACAGGTAGACAAGAAGGAGGTTTGGTCTACAATAAATTTTCTATGGAACTTCGGTATCCACTAACATTAAAGCCCTCTGCATCGATTTTTGGACTAGTCTTTATAGAAGGAGGCAATGCCTTCAACAATTTTAAGGACTTTAATCCGTTTCAAATAAAACGATCGGCGGGTGTGGGGCTACGTATCTTTATGCCAGCATTTGGTCTTTTGGGTATTGATTTTGGCTATGGTTTCGACCAAGACAATATTTCGAATACGCCAGGGCCACATGGATGGGAAACACACTTCATTATTGGCCAACAGTTTTAATTTAATATATCTGCCTTCTGCTAATCTATTCATTTTAATAGTTTTAGTAATTTTGGCATGATATTTTCTATTAGATAAAACGAATTACAAATGAAAATACAAACGAACGTTCTTTTAGTATTGATCCTACTACTGTTTTCGACCTATGCCTTTGGACAACGCGGGGTTCGGATAGCCTATGTCGATATGGAGTATATCTTGGAAAATGTTGAAGAGTATCGTGATGCCAGTGAACTATTGGAAGGCAAGGTGCAAAAATGGAAGGTAGAGATAGAGCAAAAGCAAAGTGCCGTAGAGCAGATGAAAAAGGACCTGATGGCAGAAAAAGTATTGCTTACCGATGAATTGATATCTGAACGAGAAGAGGAAATACAAATTTTTGAAAAGGAGATGTTCGAATATCAGCAGGATCGCTTTGGCCCCCAAGGAGATTTGGTATGGCAAAAACGTCAATTGATAAAGCCTATTCAGGATCAAGTGTTCAATGAGGTGCAAAAAATAGGGGTCAATAAAAAGTATGATTTTATTTTCGATAAATCGGCAGATGTCGTAATGTTGTATTCCGAAAAAAGGCATGATATCAGCGACCAGATTCTAAGGGGTATTGCCCGGACGAGAAAGGTAAGTGCGCCAAAGAAAAAAGCGAAAAGAAAAAGTCGTTTAGAAGATTTCGAAGGAGACCCTGTGGAGCGTGCGCCATCGGATGCCTTGTTGAATCGACAAGAAAAGGCAAAACAGGCGGAGACGGCAAGAGCCAAGAGTGTCGATGAAAAAAGAGCGGAGCAGTTAAAGCTAAGAGAGGAACGTAAAAAGGCCTATGAAGCACGAAGAACAAAGTT
>JASFYU010000156.1:0-4487 GCA_045046905.1 Flavobacteriaceae bacterium | reverse complement strand
CCCCAGAAATAATTTATATACCAAGGCACATCGAAAATGATCGAACTCCATGACCACCGCAGCATCTCCACAAAGGAATTTGCAAAAGTGTCCCAATATTTACCCATAATATTTTGGTCTTAGTATTCTTGATTTTTGGCCTTGAAGCTTGATTACTCTTTCAACTCATACCATTCTATATTCGTCAAGGCCCCTCTCCTTCCTTTTTTCTCGGGCGGATAATTGGTCACCAGATAGTTGATGATAATTTCTTCATTATCGCCCAAGTCCCATAAATTCTGTGTTTTCTGCATCCATGCTATGGTGGTCTTCCACCCTTCCTTATTCATACGGTTCTGGGTAACCAATTTCGCAGAATGACAATTTGTACAGTTATTGACCACCGCCATTAAGCCTTCAGCCTCTACCAATCCAGTCCTGACATGGATACCATTTTCAATAGCGTTGAAATCACCTTCTTGAACATTCGTTACTATTGCATTAGGTTCAGACATTTTAGAGCGCTCCAAAGTATAAACTACTGCCGTTAAAATACCTGCGAGAAGGCATACAAAGATTACATTGCGGTATGTGCGTCCAGAAAATTTCCAAAATTGCCGGTTTTTCATCTAGCTTACTTTTATTGCAATTCGGTGACAGGCATTGTTCAGATACCCCTTTGGGTTCCACCCAGGCAAAAGCATGGGTTGCGCCGTTCCTTGGGTATCAGTCGCTCTGACCCAAACTTCATAATAGCCTTTTTCCGGAAAACCTACTTGCGCCGAAAAATGTTGCCAAGCAAGGCGATTGGCAGGTTTTTCTAGAGAACAATTTGTCCATGTGGCTCCAAAATCAATGGAATACTCCATTTTTGAAACCTCAAGCTCCCCTGCCCATGCATGCCCTCTGACATGCAAAGACTTTCCTTTTGTGATTTTCGCACCTGATTTCGGATAGGTAATAAGCGACTTTACAGGCATTGATTCAATGATACACATATCCTCATCACTAACTTTTTCTCCTGGAGCGACGGGTTTACAAGGCACACGATATGACGTACCGCCCATCTTGGCCCCATCATGCTCCTTGTCGCGAATGCTTATTCGTTCTAGCCATTTTCCAGAGACCGAAGCTGGCCAGCCACCAGCCACCAATCTCAAGGGATACCCATGAGCTAAAGGAATATCTTTACCGTTCATTTGAAATGCTAATAAGGTTTCGTCTTGCAAAGCTTTTCGCATAGGCGCACCCCGCGAGATAGGTTCCTTGGTAGGGTCATGACTCAAATGAGTATCCGCCGCATGGTAGGCTACATAAACGGCATCGTCATTAATCCCAACATCCTCTAAAACATCGCGTAGCCGAACCCCTGTCCATTGTGCACAAGAAACGGCTCCAATCGTCCATTGATTGCCTTTTGCAGGAGGGTCAAATTCACTTCTTCCATTGCCACCGCATTCCAAGGTGAGTTGATAGGTATATTGTTTGAATTTTAACTTAAGCTCTTTTAATGTATATATTTTTTTATTCTTTACCGACTCACCTTCAATAACTAATGCCCAGTTATCTATATCGATACTTTCAGGAATCAATCCGTTATTACGTATAAACATAAACCTGTTCGGGGTAATCTTGTCATCGAGCAAATGCGCCTTGGCTTCCATATTCCATGGCTTATTGTTCAATAAGGTCATTTCTGCATCCTTATCGAACATTTTAAAAGGATCGGGGTCTTGAATCGCCAAAGGCATATAACCTTTAGGCATAAGGGCGCCATAAACAATGTCGACCCCTATAGTACTCGCCATGGTCAGCAATACTGCTTTTCTGACAAAATTTCTTCTCTGCATATAATGTGTTACGGATTGGTTCTTCGTAAAGTTATGATTTTTCACTCACTAAGCGAGATTTGAAATGTTTTCAATATTTTTCGCCGAATGTCAACTAGCCCTTTCTCATCCTCAGACAAATATACCCCTAGACGGGCTTACTTTCAGTAACATTAGTTACCTACCCAATATATAAACGCAGAAAGATAAATGCAGAGAATGCTATTTGGTTTTGATGGCCTTATCTTTTTTAGAACTTTTGAAAACATAGGTATAAAGCCACATAATGGTAAAGGTCGGAATCACATCTAATCCTGGAATAATTTCCTCAATAAAACTCACAACTCCTGCGGCCTGCCCTGGCCTGCCTTTGTACATTCGAGTCATCAACCATGCCGATAAAGGCGCCCAGATAATATCCGAAAAATCCCCGATTAAGGGGAGCGCGAAAGAGAGCATTCCGACGGCATCAAAAAGCAATCCTAGAAATAGGTTTTTTATTTTCTTATCGTTCTCTTTTGACATCGTTAAATTTAGGCATTCTCCTTTTTCAAAGCAACAAGGGTGACAAAAATGCATCGGACAACATCTTTGTCAGCACTCAAAAAAACCTATAGTTCAACTTATGATAATCTAGAACTGATGAGTTTCAAAAATTCATTTCGGGTCTCTTGCTTTTCAAAGCTTCCCCTAAAGCCTGAAGTGGTCGTAACCGAATTTTGTTTCTGCACCCCACGCATCATCATGCACATATGCGAAGCTTCAATAACCACTGCCACCCCCTGAGGTTTTAGCGTATCATTTATACAATCGAGTATTTGCTCAGTCAAACGTTCCTGTACCTGAAGTCTTCGTGCGAAAACATCTACGATACGCGGCAATTTACTCAAGCCTACAATTTGGCCATTAGGAATATAGGCAATATGGGCTTTCCCAAAAAAAGGCAGTATATGATGTTCGCAAAGCGAATACAATTCTATGTCTTTCACTATGACCATCTCATTATATGACTCCTTGAACATCGCACTCTTCAATATGGCCGCAGCATCTTGCTTATACCCCTGGGTTAAGAACAGCATTGCCTTTGCGGCCCGTTCCGGGGTTTTTAATAAACCCTCTCGAGAAACATCTTCTCCTATTTCATCGATAATCGAAGCATAATGGCTTCTGACCTTATCTGTACTCTCTACATTATAGTCTTCTAAGCTTTGATATGGTAGCATAAGTATTCTTTTTGTCTAACAATACCGAAATCTCTTCCGGACTATTCTGTGCTAATTTAGCATTTAATCGCTGGGCGATAGCCTTTAATTAGGTTTAATTCCCCGACATTTTGCGTCTAATACTTAAAGGAAATTCCTTGATATTACATCTCTGACCCTTAGGGCGAACTCAAGCTGTAATGAAATGCAGATATGACAATTATTGAAAATTGGTCGCACTTTCTGTTCAAAACTTACACGCTACCCTGTATCACGAATAGGCATGGTCGTAAATTTTGCAATGTTGAGGGTATTGTTTACTTTCAAGCTCTCAAAAAAGAGTAGATGATAAAGGCCACAAATATCGAAAAACAGTACGGAAACCTACAAGTTCTAAAGGGTGTTGATTTACATATAAAAAAGGGAGAGATCGTATCTATCGTAGGTGCTTCGGGTGCCGGCAAGACAACACTTTTGCAGATTTTAGGCACCCTAGACCTATCATCGAACAAAGCAGAAAGCAAGCTTTTTATCAATGAGCAAGATATTACTCAACTTTCAGATAAAAATTTGGCCAAATTTCGCAATGAGCATATTGGTTTTATCTTTCAGTTTCATCAATTGCTACCTGAATTTACGGCCTTGGAAAATGTATGCATTCCCGCTTTCATCAAGAAAACACCACGGGCAAAAGCCGAAAAGAAGGCGAATGAGCTCCTCGATTTTTTAGGTCTTTCGAACAGGCGCAATCATAAGCCCAATGAACTTTCCGGTGGTGAGCAACAACGGGTGGCCGTTGCAAGGGCATTGATCAACAACCCATCTATAATTTTTGCAGATGAACCTAGCGGAAATCTAGATTCTGAGAGCGCCGACAATCTTCATCGTTTATTTTTTGAACTTCGCGATGAATTCGGACAAACTTTTATCATTGTCACCCACAATGAGGAACTGGCTAATATGGCCGATAGAAAACTGACCATGGTCGACGGCCTTATTATAGATTAAGATGTTAAAAGAAGTATTTAATTTCATAAAACAACCTGTTTACCAAGAGGATGAGAATTATAACTTAAACCATCACTTCACTATTTTTTTTAAACTCTTGGGCCTTTCAATTGTTTTTAGTGTTAGCTTAGGAATAATTGCAAGCCTCGTAGAGCAGTTGTTCTCTCTTGATTTTGGCAAGCATGCCATTAATGAAATTCTAGAGAAATACCCCCTTAGCTATCTCTTTTTAGGTGCCGTATTCGCAGCACCCGTTTTGGAAGAACTTATCTTTAGGGGGCCATTTATATTTTTCAAGGACTCTAAACATTTCAGATATTCTTTTTACGCGCTCACCTTAATTTTCGGGTTTTACCATATCACTAATTTCGAATTCACGACCACCGTGCTGCTTTTTTTACCGCTACTAGTCGCACCACAACTCAGTGTGGGCTTATTCTTGGGCTATATACGTATTCGATTCGGATTG
>JASFYU010000155.1:0-17430 GCA_045046905.1 Flavobacteriaceae bacterium | reverse complement strand
GTTTTTCTTAAAGTCTTTGGGAAGGTTGTTATTTCCTGGTAATATAAAAGTATAGGGCCCTGGTAATGCCCGTTTTAATATTTTAAAAGTGGCCGTATCAATCTGGCGTACATAATCAGAAAGATTACTTAGGTCGCCACAGATAAAAGACCAATTGGCTTTGGCAAGTTTTACCCCCTTGATTCGAGCTATTCTTTCTAGAGCCTTCGTATTGGTGATATCACAACCCAAGCCATAAACGGTATCGGTAGGATAAATGACTAGTCCGCCTTTACGAAGTAGCTGCACCACCTTTGTAATTTCTTTAGAATTCGGATTTTCTGGATATATCTTTATGAATTTGGCCATATAACTTACGTATTGAATACGCTAGCACAAAATAAGCATAATTTTTTCATATTAAAAAGCGTATGCATGATTGACTGGTTTCGCTTGTAATCAGATGGTTTTTTCACGGTAGCCTAAATCCTTGGATTCTCAATTCTCAAGGATACCCTTTTTGTGCATTGTTATTAAATTCAAACGGTTTATTCTCACCAGTGAGTTTAACCTGTCTATGCCGGCAGACAGGTACCCCGCGAGGTAGTTTACTGATACACCTTTGTGGTTTTTGATAAGAAACGTTTTATAGTCGCTAAATGGGAAAACAAAACAATGGGAACCACAAAGGCAGGTAGCAGGATAAATGGAAAGTATACTATAGCGATATTAGGTTGCTCATGGGCGAACTGCTGAAATGGTAAAGGAGCCGACAATAGAGCATTCACTACAATATTTAACAGAAGGGCAAGAGATAGTACGTTCCAGAGTACAATGATTTTACGGTCCATAATCTTTTTTACAAAACCGAAATAGTATACAAAGGGAGCCGTAAGCCCTGCCAAGACATCAAAATTTCTACCCTCAAAGGTCATGAGCTCAGGAACAGCCCCATTTAGAAATAACCACCAAAGTACCAGTTCGACAGGAACCCGAACTATGTGCAAGAGTGCGAGCACTTTTAAATTGAGTTGGTTTATCCATTTCTTTCCTTTAGTCGTTGTAAAGAGAACAAGCATTAGAAGTAAAGGGGGAATAAGGGCAATAATTATTCTAGGAGGCATTGTATCAATATTCAGATAATAGCCTGTATATGCCAATACGGAATGCAGGATTAACCAAAAGAACATTGAAAAAAGAATAATTTTCGAATGGCATGTGGCCTTATAGAAAAGAACAAAAGTCAGGGCCGTGGCAAAAAAGAAGGTAAAAGGAATAAACGGGTGCAGATCCATCAATGTACTGAGATTTTGGTAGATTGTCTTCTATAAACGTTTTTACTAATACCAATTAACTACAAACTGTCTTATATAAACCCGTTCGTACTTGGACTCTACTCGGTATAGGTTTAAATTTTTAGCTACTTGTACTCATTTTTTGTAGCAAAGCCATTCAAAAAAGAATACAGCGTTCAAAAACTTCAAAGTAACTTCCCATTCAATGCGACAAATTATAATTAAATGGGTATACTTCGTCTTTGCACAGATTGTCTGAATAAAGAATAAACCCTATAGTCGCCACTACAAATTTAAAGAGGTCAATGCATAAGACTCTTGTCCTATGGCAAGAAATGAATTTAATGCTTGGCCGTTTCCTTGCGAATTCTACTTAATGAGCTATCTGTTATTCCTAAATAAGAAGCGATATGTTTTAAGGGAGCTTGTTGGGCTACCAATGGCTTTGTTTTTGTCAAACTCAAATAGCGTTCTGTGGCCGAATCAGTGAGCATGCTAATGGAGCGCTGCTTGAATTCAAATAAGCTGTCGGACAGCCACCCTCTACCCCATTCTCTCAACCCTTCAATAGAATGGAAAAGGTTTTGAAAATTTTCAAAGCTGATTTTCAAACAAACACATTCAGTTAAGGTTTGAATACTCTCTCTGGTTGGTATACGCTGAAAAAGCGAAGAAACCTCGATTACAAGTTCATTATCGATAAAAAAATCAGTAGTGATATCATTAGTATTGTAGTCGTAAACAAAGGAGCGCATCAGCCCGCTTTTCAGAATTAAATAATCATTTGCTAATTGCCCAACCTTTAGCACAAATTCACCTTTCTTATAGGAGACTTCTTCGTGCGCACCACCTATTTTCATCAAATCCTCGGTACTTAGCAAGGAATGGTTATAAACGTGTTTTAAGAAGTCCTCATCCATTAAGAAGATAGTGTTAATCGATTATCTCGAGTTTTGCAAACCGCAGTAATAACTTCTTGATATCGCCCTTTTCAAAGCGTATCTCTGCTTTTTTATCATTACCCGCTCCTTCGATATTTAATATTTTACCACGACCAAATCGAGTGTGATTTACCAAAGCACCTTCGGCAAGATTAGGGTCGATTGTATTCGTATTACCAATAGGAGTGGCCAATTGAGGTTTTAATTTGCGAAGTTTCCGCAGTTGAATCTCATTGGGTTTTTTACCACTTGGTGGCCTACCCTCTGCAGGCTTGTTCTGTCGCAGTTTGCTTTTGTCTACATCTCCAAAAATATCAGAATCAATAAACGATTTATAGCGATAGGTATTTTCAATTGGTGTTAGATTCTCTATATATTGCTCATCAATTTCTTCCAAAAAACGACTAGGTTCCGCATCGATTAATTTTCCCCAGCGGTACCTATTCTGAGCATAGGTTAAATACGCCTGCTTTTCGGCCCGGGTCAGGGCCACATAGAACAACCTTCGCTCCTCCTCTAACTCGCTTCGGGTACTCATACTCATTGCCGAAGGGAACAGATCTTCCTCCAAACCTACAATATACACATACGGAAATTCGAGACCTTTGGCCATATGAATGGTCATAAGGGCGACCCTGTCATCATCTCCGGTGTCTTTATCCAAATCTGTGGCAAGGGCTACGTCTTCGAGAAACTCACCAATATCTCCGGTGGCATCAGCCAATTCTTTTTGACCTTCAACAAAATCTCTGATCCCGTTGAGCAACTCTTCAATATTTTCCATACGGGCGATACCTTCCGGAGTACCGTCTTTTTTGAACTCCAAGAGAACCCCTGTTTTTTTTGCCACATGCTCGGCCAAGGCAAAGGCATCGACTTCCTTGTTCATGATTTGAAAACTTTTGATCATGATCGTAAAATCTTCTAGTTTCCGTTTGGTGCCTGAATTAATCTTTAAATCGATTTTATTCAGATTTTCCATCACTTCAAATATCGAACGTCCGTAATGGTTTGCCGCTACAACAAGCCTATCAATAGTAGTCTTACCAATACCTCTGGGCGGAAAATTTATGATTCGTTTTAAGGCTTCCTCATCCTTAGGGTTAATAACCAATCTCAGATAAGATAATACATCTTTAATTTCTTTTCGCTGATAAAAAGAGAGTCCCCCATAAATACGATACGGAATATCTTTTTTTCGCAAGGCATCTTCAATGGGCCTAGACTGGGAGTTAGTTCGATACAAGACCGCGAAATTCCCATTTGGCAGTTGCTCCTGCATTCTATGATCCCAAATGGAGTTTGCTACGAACCTACCTTCTTCGGCATCGGTAGTACTACGGTGAATCTTTATTTTAGCACCGTCATCATTGGCTGTCCACACCTCTTTTTCAATCTGGTTCTTATTCTTAGCAATAATACTATTGGCCGCATTCACGATATTTTTGGTAGAACGGTAGTTTTGTTCCAAACGATACATCCCTACATTATCATAATCTTTTTGAAAATTCAGAATATTATTAATATTCGCCCCCCTGAATGAATAAATACTCTGGGCATCATCACCTACCACGCATATGTTCTGATACCGGTCAGAAAGGGCTTTAACAATGAGGTATTGAGAGTGATTAGTATCTTGGTACTCATCGACCAAAATATACCGAAACCTATCTTGGTATTTGGCCAATACCTGAGGAAAACGGGTCAGCAATTCATTTGTACGCAATAATAGGTCATCAAAATCCATAGCACCCGCCTTAAAACAACGGTCTACATAATTTTGATAAATATCGCCCATTCTTGGTCTTTTGGTCATGGCATCGGCTTCGACCAAATCGGGATCCTGAAAATAGGCCTTTACCGTAATCAGGTTATTTTTATATGAAGAGATACGATTTTGTACTTGTTTGTACTTATATATGTCCTTATCGAGCCCCATTTCCTTGATTATAGAAGCGATTAGCCGCTGTGAATCTTGGGTGTCATATATAGTATAGTTACTGGGGTAGCCCAGTTTATCACCATCAAAACGTAAAAGCTTGGCAAAAACGGAATGGAAGGTTCCCATCCACAGATTTTTAGTTTCGGAGCTTCCCGCAATATAGGCGATTCTTTTTTTCATCTCTCGAGCCGCTTTATTGGTGAAAGTCAACGACAAAATATTGAAAGCATCTACCCCCTGATTCATCAAGTGGGCAATTCGATAGGTCAAAACTCTGGTCTTGCCAGAACCGGCACCTGCAATTACCATCAATGGCCCATCTTTATGTAGTACGGGAGCCTTTTGAGCCTCATTCAATTCATCTAAAAACGTCTTCAAGCTAATGTATATTTTAGGCTGTGAATTTAGCCATAAATACCCTTATCCGAAAATCTACCGTATCACATTTATGAACAACTAAAGGAGATTTCTGACTAATTTGAATATATTTAACCCGCTATTTACATCTGAACTTTGTGATAAGGCTTGAAACTATCATAAATAAAACTTTTTTTTAGTTTAAACATAGCACCGCTATGTGTATACTGAACTAATTGTAAAATGAAGTACAAAAAACTAATAAGGAGTGTGTTTTAATGACTTGGTTATAGTCTTTTGATATTAAGGACAAAAAGTAGTGAAATGGTATATTTTACAGTGGTTTCGAAACGCAAAAGGTTTTCTAATGCGTACAGTGTCTTTAAAGGATATAAAATATGAGGATGATAAGAACGGTACTTTTTTCGATGCTGATATGCGGAAACTTTTCAATGGCACAGGATGCTGATTTGGCAAAAAGTTATAAAGATATCGAAGCCAAGGTAATCTCCTGGCGAAGAGAGATACACCAAAATCCTGAACTTTCGAACCGAGAGTTCAAAACCGCCGAAAAAATTGCCAAACATTTAAAATCACTAGGCATTAAGGTGCAAACAGGAGTTGCCCATACCGGTGTTGTCGGTATTTTGAAGGGGAGAAACACAGGAAAGGTGATTGCCCTACGTGCTGATATCGATGCTTTACCGGTAACTGAGCGCAACGACCTTTCTTTTAAATCTACTGTAACCGCAAGTTTTCTTGGACAAGAAACGGGGGTTATGCACGCCTGTGGTCATGATACGCATATCGCCATTTTAATGGGTGTAGCCGAGATTCTATCGAAAAATAAGGAGAAGATCAATGGTACAGTCAAGTTTATTTTTCAACCTGCGGAAGAAGGGCCGCCACCGGGTGAAGAAGGTGGAGCCTTATTAATGGTCAAGGAAGGTGTTTTGAAAAACCCAGATGTGGATGCCATTTTCGGACTGCACATTAATTCGGCCACCCCGGTCGGAGTGATCCGTTATAAATCAGGTGGTACCATGGCCGCAGTACAGCGTTTTGTTATAAATGTAAAAGGGAAACAAACCCATGGATCTCAACCCTGGAAAGGTATAGACCCCATTCTAATAAGCGCTAAGATTATAGATGGCTTACAAACCATAATTAGTCGAGAGGTTAATCTCACCAATGAGGCAGCGGTAATCACCGTAGGAAAAATTACGAGCGGCATACGTTTTAATATTATTCCAGAAAGTGCTGAAATGATTGGTACCATTAGATCCTTGGACTATGATATGCAAAAACAGATTACCAAAAGAATGCAAGAAATGGTACCCGCTATAGCTAAGGCCTACGGGGGCGAGGCTACCATTGATATAAAGAGTAATACTGATATTACCTATAACGATCCCGATTTGGTAGTTCAAATGCTTCCCACCTTAAAAAGAGTGGCAGGTGGTAACAATGTACTGACCCAAAAAGCGGTTACCGGAGGAGAGGATTTTTCATATTTTCAGAATGAAATTCCCGGATTTTTCTTTTTCTTAGGAGGAATGGCCCCTGGAGATACCGAAGCCTTTCCGCATCACACCCCTGATTTTAAAATCGACGATAATGGCTTGCTTCTCGGGGTAAAAACCTTAACTGAGATGAGCTTAGACTATTTAAATTACTAAACAATAAACAAATTTTATGCTCGGGGGTATACGATTTCAAATTTCACGATTCCCTTTTTTATCTAAATTATATGGAACTTCTTTTTGATACTATTAAAAGCATTCCTTGGTGGGCATGGCTATTGCTTGCACTTGTTGGTATAGCCTTCAGAGATATTTTTCTCCAAAGAACACATACCATCTCTCATAATTATCCTATTATAGGGCATCTGCGCTATTGGCTAGAAAGCATTGGGCCTGAAATGCGACAGTATTTTGTCGCCAATAACAGAGAGGAGCTTCCTTTTAATCGTATTGAACGTGGGTGGATCTATGCCTCTGCAAAAAAAGAAAACAATTATGAGGGTTTTGGTACGGATCGCGATATATATGCACATCAACATATATTCATAAAAAACCAAATGATGGCCTATCAGGTCGATACCGCTCACCCGAATGCCCATGATAAGAACTTTGTGCCTTGTGCCAAGGTAATGGGAAGCTATAACAAGCGAAGAAAACCATATCGGCCGGCATCGGTAATCAATGTATCGGCAATGAGTTTTGGGTCGCTGTCTGCCGCAGCTATTGAAGCCTTGAATAAAGGTGTCGCAAAGAGCAAAGCCTATCACAATACGGGTGAAGGCGGACTTTCTCCCTATCATAAACAAGGGGGAGACGTTATTTTTCATTTTGGAACCGGGTATTTTGGTGTACGTTCGCCAGAGGGTGGATTTTCAATGCCCAAACTTAAAAAGCTTATCGACGAGAACTCTTGTATCAAAGCCGTTGAAATAAAGCTTTCACAGGGGGCGAAACCCGGTAAGGGCGGAGTGCTACCAGGTGTTAAAATCACTCCTGAAATTGCTGAGATAAGAGGTGTCGAAGTGGGTAAAGATGTACTTTCACCATCGACCCATAAAGCATTTAGCACTATTGCTGAATTACTGCAACTCATTGAAGATATCGCTGAACAAACGGGCTTGCCAGTAGGTATCAAGGCCGCTATTGGAAAAACAGATCAGTGGGAAGAATTGGCCGATTTAATGCTGAAAACAGGAAAAGGACCAGATTTTATTACCGTTGATGGCGGTGAAGGAGGTACCGGGGCCGCGCCACCAAGTTTTGCCGATCATGTCTCTCTGCCATGGGTATATGGCTTCTCTAGTCTGTATAAAGTCTTTCAAAAACGAGACTTGGCCAGTAGAATCGTATTCATTGGAAGTGGAAAATTAGGCTTTCCTGCTAAGGCAGCTATGGCATTTGCGATGGGCGCAGATTGTATAAATGTGGCTCGTGAGGCTATGATGAGCATAGGTTGTATACAATCACAAGTCTGCCATACGAATAGATGCCCGGCAGGCGTGGCCACCCAAAGTAAATGGCTACAGGCCGGGATCAACGTGTCCCTTAAATCGGATAGGTTGGCACAATATTTCAAAACCTTTAGAAAAGAACTCTTAGAAATCACCCATGCGGCAGGCTATGAACATCCTTGTCAATTTACGATGAATGATATTCTTGTAAACGTTGATGACAATGAACTGAACCGCTCCTTGGCCTCTACCTATGGCTATAATAAGGTAAAAGTGCCCTTTGATGGAGTCAAAAAACTATTGAAATGTAAATATTTAGGGAGTAAGAATTTTAAAGAAACTGTAGAATAGCATATTTTTGTTCTAGTAAACAACCTCGGGACAAGCCTGCCTTTGCCGTCAGGCAGGCCCAGAGGCATTAACAAGGAACTAACCATTTATATTTCGGCGCAAGCCTGCCGGCATAGGCAGGTTAAACCCACTGGTGGGAATAAATAGGCATTGATATGCCTGATTAATACTCGTAAAAATAATATAAGCCTATGAAGCGAATTATACTTACCCTAAGTGTTATAATCTCAATTTCTTGTTCAGTACATGGCCAAAGAAAAAGCGAATTGATAGCCGAAATAGAAGATTTAAAATCGCAGATTGATTCTGTGAAATCTGAAATGGTCAAGGCAAGAAAGAATGAAAAGGTAAGTTTTGTAAAGGCTGAATCTTTCGAATCACAGGTCACTGAGCTTCAAGATGCGAACACCACCTTAATGAAAAACCTAAACACTTTTGCGAAGATTTCAAGTAAAAGTTCGGAGAATTTAAATAGGGCAATGACCAGCCTTCAAAATAGAGAGAAGCAGTTAAAGGCCATCAAAAATGCTATTTCTAGTAATGACTCTACGGCCATTGTCGTGCTTACCAACGCCAAACGGACTCTGGGAGAAAATGCTAGGATAAGTGTGGTCAATGGCATTATAATTATCACGAAGGATTTGACCTCCTTGTTCGGCAAGGCTACAAATTCGAAAGTTCTTGGCCCCGCAGAGAGTTTTATAGGCCAAGTTGCTGGTATTTTAATCGCCAATCCTAATATGGCTATCACCCTCGAAGGGCTAAGTATGACAGGTGAACTAGATTTAGCCGCCAAACAAGCAAACTCGGTAGCGACCATGCTTCAAAAAAAGTTCGAGATTAATAGCGATCGTATCATGGCCTTGAGCAAAGACGGAAACTTTAAGGAAGGTGTCAACTTCAAAATACATCCTAAATTTGACCAATTCTATGTGATGGTACGAGAGAATATGAGAAAAAGTAATTAAGTCAATCATTGAAATAACACTGGCTATAATTTTTGTATAAAACAAACGTTCTACATCACAGTAACCAAACAAAATACCCAAATCATGACGGGAGAAGGAGTACTTCAACTATTTGCATACCTATTGCCAACCATTGTAACCGGTGTTATCGCCTTTTACTTTTTTAGACTCCATACCCAAAATGAAGATGGTAGACGACGCTATCTTCTGCACAAAGATTCTCAGAAAAACACTTTGCCCATACGATTACAGGCATACGAACGTATGGCTTTGTTTCTAGAACGGATCGCCATACCCAGTTTGGTGTTACGGGTCGTACCAAAATCTGCGGATAAGGCGGACTACGAAACACTTTTGATACGAAGTATAGAAAATGAGTTCGAACATAACCTATCTCAGCAAATCTACCTGTCAGATGAATGTTGGAACGTTATCAAAGCAGCCAAAAATGCTACGGTGCAAATGATACGAAAAGCGGCTATGAGTGAAACAGATTCTGCCGATAAATTACGTGAAGATGTATTGACTGAAACTATGGACAAGTCGTCACCTTCTGCTACCGCATTATCCTATGTGAAAAAGGAAATCGGAGATCTTTGGTAAATTAAAAATCATGTTCAACCACCGAGTTAAAAATGCTGTGGAGTAGCTTCCTTTAAATTCTCTTACATCAGATAATATCAGGGGGTAGTATGTAATACTCAACTATCTTCTTCTGTTTTTTTTTCGGCATAATTAAAGCCTTGAAGCCACCAGCTTGTCATTAATTTCTTGTCGAATACCAAAGAGTTTTCAGTTAGTTTAGTGGGCGTATAATATAAATTAAGTTGTACCCCTCTATGTTTTGCAGCCAAAACACCTTCAGAAATATCATGCTTTTCTATTTGATCAAGCACAAAGCCGTAGATGCTCAACATTAAGGAAAAGGGGTTTTTGCCTAATACCTTATTATGCTCCATATTTTCAGATTCCAGTATAATGGCATCTATTACCGTAGCACCCCTTTTTACAGCTTCTCGAATAGGGAGAACACAGCCTAGACCACCGTCTCCATATTCATAGCCCTCTTTTTTTACCAAAGACATAAAAGGAATATAATTACAGGAAATCCAAATCCAGTCACAAAATTCATTGTAGTCAAAATCCTTGATCGATTTATATTCTACCTTGTTTTTTGAAAGGTTAGAAACAGTTACAACAACATCTTTATGAGTAGCACGTATCGCTTCAAAATCTTTTAAAAGAAAATTTCGTCGTATGGTCTTTCTCAGTGATTTGCTCTCCCCAAAAGTTCTTTTTCTCTTTATAAACTGTAAAAAAGTGGTCATAAAATTAATGGAAACATATTCTCTGTTCTCTTTCTTCCTAACCACAAACGGATTTAAACTGAAAATTTTACGTTGGTCCATATTGGTGTATATATCATACAAGGTGTCTATATTGTCTAACGCCAAGTGGGGAATAAGCAAGCTTCCTGTAGAAGTACCTACAAACAAATCATATTCTCTTTTCTCTACTTCCATTAAAAACTGTGCTACACCGCCCGCAAATGCCCCTTTACTTCCTCCTCCGCTAATAACTAATGCTCTCATTCTAGTCTAAATCTATTTGATTAAGTTCTAAGTTTTTATACTTTGCAAAATTGTAACCACTTTCCCACCAAGCCGTCATTTTCTTTTTATTAAAAATTAATGAATTGGTCGTTAGTACCACGGGGGTATAATAAAAGTTAATGATGGCATCATTATGATTGGCTACATATTTGCCAATTCGTATATTTTGATGCTCTATTCTATCTAACATAAAACTGAACATACTGGTAAGAAGGGCAAAAGGATTCTTAGAAGGCATTCGGTTAAAAAGAGTAGCTTCGGTCTGTAATATAATAGCGTCTATCTCAGTTGCTCCTCGTTTTATAGCTTCTTCGATAGGCACCATGTTCCCCAGCCCACCATCGGCGTACTCACAACCGTTTTTACGAGCCAAACTCATAAAGGGAGTGTAATTACATGAGATCCATATCCATTCACAAAATTCATCATAGGTGTAATCATTGATGCTTTTATATTCTACCTGATTAAGCGAGAGGTTTGAGACCGTGGTTATAATTTCTTTAGGGCCATTTTTGAGGGTATCGAACTCCTCGATTGTAATCGTGTTTCGTATGAGTTCTAAAAGTTTATGGCTTTCTCCAAAGGTTTTACTGCCGCTGTAAAAATTTTTAAAAACGTTCCAGTGGTTAATAGCGATATTTTCAACACCATGTTTTTTTTGAATAACGAAGGGACAGTTGCTAAAAATACTGTCCTGATTCACCGAAGTAAAGATTGTTTTTATCTTTTCGATTTTATGTAGGGCCAGATGTGAAATAAGCAAACTGCCCGTTGAAGTGCCAATGAAGAGGTCATAGTTATAATTAAGTTCCTGCATTAGGTATTGCACCACACCGCCTGCGAATGCGCCTTTACTGCCTCCTCCTGATATGACCAGTGCCCTCATTTTGCTTGGATTTTGCTATTAATATAACGTAATTCTGTCTCATTTAAGTCTTCGAAAAGTTCTATGATGCGCTCCTTTTGTTCCCCATCTGCTATTAGTTTGTCAAGTAAGGCTCTTGCATACTTTCTGAATTGCCATGAATGGTGCATTGAAGCGTTGATAAGATTCTTTAAACATTCATCAGGTAGCTCAAAGAATTGATAGGTCAACTCAAACGCCAATTGCCTTACTTCGAAAGAATATCTGGGAAAAGTATAGCCCACTAATTCGGTAAGGTATTCTTGTTTAGGACCATCTTCTTGATACTTCTTGGTCAAAACGGCCAAAAGCAACCACAGCTGTCTGATATTTTTGTTCGGTAGACCTATGACGCCCTTGGTCCTGTTTAGATAGTCGACCTTGCTTTTTGGAAAATTAGCCCATAACCGATATAGGGCATTTTCGACCGTACTATAACTTTGGTCGTTTAAAAGTGATTCATAATCTTCTTTTAATAAAGAGGTATAGTTTCTTGGAAGCGTAGACAGCGCCTTCCTAATCTGCACATTGTTGGTTTCAAAAGCCCTGTGCAAAAACTCTGAGGAAAGAGATTTATGATATTTTAAAATGATTCTCTTCTTAAGTTCGATTGATTCCGTTGATTCCCAATATCCTTGAATAATATGTTCATTATCGCTTAAGCTCGTGGTCAACTCCCACTTTAATTTGAAAATATCTTTTATGGGTACTGAATTCTTGATTAAATTTTCCTTGGCCTTTTCAAACGGAAACTCAGTACCGTATAGCCACAAGGTTTTGAAACTCGATAGATCTTGATTGCTCGTTTGCTCAATTTCAGTGATAAAGTCAGTAATGGTTACATTTTTGAATTTGTATTTTTCAAGGTAATTTTGTATACCGGCTTTAAAGGCCTCATCCCCTACTTCATTCTGAAGCATATATAATGCCCATGCCCCTTTTTCATAGAAGGTAAGGCTGCTAGCCCCAGGATCGGTCAAAGCCTCGGCATTGTCATCTTTTGACAAACTGTTTAATAGCTTGGCAGTATCGTATAATTTCCAATAGAAAAATTCTTCTCCGAAAATTTCTTTCTCGGCCAGCATCGCATAATAGGTAGCAAAGCCTTCTTGAAGCCAATGGTGGCTCCCATCTTTCTCAGTCACCAAGTTTCCGAACCATTGGTGTGCCAGCTCATGGGCGTTCACATTTACATAGTTCTTATCTACAAAGGCAATAGAATCGATAACATAGCGATCTGAAAAAATGGTGGCACCGGTATTTTCCATTCCGGCATATAGAAAATCACGCACGGGAATCTGTTTGTAGTTTTGCCAGGGGTAGGGTACGCCAATCTCGGTTTCAAGAAAATCAAAAATGCGCTTGGTGTACCTATATGTGGGTTCGACCCTCAGACTATCTTGAGGGTAATAATAGTTTTCAATGGGTATTCCGCTGGCAGAAGTCACTAGCTGTTTTTTGTATTTTCCGATGACAAAGGCTAGTAGATAACTACTCATAGGGCCTTTCATATCAAAAGACCACATAACCCTATGGTCAGGCCGTGGGCTTTCTTTTATTAATTTACCATTGGCTATCACCTGATAGTTTTTATCAAAGGAAATACTGAGGTCAAACTCGACCTTCTCATTCATATCATCAAAACTTGGCAACCAATAGCTTGTATATTTACCCTGCCCTTGCGTCCAAATCTGATTATTAAATAGGTCACCTTCGTGCCACCCTAAATAATAAACCGTTTGTTTTGGTTTTGTAGAATAGTTAAGTTCAAGTTGGTAGCTCTTCCCTTTTTTAAATTTTCTTTTGATGGTTATCGTTTTTCGATCATTGAGAAAACGCACCTTTTTATAGTTTAATTTTACTGAACTGAATGTCATGTTCTTAGCATCCAAAAAAACGGAATCCACACTTTTCAATACATCGAATCGATAGATGACCGTTCCTTTTATTTGTTTGTTTTCGGAAATAGGGTGTATAGCGATTTCCGCATGTGTAAAGTCGACCTTGTCCTGATGTTGAGCCGTTAAGCAAAAACAGAAATGAAGAAATAGAAAAAGTAATAGGTACCTCATAAACTAAAGAACTACAAAAGCTACACCAAATTTAACATTTTAGATTGCACTTGTAGGTGTTAACCCCTAATTTAGTCGAATGAATGCCAATTTTCTTCAGACTCCCATAACCTACCTTAAAGGGGTAGGCCCCAATAGGGCCAGTTCCTTGCAATCAGAATTGGGTATTGGCTGCTATCAGGATCTTCTAAATCTTTTCCCCAATAGGTATATCGACAAGACCCAATATTATACAATAGGGCAATTACAGCGTAGCAGTGCCGATATACAAATCAAGGGAAAGATTGTTCATTTAAAAACCGTAGAACAAAAGAAAGGCAAACGCCTTGTGGCCACTTTTGTAGATGATACGGGCGAAATTGAATTGGTCTGGTTTCGGGGACAGAAATGGATACGAGAAAATTTAAAATTGAATACACCCTATGTAATCTTTGGAAAATGCAATTGGTATAGTGGAAAGTTCTCAATGCCCCACCCAGAAATGGAATTGCTGTCAGAACATGAACAAGGCTTGAAAATTGTCATGCAGCCCGTATATCCTTCTACTGAAAAACTGTCGAATAAGGGTGTCACTAATAGGGTCATCAACAAAATGATGCAGCAATTATTCCTAGAGACTAAGGGTCGATTTTCAGAAACCCTCTCTTCTGGTCTTTTGCATGAGTTGAGGTTACTATCGAAAAGTGAGGCCATGTTCAATATTCATTTTCCTAAGAATCAAGAAATATTGGCCAAAGCCCAGTTTCGGTTAAAGTTCGAAGAACTCTTTTACATTCAGATGCAGTTCATTGCCAAAAAAATGCTGCGCAAACAGAAAATCAAAGGGTATAATTTTGATAAGGTAGGTGAGTTGTTTACTGATTTTTACAAAAACCGACTACCCTTTGAACTGACTAAGGCTCAAAAAAGAGTCATCAAAGAAATACGGGCAGACTTAGGCAGCAATGCCCAGATGAACCGTTTACTCCAAGGCGATGTAGGTTCTGGTAAGACCATTGTAGCGGTAATGATTATGCTATTGGCCATTGATAACGGCTTTCAGGCCTGTTTAATGGCCCCCACTGAGATTCTTGCCAATCAGCATTTCAATGGAATTGCCGAATTATTGGAAGATGCTGGAGTTAGTTGCGCACTCTTGACGGGTTCAGTTAAGAAATCAGCTCGGAAAATTATTCATGAGCAATTGGAAAACGGAGACCTTGATATTCTTATTGGTACCCACGCCTTGTTGGAAGATAAAGTGCAGTACAAAAATTTAGGATTGGCTATAGTAGATGAGCAGCATCGCTTTGGCGTGGCTCAGCGCTCCAAACTTTGGCATAAAAATGATATTCCGCCCCATATTCTGGTGATGACGGCAACCCCGATTCCGCGAACCTTGGCCATGAGCCTCTACGGTGATCTCGATATATCAGTAATCGATGAACTACCTCCGGGGAGAAAAGCAATAAAAACGGTACACCGCTATGATTCTAACCGCCTAAAAGTGTTTCGTTTTATCAAAGATGAAATCGCAAATGGGAGACAGGTGTATATCGTATACCCGTTGATTCAAGAATCGGAAGCCCTAGATTATAAAGACTTGATGGACGGTTATGAAAGTATCTCTCGTGACTTTCCCCTACCCGACTATCAAATATCAATAGTTCATGGTAAAATGAAACCGATTGATAAGACTTATGAAATGAATCGCTTTGTAAAAGGTGAAACCCAGATTATGGTCGCTACGACCGTTATCGAAGTCGGGGTGAACGTACCCAATGCATCAGTTATGATTATTGAAAGTGCCGAACGTTTCGGACTCTCGCAATTGCACCAATTACGGGGTCGTGTAGGGCGTGGTGCCGACCAAAGCTATTGTATTCTTATGACCAGTCATAAATTGTCCTCAGAGGCCAAAACTAGGTTGCAGACCATGGTACAGACCAATGACGGCTTTGAAATTGCAGAGGTAGACCTTAAACTCCGTGGTCCCGGTGATTTAATGGGTACTCAGCAAAGCGGTATCCTGAATTTAAAGATCGCCGATATTATCAAGGATAATGATATTCTAAAAACAGCACGTTACTATGCCCTGAAAATTCTAAAAGAGGACCCCTCTCTGGAGCATCAAGAAAATTTGGTTATCAGACATGCCTATGCGCAATTGATAAAGCATAAGAATATATGGACGTATATAAGTTAAAAGAAACGGTCTAAAGGGTTAAAATAAATCGTCATTGTGAACCTTTGGTAAATATCAAAAAGCAATCAACCAGATTAATTTCACTACATTCGTCTTATGTGACTGTTATGTGACTAAAGTAATTGTTTGTCGATTAACTCTTTGATTTTAAGGAGGTTTAATTACATCATTTATGTGATTATGACTGAAAATGAATTAAAAATACTATTAAGCGAGCTTCGTTCTTCCGTGAATGAAACAGAATGGGTTGAATTTAAAGTAAATAATGGAACAGAAATGGGGGAATACATTTCTGCTTTATCTAATTCGGCCTGTGTACACGATAAAGAATATGGATATGTTGTATTTGGAATTCATGACAAAACCCATAGAATAATAGGAACAACTTTCTCTTCAAATCAAAAAGCAAAAGGGAATGAAGATTTAATACCTTGGTTGGCTCGATTACTAGAACCTAGAATCAATTTTGATTTTCATGAGTTTGAAGTAGAAGGAGAAAACGTAGTCATTGTAAAAATTAAAGCTACACAAAATACTCCTGTTAAATTTAAAGGAATCCCATACATTAGAATCGGAAGTTCTAAAAAAAAGTTAGACGATTATCCTGAAAAAGAAAGGTCTATCTGGACTAAAAGTCCAATGGAAAGTTTTGAAAATGAGATTGCCGTTTATAACTTAAAACCTGATGAAGTTTTAAAATTAATAGACTATCCTCCCTATTTCGAATTAACGAATTCACCTCTTCCTGAAAATAGAAATGCTATATTCGAAAAATTGCAACAAGAAAAACTAATTACAAAAGAAGGGAATAATTATAACATAACTAATCTATGCGCAATACTTTTCGCAAGGAGATTAGATGAATTTGAGAGTCTTGAAAGAAAAGCAATAAGAGTCATCATTTATCAAGGAAAAAATAAATTGCGTACTAAAAAAGAACAACTCGGGCAAAAAGGATATGCAACTGGTTTCAAAGGTTTAGTCAATTATATTAATGACCAATTACCATCTAATGAAGAAATAGGAAAAGTTTTTAGAAAAGAGGTGAAAATGTACCCTGAATTGGCAATAAGAGAATTGGTTGCAAATGCTATTATTCATCAAGATTTTAGCGAAAAAGGAACCGCTCCAATGATAGAGATTTTTGAAGATAGAGTAGAAATAACCAATCCAGGAAAACCTTTAATAAGCACAATGAGGTTTGTTGACCATAATCCACAGTCTCGAAATGAAAAATTAGCTCATTTTATGAGAAGAATAAACATTTGTGAAGAACGAGGTAGTGGTATTGATAAAGTGATCTTTGAATGTGAATATTTTCAATTACCTGCTCCAAAATTTATAGAAGGTGATAACTATACACGTGTAATTATTTATGCATACAAAACGTTAAGACAAATGGATAAAGAAGATAAAATTAGGGCTTGTTACCTACACTCTTGTTTAAAATACGTATCAGGTGAGCATATGACTAATCATTCATTAAGAGAAAGGTTTGGAATTGAAGAAAAAAATTACTCTATGGCTTCAAGAATAATATCAGAGACTATTAAGTCTGGCCAAGTAAAATATTATGATCCAGAAAATACATCTAAAAAACATTCTAAATATGTGCCGTATTGGGCGTAACTCTTTTGTGATGCTTATGTGACTGTTTAACAAATAAATGAGTAATGACAGCTGTTTGCAAGGAATATCTATGTGACTAAATGTTGTCGGAACCGTGTCCTAAAACATAACTAGAAAGTTCTAAACCCAAAGTTAAGTTCGTATTAAAAAAGACGACCAATTATTAAATTTGGCTTTTAAAATAAGAAAAAGTAAAAACAAAATATAAAAATTCGGATCT
>JASFYU010000154.1:0-6226 GCA_045046905.1 Flavobacteriaceae bacterium | reverse complement strand
TTCTTATGGGGTACCAATTGGCGGTTGTTTGTGTACTGCTTTTTCCGGCATACTTTATATATGATTTGAATGCAGTTATTCCAGAATGGAAAGGGCTTATAGGTCTGGTCGTTATCACGACTGTTTTGGGTCATACCTTGTTTATTAATACCTTCAAACATTTCTCAATAACCACAGTAAGTATATTGAGTAGTATTCAGCCCGTATATGGCATAATCATAGGGGCTTTTCTTCTGTCAGAAATACCATCATTGCCCACTATTTTTGGAGGAATTTTGATTTTGGCGTCGGTGGTGATAGAAGGTTTTAGGTCTTATCGTTAATCTCGATTATTTTTATGTTCACCTTTTTTGCTTGTCCTGAGTTTTCTCTCCACAAGGTTTAAACCTGAGTTTGGCCCATGTGCACTTGGTGTTGTAATAAGGACTTCTTTTTTATTTCGATAGCTATCGGAACAATGCTACTCTGATTATTATCAGCAGGCATCCCAAAGCGGATCTTGTGGGGGCGGGGCAACAATTTTCAAATACTCTTTCTTTACAGGATGTATAAAAGAAAGACTCTTGGCGTGAAGATGAATACTACCGTTTTGGTTGCTTCGATCAAAACCATATTTCAAATCTCCTTTTATAGGACATCCGATTGCTGTTAACTGAGCGCGTATTTGGTGGTGCCTTCCAGTTTTTAAATCGATTTCTAACAAAAAGTAAGTGTCTAATTTTTTGAGAATACTATAGTCCAGAATTGCTTTTTTGCTATCGGGCACCTCTTTTTGATAGGCGTATGATTTGTTTTGTTTCGAGTTTCGTTTTAACCAATGTATAAGCGTATCATGTTCTTTCTCTGGGATATTTTTCACTAGGGCCCAATACGTTTTTTTAGCTTCTTTTTCAGCAAATAATTTATTGAGGCGTGGTAAGGCTTTAGAAGTTTTTGCAAAGATCACAATACCTGATGTTGGTCGATCCAGACGATGTACAACGCCCAAGTATACCTTGCCGGGTTTGTCGTATTTTTTCTTGATATAGGCTTTTACAATTTCACTTAAAGGAATATCCTTTGTTTTATCACCTTGCACGATATCACCTGACCGCTTATTAATAATAATAAGGTGATTGTCTTCATAGAGCACTTGAAGATTTGAAGGATTCGAGTGTAGGGTATTTGGTTTCAATATGATATTCAATGATTTTTTAGAGATTAGAGTACTCGAATTTTAAATAGCATTCTCAATTACTTCTTTTTGTAGTAAAGCCGAAAAAAATATGCAACTTCTAGGGTAGGTCAATACAGTATGCCCTAATCAAATCATAAAATTTTTCTAGCTTAATATTGTTCCTCATCACTAGGAAAATCTCTGCTTTTTACATCAGTGACATAATGAGCGATGGCTGTACTCATTTCCTCATAAAGATTCATATATCGTCGTAAAAATCGAGGATTAAACTCGTGAGTCATCCCCAGAAGATCATGAATCACCAAGACTTGCCCATCTGCATGTTTTCCTCCTCCAATACCAATAGTTGGAATCAAAATGCTTTCGGAAACCTTTTTGGTAAGTGAGGCCGGAATTTTTTCAAGCACCACTGCAAAACAGCCCAACCTTTCTAATAACTTAGCATCATCTATCAATTTATCGGCTTCTTCTTCTTCTTTGGCACGTACGGTATAGGTTCCAAATTTATAAATAGATTGCGGTGTGAGGCCTAAATGCCCCATTACGGGGATTCCTGCATTCAGTATGCGTTTGACCGATTCTTTGATTTCGATACCCCCTTCTAGTTTGACCGCATGTGCGCCACTTTCTTTCATAATACGAATCGCCGATCGTAAGGCTTCTTTGGGGTCACTCTGGTAACTGCCAAAAGGAATGTCGACTACCACAAGAGCTCTATGTACGGCCCTGATTACCGATGAGGCATGATAAATCATTTGATCCAGGGTAATGGGCAAGGTAGTTTCATGGCCTGCCATAACATTACTGGCAGAGTCACCCACAAGTATGACATCTACATTGGCGGCATCTACAATCTTGGCCATAGAATAGTCATAGGCAGTGAGCATGGAGATTTTTTCTCCATTTTTTTTCATGTCTACAAGTGATTTTACAGTAACCCTTTTATACTCTTTTTTTGCAATTGACATTTGGTATTCTTTAGTTGTGATAAAAGTAAGGAGTTTTCACGAAATAATTAGCCTGTCATAACTTTAGATAATCGGCTTAAGTAATTGAGGAAAACATCTAAATTCGTAGGCCTATATTTTAAAGATTATAACTATGAGACTTCGAGCTTATGTATGGTGTATATAAGTAGATATATCTCTTGTATTTTTGAACAAACACCTCCTATGAAATATTTTTTGTATCAATCCTGTTGATTAGCTCTCTTAATCTAAGAGCGCAGGTATCTGATAAAGAGGCTGTTCGTGAAACCATTGAAGCCTTTTTTGAAGGCTTTCATCTTCAAGACTCCATCCTAATAAAACAAACCGTTTCTAAAGATATTATTTTGCAGACGATCGCTAAAGACAAGGAAGGTCATGCGGTCGTGAAAACCGAGGACTTCAGTGGGTTTTTAAAATCTATTGTAGGTATTCCTGCTACGACAAAGTTTCAAGAAAAAATAAAAAACTATGCTATTCAAGTCGATGGTCGAATGGCAAACGTGTGGACACCCTATGAGTTCTGGCTCAATGCAACGTTCAGCCACTGTGGTGTAAATTCCTTTCAGTTATTCAAAGAGGGAGAGAAATGGAAGATTATTTATAGTATCGATACAAGGCGTAAAGTAGATTGTGACTAAAATTATCGGCAAAAATCAAAAGCTTGGTGATAATGATCGTTTAAAAAGCTTGTATTCTCTATATTTGCCATCAAAATTATTCAAAACCTCATAAATTAAATTAAAATGGATATAAAATCAAAACTTTTTTTAGGGTCATATACATTTTTACTCCTTATGATTTCCCCTACGGTAATTGCCCAAGATGCAAACGTTCTAGAAGGTAGGTGGGATATGGTCATTGTTAAAGAAGGTAAAGAACTCCCTTCTTGGTTAGAGGTTAAACTTTCAGGACTTAGTACACTTGTAGGGCGTTTTGTATATGCTTCAGGTAGTGCCAGACCTATTTCAGAGGTGAAGTTTGCCGATGGAAAGTTCAGTTTCGCTATTCCTCCACAATGGGAAGAAGGGAATGACCTTCAGTTTAAAGGTGAAATGCTAGGTGATGCCCTAAAAGGAACGCTACTTTATTCGGATGGTAAAACGTATAATTGGACGGCATCACGTGCACCAAAACTCGAATACACAAAAAATCCGGTTTGGGGGAAGCCTATAGTACTTTTTAATGGTGAGGATATGAATAGTTGGCATGCTATGGGTGAAAATCAATGGGTAGTTGAAGCGGGTGTTTTGAAAAGCCCTAGATCGGGATCTAACTTGGTTTCAAATGATACATTCAAAGATTTTAAATTACACATTGAATTCCGTTACCCTGAAGGAAGTAATAGTGGCATATACCTTCGTGGTCGCTATGAGGTTCAAGTGGCCGATAATAAAGGAATGGAGCCTTCAAACATCCTCTTCGGTGGTATTTACGGTTTCCTTACACCCAATGAAATGGTTGCCAAGGCTGCAGGCGAATGGCAATCGTATGATATTACCTTAATCGGTAGGCGAGTATCTATAATTGCAAATGGCATTTCGATCATCAATGATCAAATTATACCCGGTATAACAGGAGGAGCTCTCGATAGCCGAGAAGGTGAGCCTGGCCCTTTTTTAATACAAGGCGACCATGGCCCAGTGGAGTATAGGAACATCGTGGTAAGTCTGGTAATAGAGGAACCATCGTATTAAAGGGTACTACTTAGGCTGTTTAAGGGTTTTTTTCTGCAACTTTACAGGTGTTCACCGAGCACCCTACTGTAAAACAGGCAGGCGAGTAAAGTGGTGCAAAACATACCCTTCGCTTATTATTTAAAGAATACTAAGCGTTCTCTAGAGCATTAATTTATTTTTGCTCTTGAAAGGTCCGATTTTGAAGTTTAAATCTAATCGTAGGGCGATGCCCAAAAGCGTTTAAGCTGTCTATGCCAGCAGGCAGGTTCTCCGATGCCTGCCAAGCTATGGAGGGGATGTTTCTAAATCAAAAAAAATGCTTCTCGAAAGCATATCTCGTACCCTTAGGTCGAGGTTATTGAATATGCCAAGCCATAAAAAATGACATCCTGTCAGTTTTTATGGCTTGGCATATTGTTTGACATTTAAATTTTCGATATATAAAAACTAACATTAATAATTAAAATATATAGAATGAGTAAAATTATAGGAATAGATTTGGGTACGACCAACTCCTGCGTTTCCGTAATGGAAGGTAATGAGCCGGTGGTAATTCCGAATGCTGAAGGTAAAAGAACTACACCTTCGGTAATCGCGTTTGTAGAAGGTGGTGAGATAAAGGTTGGTGATCCCGCAAAAAGGCAGGCCGTGACCAATCCGCATAATACCATTTATTCTATTAAACGATTTATGGGTAATAAATACTCGGAGTCTAAAAAAGAAGCCGATCGTGTACCCTATAAAGTCGTAAAAGGAGATAATGATACACCTCGGGTCGATATTGATGGTCGTTTGTATACACCTCAAGAATTATCGGCTATGATTCTTCAAAAGATGAAGAAGACTGCAGAGGATTATTTGGGCCAGAGTGTTACTAGAGCTGTAATTACAGTACCGGCTTATTTTAATGATGCCCAAAGACAGGCTACAAAAGAAGCTGGTGAAATCGCTGGCTTAACTATCGAAAGAATTATCAATGAGCCTACTTCGGCTGCTTTGGCCTATGGAATGGACAAAAAAGATATTGATCAGAAAATAGTTGTTTTTGACTTTGGTGGAGGTACACACGATGTTTCGATTTTGGAGCTGGGTGATGGTGTTTTTGAAGTGTTGTCTACAGACGGTGATACCCATTTAGGGGGTGATGATGTCGATCAAAAAGTCATTGACTGGTTGGCCGAAGAGTTCAAAAAAGATGAGGGCATAGATTTACGTGATGATGCCATGGCGTTACAGCGTTTACGTGAAGCTGCAGAAAAGGCTAAGATAGAATTATCGTCTTCGACACAGACTGAAATTAACCTACCCTACGTAACGGCTACCGCCTCAGGACCAAAACACTTGGTACGCACCTTGACAAGAGCCAAATTCGAGCAATTGATTGGAGATTTAGTCAAACGTACGATTGAACCTTGCCAAACGGCATTGAAAGCTGCAGGGCTTTCAAAGAGTGATATAGACGAAATTATTTTGGTAGGAGGGTCTACGAGGATTCCTGCCGTACAGGAAGCCGTTGAAAAGTTCTTCGGTAAAAAGCCGTCTAAGGGCGTAAATCCTGATGAGGTTGTAGCCGTAGGCGCTGCAATTCAAGGAGGTGTATTAACAGGTGACGTTAAAGACGTATTGTTGTTAGATGTAACGCCTTTGTCATTAGGTATCGAAACCATGGGTAATGTATTTACAAAACTGATCGATGCCAATACGACCATACCTACAAAAAAATCACAAGTATTCTCTACGGCGGCCGATAATCAGCCATCGGTAGAAATTCATGTGTTACAAGGAGAAAGGTCAATGGCTGCTGATAACAAAACGATTGGACGTTTTCATTTGGATAGCATTCCACCGAGCCAAAGGGGAACACCACAAATCGAAGTAACCTTTGACATTGATGCAAATGGTATCATCAAGGTGTCTGCTACGGATAAAGCAACGAACAAATCACAAGACATTAGAATCGAGGCTTCTTCAGGTCTTACCGAAGAGGAAATCAAAAAGATGAAGGCCGAAGCAGAGGCAAATGCAGAAGCGGACAAAAAAGCGAAAGAAACTGCCGATAAGCTAAACGAAGCCGACAGCATGATTTTTCAGACTGAAAAACAATTGACCGAATTCGGAGATAAATTGTCTGATGACAAGAAGAAACCCATTGAAGAGGCTTTGGAAGAGTTGAAAAAGGCATATGAAGGTAAAGAACTTGCCGTAATTACCCCAGCTTTAGATAAAATTAATGAAGCATGGAAAGTTGCGTCTGAGGAAATGTACAAAGCACAGGCAGAAGCACAACAAACTAGTGGCCCTTCGGCCAATGGAGAGGAAACAACTAGCGATGAAGGTAAGGAGAGCGATAATGTAGAGGATGTTGACTTTGAAGAAGTGAAGTA
>JASFYU010000153.1:0-24647 GCA_045046905.1 Flavobacteriaceae bacterium | reverse complement strand
AAAAAGGGTAGATAGAAAAATAGGTATGATTCATAAAAAACTATATGCCGGTGAAAACCTTGCAGCCATTGAAATGAAAGACTATTTTTCACATCTCGCAGACTATATCGTCGATGCTTTCGGTATGCAGAATCAGGTTGATATCGCTGTTAACATGAAAGAATTAGAACTTGATGTAGATATCGCGATACCTATTGGTCTTATAGTTAATGAATTATTGGTGAATTCTCTGAAATACGCCTTTCCTGACAATCGTAGAGGAAAAATACATATTAGTCTAAAACAAACGGGTACCCTAGTACAATTAGATGTAAAAGATGATGGTATTGGGCATAAAAAAGAAAACAAAGCTATTGAAACTGGTTTCGGCACACGCCTTATCAAGCTTTTAACCAAACAATTAGAAGGTAAGATGTTGCTAAATATTGATCAAGGGACCCATGTAAGTATCCAGTTTAAATGTAATAAAGCCGCGTAACTATGGATAAAAGTATTCGTGTACTGATTGTGGAGGATGATATGATCATAGCAGAGAATTTATCAGTACAACTAACAAAATTGGGGTATGATATCGTCGGAATCGTTTCGAAGGGAGAAGAAGCCATTTCGTTTGCTAAAGACAATACACTTGATATTTTATTGCTTGATATTAATCTGAGAGGGGTTCTCGACGGTATCAATACCGCCAAATGCATTCAAAAACACCGCGATATTCCTATCATATATCTTACCGCAAATAGCGATGAGGCCACATTTAAAAAAGCCAAGGAGACCCGCCCGAAGGCATTTATTACAAAACCCTTCAATAGACTGAATTTAGAGCGAACTTTTGCTTTGGTTGCCGAAGATTTAAAGATAAGCCATAGTAAACCTTTATTGAATCTAGATTATGAGGTTTTAGTTGATCGTATTTTTGTTAGACAACAAGGGAAAATGAAAATGGTCTTATTAGACACTATTTTGTATATAGAAGCGGATCGAAACTATTGTACAATTGTCAGCGATAACAATACTTTTTTCCTGTCGTGCACCCTTAAAACTATGGAGAAAAAACTTCCAAAAAGATTATTTCTTCGTATTCACCGTTCTTTTATTGTCAATATTTTAAAATTAGACATAATTTCAGAAGGGTATTTAGAAATTGGCAGAAAGATAATACCGGTGGCTAAATCAAAGAAAAAACTTCTTTTAAGTAGAATTCAGACGGTTTAAGAGACTGTTTTATTTTGCCTACACACCATCAGGTTTTTATCTTTTCTTAAAAGCCAAATCAATCTAGATAGATAGCGGCGGCAAATAGCGAGATATTTCGAACAAAGTAAAGTAACCTATTGCATGCTTGTCAATAAGGTGCAGCTTGCTCGTAAAGACTTGAAAAACAACACTCTTTAGACAAGTTTTTTTTGCAGTCAATACTCTTGAGACAAACTCACGAAGCATATAAAAGCAAAAAATAACTTATTTCGATGCAAACCTTCCTGCGAATAAAAACTTTCTTGAAACCAGCTATCTCCAAGGCAGAGCCTAGGGGAATTCTTTTTGATTAAAGCTCTAAAACCGCGTTTTCTGAACCAGCATAATCATTCCATTGATAATGATCAGCTTCAGAATCGTTTACAAAATCACCATCAATGATATATTTGAACTCATACGTACTTTCTTTAGGAAGGTTGAATGCCCCCTTAAAGGTTCCGTTTTTTAACTTTTTCAAAGCACCATCTTTGGGTTCCCAATTGTTAAAGTCACCTACTACGGCTACGTACTTTGCCGCTTCGGCAGCTACTGTAAAAGTGACCTTGCATACTGGTTTGGTCTTTAGATACTGTTTTGCTATTGCCATGATTATTATTTTAAAAATTAAGATGAAACCTTTTCTATATTCAGCGCAAAACTAATCTATTAACCCACTCACCTACAACGGCCAATCTCACTTTTATCATTTTCGTAATGTTTTGGCAACATTTAAGCGTGTATTCTAAATAATACCTATTTAACCATGAACTAAGTCATTCAAACGCATTCAATTTTCGCTTTATCACTTTACTCATTATTTCCGAAGCTATGGCCATGCAAACAACTCGAAGGAAATCTCCTTTTTGGACAAACTCGATACATTTCTTTTTAGAATTCTCGCAATTTCAACCCTCGTTCTATTTAAATTGTACTCGCATAAACCTAGCCCTACATTTTGATATTACCCGATTGCTGTATCTTTGTGAACAAAGTCAGCAATCAAGATGTTTTCTAAAAATAACAAGATGCCCGAATTAGATTTGGAACAGCATGATCTGTTAGAAAATGCCCAAAATCGAATCAAGCAAAAGAAAAGGGTATATACCCACTTTGTTATTTTTTTGATTGGCAGTACCTTTCTTGTTCTCATCAATAAAATCCTCAAGTACGGAGAGAGCTACAATTGGTTTATTTGGGGCATAACCCTTTGGGGCTTTGTTTTAGTCATTCATATATTCAATGTTTTTGTGACCCAAAAATTTATGGGTAAAGCCTGGGAGCGCACCCAAAGGGAAAGATTGGTATCGAAACAAAAAAAGCGGATTTCCGAAATTCAGAAAGAAATCGAAACTGAATTCCCCTTGTCTCAGATAAATAAAAAAAAAGAATTGTGAGAACCTTGGTTATGATAGCGGCGGCAGGCGAAAACAATGCGCTAGGAAAGGACAATGACTTGTTATGGCACTTACCTGACGATTTTAGGCGTTTTAAAAAATTAACTACGGGGCATAAAATAATAATGGGCCGAAAAACCTTTGATAGTTTTCCGAAACCCCTGCCCAACCGAATGCATATTATCATTACCCGAGACAAGGACTATACCACTTCGCATACGAATTGCATCGTGAGACATTCATTAGAGGAGGCCCTGCAGCTGATTAAAAATGACGCTTTATCCTTTATTATCGGCGGAGGCGAAATCTACCGCCAGGGTGAGAAATTCGCAGACAAACTAGAACTTACCCGAGTACATGCGTCTTTTGAAGCTGACACTTTTTTTCCTGAAATCGATGAAAATATTTGGAAGTTAGTCAAAGAAGAATATCATCAAAAAGATGAAAAACATCAATATGATTTTACCTATATGACCTATGATAGGCGTTAGGAGAATAAATTCTATTTCTTAAACCAGCGGTGGGTTTAAAGAAATTCAATAGTGTAAAAAACAATACTTTTTTAAGATAATCCTTTGGTCATCTGTATCATTTTGCGTTAAAAATATAAACGCGAAATTTCAATATCAGTCTCTATATGGCCAAGAAGACTTTGTAGTGTAGCTATACCTGAATTACTAAAAAACTGATGTTTACCTTGTTCGTCTAAATTCCTCAAAAGACCATTCTGTTCCAAAACTGTTCTGGCCTGCCGTGCAACTGCATCGCCTGAATCAATAATCTTTACATTTTCAGGAAGTAATTTAGTCAATACCGGAATCAGATAAGAATAATGGGTGCAGCCCAATACCAGAGAATCAATTCCTTGGTTAAGCATGGGTTCCAAAAATTCTCGAAGTAATTCTTCAAGCTCTTCGGTATCTGTTTTCCCCTGTTCTATCAAGGTCACCAAGCCCGTTCCTACCTGTTCTATAATTCGTATGCCATGCGCATGATTCTCAGAAGTACTGTTGAACAAACTACTTGACAAGGTGCCTTTGGTCGCTAAAATTCCGACCGTTTTCGACTTTGACCGTAAAGCTGCCGGTTTTATGGCTGGCTCTATCCCTATAAAAGGAACCTTATAATTTTTTCGTAGGCCTGCAATGGCATTCGTGGTAGCCGTATTACATGCTACAACAATAATTTTACAGCCCTTTTGCAATAAGAACTCGGTGTTTTTAACACTCAACTGAACAATCTCTTCTCTCGATTTTTCACCATAAGGGGCATTCTTACTATCTGCCAGATATATGGTATTCTCATTGGGCAAAATCGCGTTGATTTCTTTCCAAATAGAAGTACCCCCAACACCTGAATCAAAAATACCAATAGGACTATTATTCATTTTTTAGGTATTACTCAATCACTTCGGCAATTGGGCTTCCCGTAGTTCCGCTAGGGAAGGCAATACCCAATAATGAGGCAATTGTTGGGGCAATATCCGAAATTTCGGTACGCCTGACCGTATGCCCTTTCTTAATTCCTTTGCCATAAAACAAGAGCGGAACGTGGGTATCATAAATTTGTGGCGACCCATGGGTAGATCCCGTTATCGGATAGTTTATATACCCAGGTTTTAGCACCAATAAAATATCTCCTGAACGTTTTTGGTGATATCCGTTCTGAAGAATATAAGGAATGCCCTTGGTGTATTCATTTCTCCACATTTGATGCGCGGTATAAACCCTATCTATATTAGCATAGCTCAATAACTCCTTTGCCAAGGCCTCTTGCACCGTTTCAAGATTCATATCTAGATTCTTGATGATTTTATGATCCAAGAACAATTGGTAGTTCGAACTGTTCTTTACCAAATCAGTGGTACCGTAGGTGTACTTTAAAAAGGCATTGAACCTTATCTTCATATCATCAGCATTGAAATATCCTACAGGTATTTTTTTATCCAGCAAATAAGACGGAACATTGATAGCGGCATGATCCGCGGTAAGAAAAACAGTGTATTCACCCTCTCCTACTCTTTTATCCAAGGCTTTAAACAATCTTTCTAAATCTTTATCTAATCGCAGATAAGTATCTTGAACCTCTTTAGAATTCACGCCATATTTATGACCCACATAGTCTGTACTAGAAAAGCTGATTGCTAAAAAATCAGTGATCGTATCGGACCCCAAATTTTCCTCTTCCAAGGCCGCGATTGCAAAATCTGTCGTTATACTATTACCATAGGGTGTGGACTTCAATAGGCTATACTTAGAGTTGGCCTCCCAAAGCTCAGGTAAATCGTGAGGAAAAATAGGAAGTGTTTCTCCGCTAAACAGGCCTTCATATTTGGTGTCGTCCAAACCGCTTTCTGCATAGGCATTGATATTCTTCAAAGTCGTCCATGGTTTTTTATATCGCTCAACCATGTTTGAATCGTTGAACTCCTTGACCCAATTGGGCAGATCTGCCATATAATAGCTACTACTTATCCAATTACCTTCATCACCACCATTAAACCAATATGCGGCATTAGCGGTATGACCTCCAGGCAACACCGCTCCCCTATCTTTTATAGCAATTGCTATGGTTTTTCCGCGCATTTGGGTGTGTAATCTTAACTGATCAGTAATCGTAGTTACACTAATTCGATGTGGTGACATTTGACCGGCATCTGAAGCCGTACCTACAGAGGTATAGTTCTTATCGGAGGCACAATAAACACTCTTATCAAGTTCTTTATCATACCAATCATTTCCAATTATGCCGTGCGTGGCAGGCGTTGTTCCTGTATATACCGAAGCGTGACCGGGCCCAGTACTTGTAGGAGCATAATTAAAATGGTTGTTCTTACAATTATAGCCCTCGTTTATCATTCGTTTAAAACCTCCATGACCGTAATGATCCCAAAAGCGCGTGATATAGTCGTAGCGCATCTGATCCACCACTATACCCACTACTAGCTTTGGAGAAGTCTTTAAAATAGTATGCACCTCTCTCTTTGACCTGTTTTGTGCCATAGATTCAAACGGGTTGCAGGCAACTAAAACAATCAGTATTAAGGAAAGCAAATTTTTATAGTACATATCAGATTTTTAAACACAGTAAAAATATAGAAATAAACTCTTAAAACTTTAAAGGAAGGTTAAAAGACAAGCATTATTGTTATTTTTACGAAAAGAAATCTATTTTCAATACATGAACTATCTAGCATCCATTGGCGCTTACTCCATAATGGTTAGGGAGGTTTTTAAGAAGCCTACAAAATGGAGAATAATGAAAGAGCTGATTCTTAAAGAAATAGATGAACTTATTTATGGTTCAATGGGTATTCTCATATTCATATCATTCTTTATCGGGGGCGTAGTTTCTATACAAACCGCAATGAATATTACAAGTGAATTTATTCCTAAAAATTTGGTTGGGTTTGCTACAAGAGAATCGATTATATTAGAATTCGCGCCTACTTTTTGTTCTATTATTATGGCCGGAAAAGTAGGTTCTTATATCACATCGAGCATAGGCACCATGAGAGTCACTGAACAGATTGATGCCCTAGAGGTAATGGGTGTAAACGCCCTTAACTATTTAGTTTTTCCTAAAATAATCGCCTTATTACTTTATCCTTTTATCATTGCCATTGCCATGTATGTAGGAATTTTGGGCGGATGGGTTGCCGGTGTTTTTGGTGGTTTTAGTACCAGTGCCGATTTTATAGAAGGGGTACAATTAGATTTTATACCTTTTCATGTAACCTATTCATTTATAAAGACCTTGGTATTTGCCTTTATATTGGCCACCATACCCTCATTTCATGGTTTTTATATGAAAGGTGGCGCCTTAGAAGTAGGTAAGGCAAGTACCACATCTTTCGTATGGACCAGTGTGGTAATCATAATATTAAATTATATTCTTACACAACTTTTGCTGACCTAATGATTAAAGTAGAGAACGTACATAAATCTTTTGGTGACACTCATGTTCTTAAGGGCATATCCACCTGTTTTGATAAAGGAAAAACCAACCTGATTATAGGTCAGAGCGGCTCGGGAAAAACTGTTTTCATCAAATGCCTATTGGGCTTAATTACCCCCGAAGAAGGTATAATAAGCTATGATGGCCTAATATATTCAGAACTTACGGGAGATCAACAGCGTGATTTACGTCAAGATATGGGTATGGTATTTCAAGGCAGCGCCCTTTTTGATTCAATGACAGTAGAAGGTAATGTGATGTTTCCTATGGAAATGTTTACCAAGCAGTCGAAATCTGAAATGCAGGATAGGGTCGACTTTGTTCTTAAAAGAGTAAACCTTATCGATGCCCATAAAAAATTTCCATCGGAGATTTCTGGAGGAATGCAAAAAAGGGTAGCCATCGCTCGTGCTATTGTAATGAACCCAAAATATCTGTTTTGCGACGAGCCCAACTCGGGCCTTGACCCCAAAACAGCCATTATAATAGATAACCTAATACAAGAAATTACGGAAGAATACGATATTACTACTGTGATAAACACCCATGACATGAATTCTGTTATGGAGATTGGACAGAAAATCATATTTCTTAAAAATGGATTAAAAGAATGGGAAGGCACCAACAAAGAAATTTTTAAGACCGATAATGAGGCCGTAACCAATTTTGTGTATTCCTCTGAACTTTTCAAAAAAGTACGGCAAATGTATATTGAGGAAAGGAACTAGGACTTAGGACTTAGGACTTAGGAAAATACTACATTTCAAAAAACATAAAAACAGAAACTCTTTAATCAACAATCAACTCCTTAATTTGAATGGTACTATCTTTTAGCCTAATTTTCAACCATTCGTGTAGTTTTTTTGTGTCGGCAAGCGTTTGAACTCTTTTGGTATCACGTTTCCATTGCACTTCGAAAACGGGTACGGTATCTATTTTATTAAAATCGGTTTTGATTTTATAGGCGTATCCTATAGACTCTAAACTCTCATAATTAATTTTCGCCTCTGCACTGACATCCTCGAACGGAATTTGCAGAGAAGCCAGTTTACTTAATTTAAAAAGGTCCTCTTCCAATACCCGTATTCGCTCATCCTTTGTTAAAATCTCGGCCTTTTTTGATTCGTACAATTCATTGACATACTTGAATTGATCTATTTCTTCATTTTTAGAACCCTGAATAACTTTGAGCCTTGTATTTTCAAGTTCGCTGTATTCCTTATTTTTAATAGCGTTCCAATTCGAAATAATATTATCAGGCACTAACTCCTCTCCCATGAACATCACCTCTATCACCGATTTTTTATCTATCTTATCCTCTTCTTCCCCAAACAGCATCTCGATTAGTGATATATCGCCTCCATGATATTCTATATCGGTAAAGTTTTCCAAATACAAGCCATTACCCGAGAATTGATATTTTGCAATATTCTGTGCGATAAATTCTTGGGCCTGACTTCTGAATTTTGATTCTTTCAAAGTTTTAAAAAAGGTCAAACTGGCAGGCACCATAACCAATACGGCGACCAAAGAGGCTATTCTACCAATACGTCTACGCCTGTGCGAATTGGCATAACGCACCATAGGAAACCGCAATATTTTTATGACCAAAAAAGTAGCCAATCCTATAAAAATGGTATTAATTGTAAAAAGGTACATTGCCCCACTGGCGTAGTCCCAATTGCCAATTGCCAGTCCAAAACCAACCGTACATAATGGCGGCATCAATGCGGTGGCTATGGCAACACCAAAAATAACACTGGCCACAGTTCCCTTTTTAGCCCTTGCTATCACCAATGACAAGCCTCCAAAAAAAGCGATGAGCACATCGCGAATATCCGGTGCCGTTCGCGCCAATAATTCTGAGGACTCATCACGTAAAGGAAAAAGTTTAAAAAACAAAAAGGCCGTTAAAATACTGAGAACCACCATGACCCCAAAGTTCTTCAATGAACGGCGCAAGGTATCAACATCATTTATTGCTAATGACAAACCCATTCCTAAAATTGGCCCCATTAATGGTGAAATCAACATCGCCCCAATAACCACTGCTGTAGAATTGGCGTTCAGCCCCACAGAGGCAATAAATATTGAACAGATAAGAATCCATGAGGTGTGGCCTTTAAAAGCGATATCAGCAACAATAGCTTTTTTAGTCGCTTCTTGATCCGTGTTTTTTCGAATATCAAGGAGTTCGCCTAAAAACTTTTTTACACTCTCAAGCAGGCCTTGAAAATCTTTTTTTACTTCTGCCCTACTCTCAATAGGTTCCTCCTCTATAGGAAGATCGTTTTCTTGATCTAGGTCCTCACTCATACCTATGCATATTTGTCACCAAATTTTTCTTTTACCTTACCCAAAACTTCTTTGATATTCTGCTCTTTGGATTTTGGATAGATCATCAGCACCTCTTCTTTATCTACAATGATATAATCTGTCAATCCGTCGACGATTACAACCTTGCCCTTAGGGGAATGTATCATATTTCCTGAAGCATTTTCGACAATCAACTTGCTACCCACAATTGCATTATCATTTTCGTCTTTGTCTAATTTATCGTAGAGCGAGCCCCAGGTTCCTAAATCATTCCAATCGAAAGTGGCAGGAAGCACATAAATAGATTCCGACTGTTCTAAAATAGCATAATCTATCGATATGTTCTCGGCTTTTTTATAGTTTTCCTGAATAAATGTCTTTTCATCTCTTGTATTATATGCGGAAATACCTGCTTCGAATAATGCAAATTGTTTGGGCTGATAGGCTGCAAAAGCATCTACGATAGTTTTTACACTCCACATAAAAATACCCCCATTCCAGAGGAAATTACCCTGTGCCAAAAACTCTTTGGCTGTTTCATAATTTGGTTTTTCACGAAACTGCTTTACTTTTTTCAATTGGGCCGAATCTTCTTTTTCAAACTCAATATAGCCAAAACCGGTATTAGGAAATGTGGGCTGTATGCCCAGAGTACAAAGTGCACTTTCATTTTTACACTTGTCAAAACAAGCGATTACGTCTTTTGCAAAGGCTGCCTCATCTTCAATCCAATGATCACTTGGCGCTACGATCATTAGTGCATTGGGATTCATTTTTTGAATTTTCATTGCCGCATATAAAATACAGGGGGCTGTATTTCTCATTGCTGGTTCTAAGACCACCTGCTCTTGTTTCGCCATGGGCAACTGTTCTAAGACCAGGTCATTATATCGCTCGTTGGTCAATATCAAGATATTTTCGGTGGGCACAAACTTGTTCAAACGTTTAAATGTTCTCTGAATCAGGGTATCACCCGCACCGAGCATATCATGAAACTGCTTGGGGTTCTCCGCTGTGCTTATCGGCCAAAATCGCGAACCTACCCCGCCTGCCATCAATACCGCATAATAATTCTTGTTCATATAATTCTCATTTAAACTGTTTAGCCACAAGCTAGAATTTTATCGCGACATTGTTGGGTAATTAATCTACCCTCTTATTAATTCTACTTCAGCGTTTGGCTGAAACAAATATACACGACCAGAGCTTAGCTCAATACATTCAAACCGTTTTACCCGCTTATTTCCTTTTTTGAAAAGCTTACCATTATGAATTCTGAAAATACTGCCATGGGGCACCTCAAAAACGTATGATGTGCCAGGCTGCCTCACATCAAACTGCTTCAAAGCTAGCGATAAATCAGCATCAGTATCACTACTCGCTTTGGGTTTTTTAAAATGCCGTGCGAGAAGTGGCAATAGTTTCAACGGAAATACCTCAGGGCGAATAAACGGAAGCATTAGGTACTGAAACGTTTGTTTCCACTCAATACCATGGGGTTTTATGCTACGTCCGTATTTTTCGAAAGCTACCAAATGCGCTATTTCGTGAACTAGGGTAATCAAAAAGCGGTACATGTTCAAGGTTGCGTTGACCGTAATCTGATGCAGGCCATTGGCCATTTTACGATAGTCACCATGGCGCGTTATTCGTTGGTTCACTATTTTTAGGTTGACCCCAGTTTCTTTGATAAGCTCTAGGCAGGGTTCCACAGCTCTTTCGGGTAGGTATTTTTGAAGAACACTATGCATGTATCGCTTTAATCATCGGAATAAGTTCTTTCATATCGTAAAATACGGCAGTCGCCTGCTCGGCAAAACTATCATCTTCAGTATCGCCAGTAAAACCAAGCACATCAAAACCGCCATTTTTTGCAGCCATGACGCCAAAAATTGAATCCTCGATTACCAAACATTCTTTCGGCTCATACCCCATAGCTTGAGCGGCGTATAAAAAAATAGCAGGGTCTGGCTTCCATTTTCCAATATCATAACAACTGAAAATATTATTTCCAAAAAAATGTAGTAAGCCAGCTGTTTTAAGGTTCAATTTAATTTTTTCGTGAGGTCCACTTGAAGCCGAACAAAAGGGAATATCTAAACTTTTCAGTACTTCTTGAATGCCTTTTACAGGCTGTAACTCTTTTTTGAATATATCAAAGGAGCGTTTTCTGTATTGGGCTTCAAAATCTTCGGGTAGGGCTTTACCCAGAATATTCTCTACCTGGCGCATACAATCTTTTAAAAAACTTCCTTTAAAGTTTTTCATTGCATAATCAATATCAATATTGGCACCATGTTCGTTTGCCATATCAACCATTACTTGATTGCCAAGAACCTCGCTATCGACCAAGACCCCATCGCAATCAAATATGATACATTTATATTTTCTCATCAGGGCGTAGAACTTGAAACTTGTAGTAGCTTACCATTATATAGTTTGTGCCCGGTCAAGGAAAAATCCTTGATATAGACAGCCATTTCCAATGCGGTGGTGGGTGCCTGATAATCAGGAAAAGCTTCTTTCAACATTTCGGTCTGTACGGCACCAAGGGCCAGTACATTAAAAGAAGGCCCTGTTTCCTTGAACTCCTCAGCCCATAGCTCGGTCAATGTAATTACCGCCCCCTTACTTGAACTGTAGGCCGAAAGGCCCGGAAATTTCATACTGCCTTGTACTCCACCCATTGAACTAACCGTGACCACATGGCCATCTTTTGACATTCTAGGCAAGACCGTTCTAGTCATACCGGCGACACCAAAAACGTTCACTTTATACACTTCTTCAAAATCTTCGGCAGTAGTTTCTAAAAAAGGTTTATTCAAAAGCTTTCCGGCATTATTGATAAGGATATCGACAGTTTTCCAATCATTGTCTAGAAAATTTTTGAGTATTTCAAAACCCGTGGCGGCAGACAAATCAAACGAAAAGGAAGTGATGTTTTTATGAGCCAGACCAGCGATTGCTTCTGTATTTCTTGATAAGGCCAGCACATGATGCCCTTCATCTGCAAAAAGCTTTGCTAGTTCAAAACCAATGCCTCGACTAGCTCCTGTTATAATAACATTTGCCATTAGTTGTACTTTATTGTTTTTTGCTTTGAGTTCGCAATACCTTCTATCATGGAAATTGCTTTGTCTACTACCCTTGCCATATGAACAAAATTCATACGACTGTATTCATCTCCAACCTTATGATAGTGGTCAAAATTGGTAAAATCAAAGGTACTAAAGGTCTGAGAGGGCACATTAAAGGCAGTATGAAAAGGGTAATTATCTGATCTTTTAAACAGATTAAATTCTTTGGCCTTTGGTAAAAATCCGATTAGTTTCGAGCCTGAGTACATATTCAATACGCCGGCTAAATTAGATTCTTCAAAACCGGTAACATACATAAAGTAGTCCTTATCAACTAGAGGAACTCCTAGCATTTCAAAATTAAGCATTGTATACAGGTTCAGGTTTTTGGCTTTTAGCTTTTTCGCCAAATGCTTGGATCCCAAAAGCCCTTTTTCTTCGGCACTGAACAGTGCGAAAATAAGGCTTCGTTTATTTGTTTTGGCAGCACCAAAGTACCGCGCCAATTCAAGTACTATTGTGGTCCCCGATGCATTATCATTGGCACCATTGGCAATATTATCTCCATTTACGTCAGCTATAATACCAATATGGTCATAGTGCGCCCCAATAATTACAAACTCATTCTTTAGTGTAGCATCATTTCCTTCAAGATATCCGACCACATTGTATGCTGGTTCATTAAAATTTGACAAGGTATCCTTATAGGAAGTAAAAAAAGGTGAAATACCGCTCTCCTTAAAACTATATTCAATAAAGTAAGCGGCCTCTTCAATACCTTTACTACCCGAATCACGCCCTCTTAAACTATCAGACGCCAAGAATTTCATAATTTTTTCGACCCTTTCCTCAACAGAAGAACCCTCTATTTCATATATTGACACCTCATCATAATCGGGTATCGGCATCATTTTCTTATCAGAAATGGCCGCAGTAACCTCAGAAAGACTCGCCTGCACATCAGATGAATGCTTTGGCACATAGGTTAGTTTTTTGTCCCATTTATGAACCTTCACCTTATTAAACGTGACCGATTGATCTAGCTTACTAGATCCACATCTGGCCATAATCAATACCAAAACTATACTAAAAATAAATTTCATGTCTTTTTCTATGCTCTAAAGATAAAAAAAAGCACCCTTAATTTAAAGGTGCCTTGGGGTAATTATAAGCCTTACTATTTAAATACTTTGATTAGGCCAACATGGTAACGGGGTTCTCCAAGTACGCACGTAGCGTCAATAAGAACTGAGACCCAGCCGCACCATCGACCGTTCTATGGTCACAGGCCAAGGTCACTTTCATAGTTTTACCCACAACAATCTCACCATTCTTTACCACCGGTTTTTCAACAATGGCCCCGACCGACAGAATAGCCGAATTCGGTTGATTGATAATCGAAGTAAATTCTTCAATACCAAACATTCCTAAATTTGAGACCGTAAAGGTACTGCCTTCCATTTCGGCAGGGCTTAGTTTTTTATTTCTGGCCCTACCAGCCATATCCTTAACCGACGCTCCCATTTGAGTAAGCGACATTTGATCCGCAAATTTCAATACAGGTACTACCAAACCTTCATCTACCGCAACCGCAACACCAATATGCACATGATGATTAAAACGGGTAGTATCACCATTCCAAGTCGTATTCACCTGTGGGTGTTTTTTCAAGGCCATGGCACAAGCCTTGACCACTAGGTCATTAAAAGATACTTTAATATCAGGCAGATTATTGATTTGTTTTCTAGATTCCCAGGCATTATCCATAGCGACCTCAATAGTCAGATAATAATGTGGTGCGGTAAATTTTGACTCTGCCAATCGCTTGGCGATAATCTTCCGCATTTGAGAATTTTTCACTTCTTCGGAACCTTCTTCGCCGACAGGCAAACTAATGGGAGCTACCGAAGTTTCAGCGGCTGATATTTCAGGAACAGCGGCAGAAACCAATTTCTCAGAAGGGCGATAATTCTCAATATCTTTCTTTACAATTCTTCCATGATCTCCAGTACCATTAACATCAGACAGGTCAATACCTTTTTCCTTTGCAATTTTCTTAGCCAAGGGAGATACAAAAATACGTTGACCATCACTAACGGTTTTAGTTTCATTAGTCGATTCTTGCTTCTGCGCCTTGGGTTTCTCCTCTTCTTTAGGATCGCCAAGGTCTGACTTAGCAACGGCTTGACTTGAATTCAACACTGCTCCTACGTCAGTACCTTCAGGGCCAATGACCGCTAAAACCGCATCTACTGGTGAGGATTCTCCTTCCTGTATACCGATATACAGTAAAGTTCCTGAATAGAAAGACTCAAACTCCATGGTCGCCTTATCAGTCTCTATTTCGGCAAGTATATCACCTTCTTCGACTTTGTCGCCTACTTTCTTTAACCATGTCTCAACGGTACCTTCCTCCATAGTATCACTAAGGCGGGGCATTTTGATGATTTCGACACCTTCAGGTATTTCCGAACTTGCAGTTATTGCGGTACTAGTATCATCACTTTTCTCCTCTACCACATCAGAAGAAGATTCTTCTTTGTCTGGGGCGACAGGCCCACTCAACAAGCCAGATATATCTTCGCCTTCTTCACCTACTATGGCCAAAAGCGAATCTACGGGCGCACCATCACCCTCTGCTATTCCAATGTACAAAAGCGTACCTTCATGAAAGGACTCAAACTCCATGGTTGCCTTGTCAGTTTCAATTTCGGCCAAAATATCGCCTTCTTCCACTTTATCCCCAACAGATTTAAGCCACTTGGCCACAGTGCCTTCTTCCATAGTGTCACTAAGACGGGGCATATTAATTACTATTGCCATTATTTATAATTTATGTTGTACAAATGGAAAATCATTCTGCTCGTAAACCATATCATATAATTGATTTATAGGAGGGTAATCTGACTCCTCGGCAAATTTCTCACATTCCAAGACACGTTTTTTTATGTTTTTGCCAATCTCATTTATTTCCTCTTCGGTTGCGTAGTTATTTTCTTTGATAATAGCTAACACCTGAGTAATGGGGTCGATTTTCTTGTATTCTTCAACCTCATCTTTTGTTCTATAATGCTGGGCATCAGACATAGAGTGACCTCGATACCGATAGGTTTTCATTTCTAAGAAGGTAGGGCCGCCACCGCTTCTAGCACGTTCAACAGCCTTACTGGTCTCTTGCGCTACACTAACGGGATCCATGCCGTCTACAGGGCCACAGGGCATTTCATAACCAAGGCCCAATTTCCATATTTCGGTGGAGTGTGAGGTACGTGCCACCGATGTACCCATGGCATACCCGTTATTCTCACAGATAAATACCACCGGCAATTGCCAGAGCATGGCCAAATTGAACGCCTCGTGCAAAGAACCTTGTCTTACGGCACCATCACCCATATAACACAGGGTTACTGCGTCTCTTCCAAAATATTTATCACCAAAGGCCATACCGGCACCCAAGGGTATTTGTCCGCCAACAATGCCATGTCCTCCATGAAATCTGAATTCTTTAGAAAAAATATGCATAGAACCACCCATGCCCTTCGAGGTTCCGGTCACCTTACCATATAACTCGGCCATCACTTTTTTTGGATCAACGCCCATTCCTATGGGTTGCACATGGTTTCGGTATGCAGTAATCATTCTATCCTTTGTAAGGTCCATCGCATGTAGGGCTCCCGCCAAAACAGCCTCTTGACCATTATACAAATGAAGAAATCCCCTGACTTTTTGTTGAATGTATACTGCAGCAAGTTTGTCCTCGAACTTTCGCCAGAACAACATATCTTCGTACCACTTCAGGTAGGTTTCTTTGGTAATTTTTTTCATTAATCAATAGTTTTAGTAGCATTTCAGTTGGTTCCAATAACAAGCATTCGCTCTATACTAATGAAAAACCCAACAGAACAGCAAAAATACACATATTAATGAATCGGTAAAAAAAATCGAAGCAAAAGGTATTTTATTCCCACCAGTGGGTTTAATACTCTCACGATAGCTATGGGAATATTAAAATTTGTTTCCTTTTTATATCTCATGGTATTGCCCCGAGGTATCTTACTTATGTAATACTTATGAACCTGAGTTCGACCTAAGATTTGTGTACAGTTTAGCTAAATTTTTGAAAGACTAGCCGGTTAATTGGATAAAATCATCAAATCTGAAGGAGATGCAAATAAAAGGTGATCGATAAGAAAGGTTTCAACGAAATACAGTACGAACCACCCTATCGTATTACAGATAGGAACTATTGAATGACAATGGAAGAATATCAGAAATGGAGCTACATTTTAACACCTCTCCCGTTTCGCCCATCAAAAGCAATTCTATCGCACTAGCTTGCCTGACTTCATATTCGGAGATAGCCTGCCTACAATTACCGCAGGGCGCCGCTGGTTCGCTCAGGGTGTTTTTTTTTGAACTAGCACTAATGGCTACACTTTTAATAACCACTCCCGGGTATTTTGCGCCAGCCTGAAAAATAGCCACACGTTCTGCACAAAGGCCTGACGGATAGGATGCATTTTCTTGATTATTCCCAATTACCACCTCATCATTTTCTAAAAGCACGGCAGCACCTACATAAAAATTCGAATAAGGTGCATAGGCATTTTTTCTAGCTTCTATAGCTGCAAGCATCAATTTTTGACGATCCTCGGATAACTCGTCAAAGGATTCGAACACCGATAATTCAAAGCTTATTTTCTTTTTTTTCATTCCATTGTCTTGGCGACCTACTATTTATAAATAACAAAACCTGCGCTATGGCAGGTTTGCTAGACTATACGCTAATTCCTTTAATCATTATAAAACTCCTCACCTAGACTAAAGGTAAGCGAAAAACGTAATGTGTTTTCCAATGGGTTTTTAACTTGTGATGTCGAAAATAGATACGAAAGGTCTATTTGTGCCATTTTAAATCGAAAACCGGCACCAAGGGTAAAAAACTTTCTAGACCCTTTTTCCTCGCTTTCATTAAAATACCCTGTTCGAATCATAAAGGCATTCTGATAAGTGTACTCAGCACCCAATGCCCATGTGAATTCTTTTAGTTCTTCACCAAAACCATCTGGTCCATCACTAAAAGACTTGGTAAGGCCACTGAAGAAACCAATTTTTTGATACTCCGCATTATCTTCTGCATCAATATCACCATCACCATCAAAATCCTGAGGCGTTGGCACCAAGAGTTTATTAAATTCAGATGTAATTCCAATAACATTGTCCTGATCTAGAATAAAATCAAATCCGACTCCGAATTTTAGATTTGTCGGCAAAAAGTTTTCTTGACCGCCTTCGTCATATTGTATCTTACTACCAAGGTTCGACAGATTAAAACCTGCCCTCCAACGGCCGTCAAAACTACTATATGCTTTTTCCTTAGAACGGTAATACCCAGAAATATCGACAGCAAAAGAGCTAGCTGCCTGCGAATCAACATCACCATTTTGCGGAAGTTTTAGATTAGAACGTATAAATCTACCCCCTATCGCCATAGAAAAAGTAGGACTCAATTTCATGGAATAGGACCCATCTAAGGCCAATTCGTTTGGCTTTGCCAAGGTTCCGGGATCATTCGCGAATTGCCTTAACTCGATTTCACCTAAAGTAAAATACCGTAAACTCAGGGCAAATGCACTTTTCTCATCTATTTTGCTATAAAAACTAGCATTGAGAAGAGCAATATCAGTAATTATACTTTCTAGATAAGGCGTATAACTCAACCCTATACCCATTTTGCGCTCGGCAAAAGCGAACTTCGAGGGATTCCACTGTTGAGAAAATGCATCGGTAGACGTTGCTACTCCCATATCACCCATACCTGCAGATCGTGCATCGGCCGCAATGGTCAAAAAAGGTACTGCCGTGGTAATTACCCGTTGTTCTTGTTGGGCAGATATTTTCAATCCGAAGACCAAAAAAAATAAAATCGATATTTTCTTCATCATATAGTCTATTAAGAATTGGTCGAAAATCAAAAAATCAAGAATAAACTACCCCGAGGCAGAGCTATCGAGGTGTCAAGCGGAACGAACTAATTTTTAGTATGATGAAAATCTAAGATTTTCAAACTTTCCACTTTACCCCGACGCAGAGCATCAACGAATTCTTTAGATTAATCGACAAAAACAATTGGTTATATTATCATGGTAAACGAGCATTTCAAAAATATCTTGTATTGAAGGGGTATTATTTTTTACTTCATACCAGCCTAAAAACCTGAATTCAATATGATTAAGGATTCTAATTCTCTAAAAACATATTTTTACTCCTTTGCGACTCAAAACGCTCGGGGAAAGCCGTTTGCGATTCAAAATCTCTCATATTATACCAAAAACAAGACCCATCTACCTATAGGCGAGTTCACATTAACAAACCCCAAATAACACACTGACTACTAGAGGCTCCTTGTTTTAACTCAAGTATAAAGGCAAAACAACCCGCTAAGCCTACAAAAAAACTAGTATTGAAATTCATATTCTCATGAAGTCCAAATTCATGACCAAACTTCATTAAAAGAAAGGGGATAACCATACTATAATAGGTTTTGCCGCGTTATAATTTTTAAATAAGACCATTACAGTCTTAGGTAAAGATTGATTTGTAAAATATTTTTCTGCGAATAAAATATTATATGTAAATCATCGTTTAATATGCCGAAAGTGGTATTGACAATTAATCAAAACATAAATCCTGAACTACCTCATTACCGTAGTTTATACATTTGAACTCAAGTCCTAATTATGAAAAAACAATTTATCAAAGTTGTACTCTCCGTTGTGGTAATAGCAGGAGGTTTTACGGTTACCAGCTGTAAGAAATCCTCTTCCTCCTCCAAAAACGTTTCAAGAGCTACAGGTTGGAAAATAAACGCCAAAGAAGGTGGTTTTCAATACAATACCGATTTCAAGGAACAGGAAACTTCTCCAGGTCTAGTATTTGTTGAGGGCGGTACTTTTACAAAGGGCAAGGTACAGGATGATGTGATGCACGATTGGAACAATACACCAACTTCACAGCATGTACAATCTTTTTACATGGATCAAACCGAAGTCACCAATGTAATGTATTTGGAATATTTGGATTATCTAAAGAGTGTTTATCCACCCGAAAACCCTAAATATACCAATATATACAAGGGGGCGCTTCCTGATACATTGGTTTGGAGAAATCGTTTAGGCTTTAATGAAACTATGACCAATAATTACTTGCGTCATCCTGCCTATGCCGAATACCCAGTCGTAGGCGTAAATTGGATTCAAGCAACACAATTTGCAGAATGGAGAACAGACCGTGTAAACGAAGTAATGTTAGAAAGAGAAGGCTATCTTTCAAAAGACGCCAAATATCAAGCGGTTCTAGGAGAAGTTGAAGGCACCTTCAGTACAGAGGCCTACTTAAACAGACCAGAATCTGTTTATAACGGGCAAATAGATTCTTTACAAGGAAAGATGAAGAAAGATAGTGTCAACGTCTATGCAAAAAGAAGTAGCGGCATTATCATACCCGAGTACCGACTACCGACCGAAACGGAGTGGGAATACGCGGCTCAAGCAAATCAGGGCGCACGGGAATACAATAATTATAGAGGTAGAAAAAAATACCCATGGGAAGGCGATTACACTCGAAATGGACAACGTGTTGGTAGAGGAGACCAAATGGCCAACTTTAAACAAGGAAAAGGTGATTATGGCGGAATTGCAGGCTGGTCAGATGACGGAGCCGATATTACCGCTGAGGTTATGTCTTACAAACCCAATGACCTTGGCTTGTATGATATGGCCGGAAACGTTGCCGAATGGGTAGCCGATGTATATAGACCAATCGTCGACGATGAAATAAGCGATTTCAACTATTATCGCGGAAACGTTTATATGAAAACGGCAATAGGTGAAGATGGCAAAGTAACCATCCTTAGAGATTCTGTAATCTTTGACACTTTGCCCAATGGCAAGCTAATCGCTGTAAATTTACCAGGAGAAATAAAAATGATTCCTGTCGATGAAGAGGAAACCTATTTAAGAACAAATTTTTCTTCAAGTGATAACAGAGGGTATAGAGATGGCGACGCAGCTTCATCGAGATTCTTCGATAGGTTCAGTGATGAAGATGACCAAAAAGATAGCAAAAGAATGTATGATTCTCCCCTGCATAAGGTAGAACGTGATTCTATAGGGAAATTAACGCGAACATATGACCACTCCGATAATAGGACCTCTTTAATCAACGATGAAGTACGAGTGTTTAAGGGTGGATCATGGAAAGACCGGGCGTATTGGCTAGACCCAGCGCAACGCAGATACCTACCACAGTATATGGCCACTGACTATATTGGCTTTAGATGTGCAATGTCTCGTGTGGGCTCCAAGTCTAAGACCAAGAATAAGACGGTCAGAGGAAAAAAAGTAAAGTAGCATAAAATGAATAATAAGAGCCCTGATCACGATAGCTATCGTGGTCAGGGCTTTTTTTATACATTTGCGATATGACAATAGAACGCCTTCACGAGCTTTTCATTCAGTTTCCCGACTCCTGCACCGACACTAGGAAAATTACCAAAAACTGTATTTTCTTTGCCTTAAAGGGAGAGCATTTCGACGGAAATAAATACGCATCTCAGGCTTTGGAAAAAGGGGCCTCCTATGCCGTAATCGATGCTAAAAAATATGCTATCTCTGACCAATATATTTTGGTTGAGGATGTATTGAAAACTCTTCAAAAACTCGCCAACTATCATAGGGTTCTGTACAAAACTAGAATCATAGGCCTCACGGGAAGCAACGGAAAAACAACGACCAAAGAATTAATTTATAGCATACTTTCCAAAAAGTATAGGACTATTGCAACAACAGGCAACCTCAATAACCACATTGGTGTACCCTTAACCTTGCTCTCTATTGAACAAGATACAGAAATCGCAGTAGTCGAAATGGGCGCGAACCACCTTGAAGAAATTGAATTCCTATGTAGTCTAGTACAACCTGATTTTGGGTATATTACCAATTTCGGCAAGGCACATATCGAAGGCTTTGGAAGCGAGAAAGGTGTTATCAAAGGAAAAAGTGAACTTTACGATTATATTCTCTCAAACAACAGGGTGATTTTCCTAAATGCCGATGACCCCATACAGCAAGAAAAATTAAGCACCTACGTTAATAAATATGGTTTTAGCACGAACAAAGACGAACACTATAAAATCGAATTCTTGGGTGCAAATCCCTTTGTTAAAATCCGGGTAGAGGACACCGTCATTCAATCGCAACTTATCGGAGGTTATAATTTCACCAATTGCAGCGCCGCAATAATGATAGGAAAATATTTTAATGTCGCTTTAACAGATATTAAAAATGCCATCGAAAACTACGCTCCCCAGAACAACCGTTCGCAAATCATAGAAAGGAATGGGCACCAAATTATAATGGATGCTTATAACGCCAACCCTACAAGTATGCAAGCCGCATTAATGAGCTTTTCGACCATAGGCCTCAAAAACAAGGTCGCATTTCTTGGAGATATGTTCGAATTAGGCGAAACCACAGCCGTAGAACATCAAAACATTGTTGATTTAGCTGCGCAATTAAATTTTGAGTCGGTATTTCTTATTGGTGAGCATTTTTATAAAACAACAACCCCTTTAAAGAAATTCAAATCATTTGAAGCCGTAACCCACTATTTAAAAGAACACTCTTTAGCGCCTAAAAAAAATATTTTAATCAAAGGTTCTCGTGGTATGGCTTTGGAAAGAATTTTAGATGTTTTATAATTAGCACCCTAAATTACCTAACGCAAAAAGATAGTGGAGCGTATTGGATTCGAACCAACGACCCCCGCCCTGTCAAGGCGGTGCTCTAAACCAACTGAGCTAACACTCCGAAAAACCAAGTGGCTAAGTTAAGGCTAATTTTGGATTCAAAAAGCCTAGTCAATGCAATTATTTATGTTCGATTAATTTCTGTGTATCCTGCAATGACCGGTATCATCAGACAAAATCAGCTAAATACATTGCTCGGGCTTTAACATTCGAAATTAGTTTTAAATAAAAAAATGTACATTTATTCCATTATGACACAAAAACAGGAGTTTCAGTGCGTATCATCGCAATCTCTTGTATGACATCTTTACCAAGACCAGACCAAAAAGAATTGATATAGCCATAATACAGCATACGATGAAAAAAAAGTGGTGACCGAAGAGACTTTATTAAAAAATCTGCATTAATAACCGGAGCCAGCCTAATAGCCCCAAGTTTTACTTTCGGCATAACACATTCAATTAAAAATATGAGTGAAATTGTAGGACACGGAGATTTCAAATACCGTGTAGATAAAGAATGGGGCGCTCAAGATCCCGCAAAAATCCCTGTTAATGATTGCCATGAAATGGCTATGGACAGCAAAGGGCGCATCTTTATGACCACTACAGGGGCCAACAATAACAATATACTGATTTATGATAAATCAGGCAAGGTATTGGACTCTTGGGGCACTGAATTTCCTGGAGCTCATGGCCTGACCATTACCGGAGAAGGTGATGAGCAATTTCTCTTTATAACAGACCCAGAAACTCACAAAGTCTCCAAGACCACCTTGAATGGGCGCATATTAATGACCCTTGAGCGACCCATAGAAGTCAGTGGCTACACTAGCGATGACCAATTTTTACCTACTGAAACGGCAATCATGACTAATGGCGATATTTATATTGCAGATGGCTATGGCCAAAACTATATCATTCAATATAATGCCAAAGGTGAGTACATTCGCCATTTTGGGGGCAATGGCGAAGGCGATGATAAATTCAATTGTTGTCATGGTATAACCTTGGATACAAGAGATGCGAATAACCCTACCTTATTAATAACTTCTCGCGCCAGCCAAGAATTCAAAAGATTTTCTTTGGAAGGACAGCATTTGGAAACCATTTCATTGCCGGGCTGTTCTATTTGTCGGCCTGTAATACATGCTGAGAATATTTATTTCGCGGTCATTGTCACCAAAACTTGGGATAGTCATGATGGTATGATTGCAGTCCTTGACAAGGACAATACTATTGTTTCGCTTCCGGGAGGAAACCGCCCCGATTACATTGACAATACCCTGAAAGCACCTGAATATGATGGCACTACCTTCAGGAATCCTCATGATGTTTTAGTTGATGATGACGGCAATCTATACATTCCCCAATGGGCATCAGGAAAGACCTACCCAATTAAACTGCATAGGATTTAAACGCTTCACTACAGCAATAATGAGGTCATTACTTTTTGGTGTTGTTTTTATATTTTCTTCATATACCATAGTATTGCCTTTTTGTTATCGCAGAAGCTCATTATGGTGTTCTGAACACTTTTAGATTAAAAACACTCTTTTATGACATCTACTATACAGCCTAGGCCCATTCTTTTCTTGCTACTCAAAAAGAACAAACCATTAGTTTAAGCCTGCTTTAAAAACACAAGAAAACACAAGACTTGAATCATGAAATGCCCTATACACCATCAAATTTAAAATCAATCATATCAATGAAAAACCATCGGTTTTTACTTTTATTACTACTTGTCAGTTCATTTACGTTTGCTCAATGGAAATCTGCCAGAAAAAAAATCAAGACCACATGGGCGCTTACATTAAACCCCGACCAAGTTCTTGCCGAATATCCAAGACCTTTGATGAAACGTTCGAAATGGAAAAATTTAAATGGCCTGTGGCAGTATAGCATTTAAAAAAAGGCATGGAACGCCAACAAAATTTGACGGCAAGATTTTAGTCCCTTTTGCTGTAGAATCAAGTCTTTCAGGGGTAATGAAAGAAGTAGGTTCCGCAAAAGAGCTTTGGTACAACACACAATTTACAGTACCAAAAGAATGGGGAGACAAATCGGTACTCTTACATTTTGGCGCAGTAGATTGGAAAGCCGATATATGGCTGAACCAAGTCAAAATTGGGTCACATACAGGAGGGTATTCATCATTTTCTTTTGACATCACACCTTTTTTAAGCGGCTCGACTCAAATGTTAACCCTAAGGGTATGGGATCCCACCAAGTAGGGGCCGCAGCCAAGAGGAAAACAGGTCAACAATCCAGAGGGCATCTGGTACACACCGGTAACAGGGTTATGGCAGACCGTATGGATTGAACCCGTAAAAGAAGAGTATATTAAAAACCTTAGGACCACTCCCGATATTGACCGCAACACCATTCAGATTTCTACTGAGTTAGCAAGGATCACCCATGGTGACATCCTAGAAATAAGCATTTTTGACGAAGGCGACATGATAGCCTCAGAGAAAATATCTGCCGATCAAATAGCTGAGATTAGTTTAAAAACTCAAAAATTATGGTCGCCAGAGTCACCATTTCTATATGATATGAGGGTAAGGTTATTCAGTCGAGGGGCATTGGTCGATGAGGTTAAAAGTTATTTCGCCATGCGAAAAATAGCCACCAAAAGAGATGACCATGGCATTTTAAGAATGCAGCTCAACAATACTGATTATTTTCAATATGGTACTCTAGAGCAAGGCTGGTGGCCCGATGGTCTTTATACTGCGCCCTCAGACGAGGCATTAAAGTATGAACCTGAGTTCGACCTAAGATTTGTTTACAGTTTAGATGCTTTTTTATTCAATTCGAAGCTGAATTTTAGAAAGACTAACGGGTTAATTTGATGAAA
>JASFYU010000152.1:0-37031 GCA_045046905.1 Flavobacteriaceae bacterium | reverse complement strand
CGTTTTCTTCAATATATTTTTCTACCTTAATTTTTATTTGTTCATTTAATTCAGAACCTTCCTTTTCGATTTTGGATAATTTTTCTTCATCTTCTTTTAGGTCAATATTTATTTTCCCAAGAATGAAACCTTCAATTTCACTATCTTTTTCATAGCTTAATGCACTTATGTTTTCTTCAACATAATCTTGATTGAATGTATGATAAGTATATTTTGTTTTGGGAATATTTGGAATAACTCCTTTCTCTAATTGAATTTTGAAGTCTTCTTGAGTTATGCCGTCTTTGTCAATTATTGAGAAGGAAAAACTGCTATTCGATTTTCCTATTGTGATTAATTTGTCTGTAGGACTAATATCATTTTCAAGCAGTAATTTATTATTACTTTCTGTTAGTCGAAAGAGTCGGCTAATGAATGTTTTTCCACTTCCATTATTAGCGAAAATACCTATTTTTAGTGAGTTTGAAGAAATTAATCTTGTCAAATTCTCAATAGGTGCAATGTTCTGACATTGAATATTTGTTTTTATTTTTTCTTCTGCCATTCTTTTCAATCGAAATTTTCTTCGCCTTGCTTCCAACAATGGAATATAGTTATTGATGCTATTCAATTTGCGTAGCCTAAGATAATAAATATTAGGCAGCTATGTGCATTTCTGGATAAGCCAACGCATTTCAAACAATTGACAATCAATAAATAAAAAGATTTCAAACGACTACAAACGTTTACAAACGAAAGTAATTATTTCCCAACCGAATCTTTTCTAGGTCCCGTTCTATGTTTGCAGTGTCGAATCAAGGAGGTTCGATAGTATTAGTTGCTTAACCCTTCCTGAGTCACATTCGGGAATCAAAAATTAGGAATTATGAACGCACTTAAAAACAGAGTACAGTTGATTGGAAACTTGGGGCAAGACCCAGAAATCATAAACCTGGACGGCGGAGCAAAGCTCGCCAAATTTTCTATCGCCACTAGCGAAACCTATAAAAATGCCAAGGGCGAAAAGGTAGAGGAGACCCAATGGCACAATGTGGTCGCCTGGGGCAAGACCGCTGATATTGTAGAGAGTTATTTGACTAAAGGCAAGCAGGTAGCTATTGAAGGCAAACTGATCCACCGTTCGTATGAGACCAAAGAAGGTGAAAAAAGATATATCACCGAAGTGAAATGCAATGAGCTTTTGATGTTAGGGAAGTAATCCTGCCCGTCTTCACGAGGAGTGCTGCGATGAGGCCATGCGTTTTCACGAGGAGTACAGCGACGAAGTGATCTGTTCATTAGGAACACCAAAGTAACAGATTGCTTCTCCCGATAGCTATCGGGATCGCAAAGCCGTTTTCGCAAGGAATGCTGCGATGAGGCCATTCGTTTTCACGAGGAGTGTAGCGACGAAGTGATCTGTTCGTTCGGAACACCAAAGAGACAGATTGCCGCGCTCCGCTCGCAAAGACGTTTTTAAAAAACAAAGCGATATGAAGAAATCGTACATATATTTCATGACCAATAAAAACAACACGGTTATTTATACAGGAGTGACCAGTGATTTGATTCGTAGAGTATATCAACATAAAACAAAAGTTTATAAAGGTTTTACCGCCAAGTACAATTGTGATAGCTTGGTTTATTTTGAAGAATTCAATGATATAAACCAGGCAATGGCAAGGGAGAGACAACTCAAAGCAGGTAGTAGAAAATCTAAGGAGCGATTAATTAACACCATTAACCTCGAATGGAAAGATTTATCGGAGGGCTGGTTGTTCTGTGTTTGATTGGAACACTGAGGTAACAGATTGCTTCACTGCGCTCGCAAAATCGTTTTCACGAGGAGTACAGTGACGAAGTGATCTGTTCATTCGGAACACCCTTACAACGGCGGAACTTTTACCGAGGCAATGAGATTTAACTTATTTTTACAGAACGCAGGGAAAAGGATTTTATATTAAGAATAGATAAATGGATAATATAAATAGCAATCATTCAGACTTTATATTTTATCAATCCCCCGAAGGAATGATAAAAATACAAGTTGTTGTTGACGATGAAAAGGAAACAATTTGGGTTACGCAAAAGTCAATGGCAGAGATATTTGGTGTTGATGTAAGTGGTGTTGCTAGGCATTTGAAGAATATTTATGAGAGTGGAGAATTAGAAGAAACTAGCACTTTGCAAAAAATGCAAATTGCTAGTTCATCCAAGCCAGTAAACTTTTATAATCTTGATGTAATCATATCTGTAGGATATCGAGTCAACTCTTATAAAGCTACTCAATTTAGAATTTGGGCATCATCAATTCTAAAGGAATACTTGGTCAAAGGGTTTGCTTTAGATGATGATAGATTGAAGCAAGGCAAGAATCTTTTTGGTAAGGACTACTTTGAAGAGTTACTCGAGAAGATAAGAGAGATACGAGTATCAGAACGACGTTTCTATCAAAAAATTACAGATTTATATGCGCAGGGTAGTATAGATTATGACCCTAAAGCTCAAATAACAAAGGATTTTTACGCCACAGTACAAAATAAACTCCATTGGGCCATTCATCAACATACTGCAGCTGAACTAATTCAAGAGAGGGCGAATTTTAGTAAGCCAAAAATGGGATTGACCTCGTACAAGAATTCAGGTGCGGACGGTAAGATTCTAAAAAGCGATACGGAAATAGCTAAGAACTACCTCACACAAGACGAAATAGGCAGCCTAAATCGTTTAGTATCCATGTACTTGGATTTTGCGGAAAACATGGCTAAGAGAGGGCGAGAGATGAAAATGAAAGATTGGTCGGAAAGACTAAACGCCTTTTTGCAATTCAATGAATACGAGATTTTGGATAATCTTGGTAAAATTTCTAGTAAAGTCGCCAAAAAAGTGGCCCATAAGGAATACGAAAAGTTTAGAATTATTCAAGACAAGGAATATGAATCCGACTTTGATGAAACAATATCGGTAATAAAAGAAACTGGAAAGCTTCCAGAAGCCCCACACGAACGATTCAGTATTAAAGCTGCAATGAAAATATTAAAAGATCATAGTGAAAGAAAAACCCTTTCCGATTTAAACAAAAACTTAAAAAAGGATTAAACGGGAATCCTAAAGACAATAAATAGCATGACCGTAGGTTGGAGTCGCAAGGCTGTTTTCACGAGGAGCATAACGTTGAAGTCATTCGTTTTCACGAGGAGTGCAGCGACGAAGTGATCTGTTCATTCGGAACACCACAGTAACAGATTGCTTCACTTCGCTCGCAAGGCCGTTTTCAAATTAAGCCCTTCGGTCAATGACCGTAATAGGTTTGCGCCCCAACTTTGACATACTCAGCTTTTGAATAGTTCTTTTGTCACAGAATTCAATTTTTGGCGATACCCTGAGTTTAGATCTAAAATGATCCTTGATTTCATCTAGCAAGGTTTCGGAAGGGGATACGGCAGCAATCTTTATCAAGATTTCATCGGTGCCAATAGTATTGTGGTAAATCTCGATGACATAATTTTCCACGGCATTGAAATCGTTCAGCAAATCGTCCATTGCCGGTGGGTAGAGCGTGGTGCCCTTATATTTTATCATTTGCTTTTTTCGGCCTACAACGGGCCCTAAGCGTAGCGTGTTTCTTCCACAGTTACAGGGCAATGTATGGGCTGCTACGATATCGCCCGTTCGAAAGCGTAATAAGGGCATAGCTTCTACGCCCAAGGTGGTGATGGTTAGTTCCCCTTCTTCCCCCTCGCGAACGGCATGGCCATGGTCATCTAAAATCTCTACGATAATCAGTTCAGGATGCTGATGGCCGCCCTGTTGTTCCGAACACTCGGTAAATGCGGTACTCATTTCGGTAGAGGCATAGGTGGAATACAACTCGATATCCCAGGCCGATATTATCTTACTCGCTAAAATATTGAGCGAAAAATCTTGATTGCGAAGCGATTCGCCAATACAGATAGCACCTTTAATACCTGATGCATTCAAATCGATACTGTGCTGATCGGCATATTCGATGAGCTTTAATAAAAAGGAAGGTACAACGATCAAATAGGTGGGCTTGAACTTTAGAATGGTATCCCATTGCAGTTCTGGGATCCCGGCACCTACACGTATAATTCCTGCGCCCAGCTTTCTTGCTCCCAAAAAATAGGCGAGTCCGGCCATAAATCGACGGTCAAGCGTTGTTGTTAGCTGAAGAATATCATCTTCTACAATACCGGCACAGGTGAAAGAAATAGACTCATTATAGGCCAAACGATCTAGATCGGCATCAGTGAGCCCTATGGTGACCGGTTCACCCAAGGTACCTGAGGTGGTTACAAAATCGACAATCTTGTTTTTAGGAACACACAGAAAATCATCATTATATTCTTGCAGCTGCTCCTTCGAGGTGGTCGGGATCTTGCTCAAATCCTCAAGCGTTTGAATATCTTTTGCATGCAGCCCGTTTTCACTAAAAAGCCGTTGGTAGTAGTTTGATTTTTCTTGCAGATAGGGGATAAGCTGTTTCAGTTTTTCCTCTTGAAACACTTTTATTTCTGCTACTGCTGCTTTCTCTATTTCAGGAATCATTGGTTCAATCTATGTTTTAGCTTGCGAATATACTGCGCTACATTTTCCCTATCGGGGAGGGTAGTAACTTCTTTGGTCTCGGCCAGTAAAAAGGCTTTTAAAGCCACGGTATCATATCCCCACTTATAATTGTATAGGCCGATCAGATAGTGTACTTCCCAAAACTCGGGATTACTTTGTTGAAATTCAGCAAGTACTTCCTGATTCAAATGGGCATCGGAAGCAATGGCCGAAAGTACCTTGTTTTCAAGAGTCCGATATTTTTTATACGTTTGATAGGCCTCGGAATGTACAAAGGGATCTTCGGCGATGTTCAGACTAGTTCGAGAGAATGATGTTTTAGAATCAATGCTCTTATTATCCTTGAAAACTTCATTCAAATCGTAGGCTACAAATTCACCCAATTGATATGGATTAGAGGATACCCAGACCAAAAGTTCCTCGGGTTTAAAAACAATACCGTGGTGGGCCAATAATTGGTTCAGTGCTTTTTCATTGCCAAGACCTATTTTTTTTTCATTTAAACCTTCTTTGTTCCGAAGGATGTCGACGGCAATTTTAGGAGTCACCTTGGGGTTCTCGTCTAATAATTCTAGCATACGGTCAAAGCGATATTTAGAATGACTATTTACAATATGTTCTTGATTTTTTTTATCCTGAGCGTAGGCTGCGCTTTGAAAATGGTTGGAACAAATCAGTTGGTTAGAATTTTGAACCGCATAAATGCCAAAATTCTTTGGAGAAACTTCAATAATGGCGGCCTTTTTGTCTTTGGCGCTACCCACAAAAATAGATTCAGAAACAAAGACCTCTCTTTTTTTTGCAATGGCAACAGCCTCCTCAATGGTTGATGCATATTGTAATATTTCACGGGTGATAAGTGAAATCGGTGTCTTTGCGACAAGCGGAAATTTTGATTTTCCGGCGTTTATGGTTACGGTCAGCCCTTGATCATTCATTCCTGAAACCACGCCGATCATACCGCCCCAGGTGACCGACATAAATTTATAACCCTTATCGGGGTTTACAAAGGCGATGATCTTCTCCTTCGCAAAATCGTCACCCGCATAAAAATCAAAATTACGAGCGATAATAAGCTTTCCGTCTTCTGTTTTATCACCCCAGGCCGCAAAAGAAGAGCACCCCACCAATGCCAAATCTTGTAGGGCATGGCCAATATCATGGGCGCCATGAAGATACAGTACGCGTAGGTACGCCTCAGCAATATGAGAATAGGCATTCGACGCGTATCGTGAAACCCCATAGATTTCCGTTTTGTATTCCTCTTTAATGTTCAGGTACATTTTTCTGTTGAACCAGGCCAAAAATTTTCGCAATAGATATTGTTTCGTTTTTGAGGGTACTAGGTCATTGACTTTTGAGAGTAAGGCATCTTCTTGTTTATGAAAAAGTTCTTGGGTCAGACTGCCAGTGGTTAGGCCCAATTCCAACGGGTTTCCTTCCACATATAATTCCCATAGCCCTTGTTTGTTTTTGGCAAGGCTGCCATTATCCGACCTATAGGTAGAATCGGAGATTTGTATGCGTTCTGGTGTCTTTGCCTCATATTTTCCGATATCGGGAACATCTTTCAGAGATTTGGAGATACCACAGGATACCAATAGAAATACCAAGGGTAGGAAAAATGAAAGATTTTTTATTAAAGTTACTTTTCGCATCTATCTAACAATACTGTTTATTGGTTTTTACAAGCATGCGACTTTCCTTATAGTCTACCCACTTTTGTCCCATTGTTTTTCGCATTATGTTCTCAAAATTCCGAATGAAAAGCACATTGTACAAGGTCTTCACTAATCTGCCGGGTTTGGTGGGTAAAGCCCTAAGGGTAATAGAAAAACCACCATCTAAATATTTGATATAATGCCAATAGCCACTAGGCATATAAAGCGCATCACCATGTTTTAATTCTGCCTGTATGCCTCTTACTTTTTTTAGGGCGGGATATTTTTCAAAATCAGGATTGTCCATATCGATAGTTTCCAGATTATGCACCGAAAAAGGAACTTTATATAGGTATTTCGTCTGTTCGGGAGAAAATAAGGTAATGCTTTTGGTACCGTGGAAATGAAAATGCATCAAATCGGCCAAGTCCATATCGTAATGTGTCAGTACTTTTGAACCTTCACCCCCAAAAAACATAACGGGTAAGCGTTTAAAGAATTTTAGGCCCATATCAGGGTATTCGAAGTCATTGAGAAGCTCGGGCATGCTATCGAGAATATTGTAGAAAAACATCCGGAGATCGGTAGGCCCGTTTTTAAGCAATTCTAAATAATCGTACAATTTCATTTCAGTTACCGGAGCGGCAGAATTCTGTTTGCCCCTGGTCGGTTTGCTGTCATAAAGCGGTACGATTTGATCGCCAGCTCGCTCCTGAATATAGTTGAGGTTCCATTTCGTATAGGCAGGCCAGTTTTTTGCCAGCCCCTCAATTACCACGGGACGTTGTGGCTTTAAATATTTTTCAATAAATTCGGATTTAGAAATATCGTGTATTCTTTCAATCGGAATGGTGCTTATTTTTTCCATTACACCGTTATTTTTTCGTTGGTATCCTCTTCTTCATTAGCTTCCCAGATACTTTTTAATAAGTACTCTCTTCCCAATATTTCTGAACAGGTGACCACTCCGCTTATGGTTACGCCTAGAATACCATGCATATTCAAGCTTTGTCCGGTAAAGAAAAGGTTACTGATTTTTGATCTAGGCGAAATGAATGATTTTAAGGGGTTTTCTACATCTTTTGAATAGCCGTACATAGAACCCTTATTGCAACCGATATAATCGCGGTATGATAAGGGCGTGGAGGTATAGACCGACTGTATGCACTCTTGAATGTTTGGGAATTTCTTTTCTATTTCCGATAAGAATTGTTCAGCTTTTACCCTTTTGAATTCTTCATAGGTCTGTCCGCGGTCATTTTTGTGTGTTACGGTATTGAACGTATTTTCCCAAGGCGTTACTTCATCATAGTGCATGTAGGTGATGGCCGTCAACTGATCCGTCCACCCATCACTGTTTTTTTTGACGCCCATCGAAATCATATAGGATTCAGGCCAGCTTTCTTGGGTGTATTCATGGGCGTTCCAAACACGGGTATGATTCTTAAAATGATAATAATTATGGTTCAGGTACTTGAATGTTTTTGGTTTTAACACCAAATGGAGGCTAAATGCCGATACCGTACTCTCAATTTGTTGAATTCTTTTGGTGTACGATTTCCTGAAGTTATCTTCACCTACCAACTTTAAAGTAAGCTTGGGTTCAATGTTCGATATAAAAATATTTCCCTTTACTTCTTTGCCATTTCGTGTAAATGCAGATGTAATCTTTTTGTCCACGTAACCAAGCTTTATCACCTCTTGGTGTTTGTAGGTCTCACCACCGTATTCTTTCAATTTTCGAATGAGCAATTTTGTGATTTGACTGCCTCCGTTTACACAGCGATATGCACTTTGTATATATGAATTTACTGAAAGGGCATGTACATAAAAAGGTGTTTTGTTCCCTTCTCCCGCATAAAGCAAATTGGAGCCGGCCAGAACGGCCTGTAATTTTTTATTATCGGTGAACGAATTTATACATGCTCTTGCCGGTAGTTCGAACATTTCGGCATCATCATAATAAGGTTTTCCCAATTTTAGGTTGTACAGCGGAAACTTATCACAGGTTTCACGAAGTTTGGTGCAGTATTTTTTTATGCCCTCTTCCTCTTCCGGAAATTGAGAAATCAGACTTCTTTCAAAACTCTCGTAACCTTGGGCATATCGATATTCGGTCGCATCATCATCAAATGTAATAATATCAAAGCCGTCTTCGTCGAGCTTTTTTAGGTGAAGCCCATCATAAATGCCGAGATATTTAAAATAACGATACAGATTTTGGCCTTCGGAAAGACCGCCGATATAATGCACGCCTGTATCGAATAAGGTTTTTTCACGTGAAAATGTCTGTAAGTTTCCGCCGTACTGATTGTTTTTTTCCAGAACACAGACAGTACGGCCTTCTTTCGCCAAGATTATGGCAGAAACCAAGCCTCCAAGGCCACTTCCGACTACCACTACATCATAATGTTCCTTCATTCGAACCCTTTTTTAGAATAATAAAACGATCATTTTGCAGCTGGTTTGTGAAACCATACGTGTCCATATTTTCAATATTCAGGTCTCTGCCCGCCTTTAATAGTATTAATATAATAATTTCATTCTTAATTTTATTCTCCAACTGCCTTAAATCTATAGCATCTAAATTGATAATTAAAACCTCGGCGGTTTGCTTCAGCACCTTTTCAAGGGTATTGATCGCTTCTAGTTTTGGATACTTGTGCGTAATATAACTGTTCTTGAAAATACCGCTAGCAGTTTCGTTGGTCATAAAACTCATTATTTTTCTATCGGTGGAATCCAAGGCGAGAAGAAAATCGAGTTGCCCGTAATCTTTTGATAGATGAATAATCTTGGCTTTTTTGTCAATGAGGTCCAATAGGGTTTTATAGGTGGTCTTATTCTCTTTTAAATCTTCGCGAACGGCGGCATAAATAGCATTTCCTTTATATCTGAAATCTTCAAGGACCAATGGGTGAAAATAGGTTTCATGCTCTATTTCATTTCTGAATTTTTGAAATTTCTTTCTAAAATGAGCCCCTATCTTTTTTGTCCGTTCCCGAGAGTCTGATCCGTAACCAATATCTTTCGATGAAATTCTATCGAGTATTTTTAGTGTGATACTGCCATCTTTAATAATAAAAGACCCCTTTGGTAGTACTTCAGAATTTCCGTGGATAAGTACGGGGAGAATATCGAGCCCAAGTTCTTCGGCAAGATAGAATGCCCCTTTGTGGAACCTCCTTATTTTGTTGGTTTCTGAGCGAGTGCCCTCAGGAAACGCGATAAGCGAAAACCCTTGGCTTATTTTCTTCTTTAGGTATGCTTCACTGTTCTGTACCCCACCAGATACGGGGAACGCTCCTGCCAGTTTTGCCGCGCTTCCAAAAATAGGAGAATTATATACCCAGTCATTTACCAGATATATGATTTTCGGATGTAGCATACCGATAGCCAAAATGTCTAAAAACGAGGTGTGGTTGGCAATTATGATCACCGGTTTTTCAAAAGTTTCCTTCCCTTCGTTGATGACTTTTTTCTGTACAAAGCGATTGCTGTACAAAACTGACTTCATCAAAAGGGAAACCATTTTATGAAAGCCAAGATGTACTTCTCTTTGGCTCTTTGGAAATAGCTTTAATACGATTGTGGCATATAGTGAAAGCAATAGGCCGCCAAGACCAAAATATCCAAAAGATAGTACCGAATGTATAAAATATCGAAGTGTAATGGGCCGTTTGTTCCTACTTCCGATAAACAATCGAAACAGCAGGGGTTGTATGGTAAAGGCAACAAAGGCCGCAGAAAGTATGCCGATCAATGAGACCACAGAGATGGTATACAGCGCGGGGTGCTTGGCGAAAATCAATACGCCCACGCCTAAGACCGTGGTGATTACCGATAACAGTATCGAAGTCTTATGGGTTGGCAAGGTTTTCTCCCCAGTTCGATATTCAGTAAGTAAGCCGTTGGTGATGAAAATACAATAATCGACCCCCAGCCCAAATATAAAAGTAGAAATAATGATGTTGAAAATATTGAATTCAATATGCAATAGCCCCATAATGCCAATGGTCAAAAACCAGGTCAGGAATATGGGAACGCTGGTTACCAGAGTGAGTGAAAGACTCCTAAAGAAGAGTGATAAAATCAGTAAAACAACAAGAACGGAATATCCGACTAGGCGGTTGAAATCGGTTTTAAGATTGCCGAGGAAGGCCTCGTTCATTCCTTTTCGATCAATGAGTAGGGTCTGGTCCTCATTGTAAAAGCTGTCGTGTAAAATTCGAGTATGGGCCGAATCAACTTTTACCAAAGTGGTTATGGTCGTAAAACCATCTTCAGTGGCGATATAGTCATCGATCGTAAAAGCATTTATTGCCTTGTAATCCTCATTTTTAAGGGGCTTGAATTTGGAATTCAAAAGGGAATAGAATTGGTTAAAAGCACTAGGCTTAAACCCTAGTTCACCGCTACTTTCAATCAGATTTCTTTGTAATGAACGCAGGGTATTATCATCCCAAAAATTTTCCCATAATGCAATTTTTTCTTGTTGTACCTTTTCTGAATGTACCAAGGCACCCACGGAACTGAATCCTAAAATTTTATTTTCTTTTTTGAGCTGCAAGAGCTTTTGATAAAGGCGGTCATTGGCTTGGAGTACCTTTTCCGCGGTAGTGCCATAGGTTGCCAAATACATAGATTTTGAATTGATGTTCGTGAGGGCATCCAATCGTTCGCGAGCCTCACTCAGGTGTGACGGTTCAAAATTTAATTTGGCAATATCCTTATTGAAAACCACCTTGTTGTAGGTAAAAACACTGGTGATTAACAAGATGACGACTACAGCGACTCCCCATTTGTTTTTATGAAAGTCATGGGTGGCAAGCCGATCCAAAAAAGTCTTGTTCCTTACTTTTTTATCGGTTGTGCTATAGACCTGTGGAATAAAGAGCAGGGCAAAAACCGAGGCCCCGAGAACACTTACCGCGGCGAAGATACCCAAATCTTGTAGTGCTTGTGATTTGAGGAACAATAGGCATAAAAATGCCGCAGCGGTAGTAAGGCTGCTCATTAAAATGGAAGGTGCAACGTCACGGTACAAGCTTTTGATCGAATTATTGTTACGGATATGGGTGAGGATATGCAGGGCATAATCCAGGGTTACTCCGAGTAGCACTGAACCAATACCCAACGATATTGCCGATATTTTGGTTCGGATGAGGTATAGGAAAGCAATGGATAACAGGCCGCCGAATAGTGTCGGTAAGAATAAGATTAGGGGAAGGGTCAGCTTTTTGTAAAAGAATATCAGGATGATAAACAAAACGATTACTGCAATGCCTGCCGTAAACTGGATGTCTTTTTTGATTTGTCGCGCATTGGCGACGGCGACTAGTGCCGCGCCAAAATATTCAACTTGAACCCTATGGTCAAAAGTGGTATTCAAACTATTCTGTAAGCGGTAAAGTTCTTTGACGAATGCCTCATTTTTGTCGGTGTCGTTAGCAGCGTATTCCGTGGTCAAAAATAATAGTATATGCTGTTCGTCCTCGCTCAGTAGAAAGCCGTCTTTGAGCTTGAAGCCATCGGCAATGCCTGATTGCCGTAATTTTTTGAGGGTGATAAAAGAGAGTCCCAAAGGGTCTTTTACAATCGTTTTTTTAGCAACTATTCCTGCTGGCGAAATTAAGATTTTATAGTTTTCTCTTGTTATCGCGGCAATGCTGTCTTTTGAAATTTTATTTCGAATGGCCGTATAATCTGAGGCATCTAAGAAAAGAGGGAGGTTGTCATAGACGAAATCCAGCGTTTTTAGCACCTCATCATCGGCCACCTTGCCTTGAATATTTTTGATATAGTCTTTGGCGCTGCTATTGATGCTATCTAAAAATCGGGAGGCGAATGCCGTCAGATTATCGACTGAACCTTTCGGTTGGCGTTGTATGTTTACGATAACCTTATCAGTGAAATTTACGGTCCGAAGTACCTTTTCAAAATCTTTGTTTTCGGATTGTACAGGAATAAGTTTGGTAATGTCTTCTTCAAACTGGATTTTAGAAACAACGGCAATCAATCCCAATAGTATTAGTAATAGGCCAACTGCGCTCCATACCCTATTTTTTGAAATCAGCTGATATGTACCAAAGAAAAACTTACCCATTGTTGATGGTTATTTTTTTTCTCTCAAAGACCGATAAAAAAACATAGGCCAAAAGGCCCAAAACAAGGGCTGAAGTCGTAGAGAGAACAAGACTACCGACAATATAGTTCTCTAGATGATCAAGAACTTCGAAATTGGTGGTCATTTCTTCGATAGTATAGGAATAGTGCTGCCCAGTAACCAATTGTCCAACCTTTGAACTGGCATAGAGCACAAAAGGAATAAAAGGGGGGAAACTAATATTAGAAAAAGCAAAGGCGATTACCTTGTTCAATTTAAACAGAATAGCCAAGAAAATAACCACTACCGTATGAAAGCCCCATAGGGGAGATAAACCAATGAGGATTCCCAAAGCTATAGAAAGTGCCTTTTTTCTTGGAGAATCGTTATTGTGCAAAAAATCCTCATAAAAAAAGCGCTTAAATCCTTTTTTTTTGAACTTTCGGAACAGGTCTCTGGGTTTTATATAGAAGAGGGCGATAATGACTAACCCGGTATTTAGAATACTGATCCGCGTGAAATCTAGTACTGGCCTAAAATGTGATACCCTTTCAGAGGCATTGTACAAGACTTTGACGGGCACGTTTTCGACCAGAGTACCATTCCAGTCGGCTCGAACAATGACTTCAATTTCGAATTCGAATTTTGGGGTGTAAAAAGTAAGATTTTTTAAGACCTGAATCGGATATAACCGATATCCACATTGTGTATCTTTTAACCAGGTTCCCGTTTCGAACCAGAACCAGAAATTGGAAAATTTATTACCAAAACTACTTTTTTTAGGAACCGAGGAATCACCCATATTTCGGGCGCCGATAAGGAGTATATTTTTCTCGGAACCTTCTTTTAAGGCGTTTATAAAAATCGGAATATCATCAGGAAAATGCTGCCCGTCCGAATCTATAGTAATGGCAAAATGGAAGCCTAGATCCAAGGCCTTTTTAAACCCGATTCGTAGGGCATTGCCCTTGCCTTGGTTTTTAGCCAAATGTACTTGAGTCAAGCTCGAATAGTCTCCTAACAGTTCTGTTGTAGTATCGGTTGAGCCATCATTGATAATAATAACATCTGAGGAGTACGCCAAAACGCCATTCAGTAGCTTTCGCAAGGTCTTGTCATTATTATAGGTGGGAATGATTACACAACATTTAAGTTGTGCCATGGTTTCAGTGATGGTAGGGTTAATGAAAGGCACCTAATATATAATTGAAAGAGGTTTCTGAAAAGTCATTCTTATAGTGTCATTACAGGCGTGGCGATAGCTAAGGCGAAGTAATTCATCTATTTGAAACACCCACGAGCAAATCGCTTTTCTCGAATGCTATCGAAATTGCAAATACGGTGGACTACTTTTTAGGAATACTCTATTTTCTTGACAAAGATACGGAATGGAGAAGCTAAAACAACTGCTTTTCAGCAAGCTCAAAAACTGAAGACTGTAAGACATAATTTTTAATGAACTCACGAACTTCCTTCGAAGAAACATGTCTGTAGTTCTCTAAAATGAATTCTTTATCATCCTCGATATTATTTTTATATCGAACCACCTTGGGCGAATTTTCTTGAACACTCAGACGAATACATCGAATCTCTATATCTCTAGGCTTTGCCCGTACCGCATGCTCGATAAGCTCGGCTCCGGTCTTAAAATAGTCTTTTTTTGTTTTTATTCCCTTGGCATATTTGGCTTTTAATGTAGAAACAGCCCCCTTATAGGCGATAAGAATTTCATTGTCTTTTTTGTCGACCGAAGAAAGATCATCAAACAATTGATTAGTGATTTTCTCGCTATCTGATGCATTTGTATAGGCTGTTCGAATTTGAGATAGGTCAGGAACAACTGTAAGAGACGAAACAAAAAATACGATAAGAACCAAAGCCTTCATTTAATCCATTATTTTAAAAGTAGCACTCAATTTTAATGCCAAGGTGTCTTCGAAAGTGGTGGTGTTTTTTACTTTTACCTCGTTCTCTGTCTCGATAATATTCAATGTCAAGACCAAAGTATCATTTTTATCGGGGTTTATAATCGCCATAAATTTTATATTGGAGGAGGTCGATAAAAACAAATCTTTTGCAACAGCCTGTTCGGTAAGTTCTTTGATTATTTGAATCATACAAACACCTGGCATCACTGGGTTACCTGGAAAATGCCCCTTAAAAATGGCATGCTCCTTGTGTAGTTTTATGGTGGCGGTAACGGTTTCTTCGATTTGTGTAAAATCTTGTATTGTATATAGTCCTTCTATGAGCATAATTTCTTCCACGTTATTTAGTCGGTGCTGTATTAAAAAAACTTTTTTATATGCTTATATATCGAATTTATAGGCAAGCCCAAATTGGAAAACGGTGTTGAGGTTGTTTTCTTCCCCATCATAAAATTCTGAGTCAAAATTGTCTCGGAATAGATCAATATTTAGCAATCCTTGTTTGTAGCGAGCTTCTATAATTAATCCAAAATCAAATTCATACCCTATCCCCATTAAAACAGAGAGGTCAAAGGGCGTGACTTCTGAGTCGTTGCTGCCGTTGATTACGTTGATGATATTATTTTCAAAATCAAAATCAAAACTAGCACCCAGTAGAAGATGAAGCCCTTGGCGGGGGATTATATAAAATTTGTTGACAAGGCCGATTGAAAGGTAGTTGATATTCAAGTCCTCGGTGTTTTCGAAAGTTGATTTACCCCCTTGCATTGAATATATGAGTTCAGGTTGCATGGTATAAAAATCTGAGAATCGAATATCCACAAAAACACCCGCATTGGCCCCTATTTTATCCTCAAGGATTGTATTTGATATGTTTGCTACATTGAGCCCTAAGCGTAGTCCCGGTCGTATCTTTTTTTGTGCGAAGACAAGTATCGAAAACACAAAAAAGAGAAGTAGTGTCAGTTTTTTTTTCATGTCAAATGGCCTTTAAAGTGATTGAAAGCTTGATGTTCTTGTGCAATATCTGTATATTTTTAGCAAAACCTTCATTTAAATTAGAAAACATGAATGCTGCCTTTTCTTTTCGATTGTTTGTATAAATAATTTTCTGCAATTGCTTGCCCGCTTTGAAATAGTAGTATTTTTCACGGTCTATACCGGTTTCAAAAATAAGAGTATCCCCCAATGAGTAGGTTTTTTTTACTCTTATATTTTCTTGTAACAGTATCTTAAAATCTTTTCGTAGGACGTTGGTGATGATTTTTTTGTTCATCCCCTCCAAAATAGTATTGATTTTAAAATTTCGACCCTCAAAGGAAAAATCAAATATCGTATTCCCCATTTCAGTAGTAAAAACCAAACGATGATGGTCATATCCTATTTTTTTGACAATAAACAGGCCACTAAAACTTCTATTGTACAAGCTGATATCAGCCTTGTAGACATAATCTTTAGAGGTATCTGAAAAATAAGGATTCGTAATTATACTCGTTGAGGAAAACGATTCTTTAAAATGGTTCCTTTTTGAATAGGTACCACAGGAAACAAGGAGCAAGGCAATACTAATGAGCAAATATCGCATCGTCTAGGGTTTGGTTCACTTTTCGATTCGAAAAAACTATCTGTGTATAATCATCTGACGGCTCTACCATCTTCACGATAATAACTTCGCCCTTCGCATTGAAAGTAAGGTGGAAGGCCTTTATATATTTCGAAAAATTGGTGTCCTTTGGCGCAAAATGCACTTCGCTATCTGCCTTATTTGTGAAGTATGTTATATTGAATTCATCTGCATTGAACATATCACCCTTTATGCTATCGGCAATCAAGCTGTTCAGTTGTTTAAAGAGTTTATTACTGCCGATATCTACATTGCTTTTGTCTCCTTCATTATTGATATAGAGTGTTTCTTTTTTAAATAAAACTGAATAGGCATAAGGCTTTACATATTCCCATTTGACCATATTCGGGGCCTTGAACAAAAGTTTTCCGGTTGACTCAATATCATTCGATAGGAAATCAAGATGTTTGTATTGTGTAAAATCACTGCTGATGGTTTCTATGGTAGCAGCTAGGTTTTTGACCTTTGCCTCAAGGGCCTGCGCCTCTACATCACTCATTTTGGTTTGCCCACTTAGTGTAACGACTGAAAATAACAAGAGGCAAACAAGCTTAGGCATATGCTTCGATATTCAATAGTTGATCAATAGTGACCGATTGTAAGTTATTCTGCTGCAAAAATAGCAATAACTGTTCCAGAACGGCTATGGTTTTTGCATTGGTATCGTGTAAGAGAATAATATCACCCTTTGAAATACTAGTGGTAATTCGGTTCAAGATGGTTTCTTGTGACAGTTTTGTGGTGTCCAAGGAACGAATGCTCCAGCCTATCGATTGCAAGCCCGTTGCTTTTACCGCCCTTTTTATGTTGGGGTTTGTGACGCCAAAGGCGGGGCGATATAAGTTCATTTTCTTGCCTGAGACTTCCTTGACGACCGCCATGGTCTTTTGTAATTCGGCGGTTACTTTTTTGGTGCTAAAAAAACCGAAGGCATTGGAATGGGTATAGGTATGGTTACCGATGGTATGACCGTCGGTGATTATTTCTTTCAATAGTTCAGGAAATTTCGCTGCATTTTTACCGATACAGAAAAAAGTTGCCTTTGCATCGTACTGATTTAAAAGTGTTAAAACTTTAGGCGTAAATGTTGGATGTGGCCCGTCATCAAAGGTGATGGCGACCTGATTTCTTGTGCTATTTTTGTTAGCGTGAAATGATTTAAAATAATAGTCGAGTCTGATAAAAAATGAGCCTATTAGGGTTAGAAGGCACCAAATCAATAGAGGTAGAGCGCACCACCAAAGTGATATTAATAAGAACGTATTAGCCAATAATAATACAAGGGCCGAAAATAAAGCTAATGCGGTTATGGCGCCGAACTTTAGCATTTTCGAACTAAGGTGAAGCTATGGTTTTCTCCCCTATACTGGTTGTACAATAGAATAAGCTTGCGGTTTTTGGCGGTTATATTGTTGAGTTTTACAACCTCTGGGACCAATTGGTGTTTTAGTATTTTTGAGGCCAGCCAAAAGCCAAAAGATGAGGCTGTGTAGAATTCTCCACAAAGATGTTTGTAATAGAGCTGTTGGGTGTTTTTGAATAGACCAGTACTCAAACCTTGGTAATATGTATCATAGTTTACATCACCATTATTGCCGAGAATAACAATATCAATGTCATTTGGGTGCAGTCCGTTTTCTTTCAAAAATGCCATGATGGCTTGCGATGTATTTTCTTTAGATAAGGTATTGTAGGTATCAACTGCGACTACCTCTGCATAGCTAGTGTCTTGTTTTTTGTTGGAGAGTACAAAAAAGTTGGCTCCTTCCCCAAAAACGGCACCTCTGGTTTTCGATTGTAAAAGATGCGTAGATTTGACAGCCTCTTTTTTAATATGATCGATAAACTGATGTACTTGTGTGGTGTGTTTACCAGTCTCTTCTACAGCGCCCACCAGAATATTTTCGGCCTCCTCGTTTTCTAATTGCAATTTGGCATCTATGAGTGCTGACTCAAAGGAAATGCTACCATGTACATAGGTGAAGTTATACCCCTTACATTCTAGTCTTAACGCTATTTGCCCGCCCACGGTATTATGTGTAGACTGAATAAAGGAGGTTGGGGTGAGGTATTCCTCTTTGTTATCGATTAAGGCACTTACGAATTTTTCTGAATCAATAGTACAGCCGAAGCCTGTGCCGGTGATAATAGCATCAACATTCTGCAATAGTGCATCCTTCATGGCTATTCTAGAAGCGACGACACCCATTTTTACTCCCTTTGCCATTCTACGGGCTGCATTAGGAGGAATATAATCTTTATAATTGGGGTCGATCACTGAAATAGTAGTAGCGTCATAGGCCGTGATTTCGTCTAAAAATGTCGCATTATCAAAGGTCTTTTGTGCTGAGATAGAACCGACGCTATTTATAAAAACCGATTTCATCATGCTTTTTTTGAAAATATGAGTGTGGAACAATTACCTCCAAATCCTAAAGAGTTCGATACTATAGTATTCAATTTCTTTTCTTTGAGTTTGGTCTGTGGAATCAGGTCAATTTCTTTCATGGGGGTCTTAAAATTCAGGTTGGGGTAGATAATATTGTTTTGTAGGGCTAAAATAGAATAGACGGCTTCTATGCTTCCTGCGGCCGCCAAGGTGTGTCCTGTATAGGCCTTGGTAGAACTGAAATCAGGAACAGTAGTCTCTCCAAAAACCCGTAGTAAGGCCCTGCCTTCAGATAGATCATTGTTTGCCGTAGCCGTGCCGTGTGCGTTTATATAATCTATTTCTTTTGCATTCAACCCAGCTATTTGAAGGGCTTTTTTCATAGCCAGTGTCGCACCGTCTCCATGGTCAGAGGAGGCAGTTTGGTGATACGCATCGTTGGCGTTTCCATAACCCTTGATGTAGGCCAATACTTTTTTATTTTCGGCCTGTATTGCCTTATCTGATTCCAGTACTAGAAAAGCTGCGGCCTCACCTAGATTAAGGCCTTTTCGATTCTCATCAAAAGGGGTATTGTAGGTGTCGGAAAGAATCATAAGGGTTTTAAAACCATTGATTGTAAATTTCGATAAGCAATCGGTTCCGCCCACAATGACCCTATCTAATTTACCCGATTTAATAAGTCTTGCCCCTAACATAATAGCATTGGCCGCTGAAGAACAGGCCGTGCTTATGGTAGTGACCATACTTTGTTCAATGCCTATTTGCTTCGCTATCTTTTGAGAAGAGTCCCCTATATGGTGGCTTTGGATATACCTTCTGTGGGTATCGCTCTCCAAATAGTCGTAATAGTATTTTTCGGTCATATCCATGCCGCCAACACTGGTAGCGGAGATTAATCCGGTTTTCCAAGCATTGATATTGGTGATATTGGCATGGTCAACGGCCTGTTTTGCGGCTAGGGCACCCAATAATGCAGTTCTGGAATAGCTGTTGTTCGAGGGTAGGATTAATTGGTCTTCTAGTTCTTGATTAGTAAAATTGATCTCGCCCACCATAATGGTATCTTTATGAATGGTGTCAATCATAGAGATTCTAGAAATGCCTTTTCGACCTGCAACGAGGGCCGCATGGTTTTCTGCCACATTGTTTCCAATGGCTGAGATAATTCCCATGCCGGTTATGGCTATGCCTTTGCTCATGTAGTAAAATATATCCTCATTAGTGGGTTTAATACTTAGAAATGGTCATTTTCCTATTTATGACTCTGGGCCTGCCTGACCTTGATAGGCTTTTTTCGAGCTAATTTATACCAATTTAAACATAAATTACCTCATATAGACCTCAAAGCAACTTCTCATGCAATGCGACATTTTATAATTAAATGGGTATTACCCACAAAGTAATAAATTCAATATAGTTTATATCAGGGGGCTATAAAGTATTGGCAGAATAATTCATTACGAGCTTTTCGTCTGTCTCTTATGACAGGCTTAAGCCAAGTAAGGCCTAGCGATTTTGGTGCAAAACAAAAAATCATTGGTTCCGAACCAAAGACGCATAGCTGCTTTATTTTGACGACCTGTACGATTTTAAAAACCTAATAGGTCTGATTTTTTGTCTCGCTGGCGTATTATACTGTCTTATGGGCGGCAATATAGTTGGCCATAGTTTCTATGGACTCAAATATCTTTTTGCCTTCTTTGGGGTCTGCCAATTTAATACCGTAATCTTTATCGAGCATTACAATGAGTTCCAAGGCATCAATAGAGTCCAATCCTAATCCCTCCCCGAAAAGGGGGTCTTTATCGGCGATTTCATCCACAGAAATATCCTCAAGGTTCAGTTGCTCTATTATTTTCTCTTTCAGTTCTTGTTTTATGTCTCCCATAGTATCTAAAATAATCTTTTTATCTCTTCGGTATTATGTGCAATAGCACCTTTTTTGGCAACCAAATATAAGAATGCCTTATACTGTTTTTCGTCAAAATCGACCCACCCACAAAGTACTTTTTCCGCCTTTCCGTCGGCAATCAAGCTATTGGAATAATCGTATAAATAGCTTGGATTAAAGTGGTCAAAGATAAAAAAACTATTTTCAGAATACAGCTTATACTTTATACTAATTTCACCCATGCAAATATTAGGCAGGGTATATACAAAGACTGACGGACTCGGATAGTAGTTTTCTTGGTCTTGGATGGTTTCTTGATGTTTTCTATCGGTGTCTAAACTTGAGGCTCTATTGGATAATACTAGGGCGATGTTCTCTTCTTTTTCAGGCTTGATTTTTTCATGGTTCAGTAGTACGTCGGCAGCTAAAAAAGCCAGCTTGCTTAGGTGATCCATTTTAAAGAACTTCGGATAGTTGGTATCCAAATGTTTATAGGCCGATTTTATAAAACTTGAAAAGTCAACGCCCTTGTTCTCATAGATAGATCTGCCGTTCAGCGATACCGTATTCTCCTCGATATGGCAATAGCTTTTTATGTACCCGTCTTTACCCATCAGAGGCTATCTTTTTTTTGCAGACCAATAGAGTATGGTATTCGCCTAGGGCAATGTCCTCTTGAATCGTTAGTCCGGCCTTTTCAATTAACTCGATCAGTACATCGGCCTTGTACATTTTACTGTTTCCATTGGCTAATACTGTAAAATATAATGATGTGGCTTCTAGGATAAACTTGGCATTGTCAAACTTTTGCCGATCTGTATAGGTTTCGGTAATAATCAGGTCAGTATCGTCATCCATAGATTTTGCACAGCTTGTTAAGATTTTTAGAATTTCGTCCTTTGAGAAACAATCTAAAAACTGGCTCATCCAAATTGTGTCGGCTCCTTTCGGAATTTGGGGATTCTCTGATAGCCAATCGATTTCCTGCCCTGAAATTCTAGTTTCCAGACCCTTGTTTTTGGCAGTGGTGAGTGCCTTGTTCAATTGTCCGGGTAGATCAAATATTTTTATGGCTACATCGGCATTGTAACTACAACAGTGCAGGGCGAACTTTCCGGTGTTTCCGCCAATATCAAAGAGTGTTTTTGGGGGCTTTCTGAATACGATTTTCAATGCCTCTTCAAAGATATCATCTGAATAATAATGGTCGAATTCAAACCATGATTTTTGTGCTTCAGGGCTTAGTTGTGATAGCCCTTCATATATGGTTTCCCAGTCCCCTAGTTCTTTTAAACCTTCTGGTTTTCCTGTTTTAATAGATTCGGTCAAATGGAACAATCCTTTATAGCAGACTTCATTGGTGAAATTTATGTTGACGTCGGTGGTGTTGTTACAATTTAGAAAATATCCGATTTTGGTCAGTTCGTATTTATTTTCGTCATTTTTGCTTACAATATCGGCACTTTCGGCTATTTCAAGCAGTACGCCCACGCCATATTCGGAAATGGACAGTTTTTTTGAAATGTCTTCGATGGTAATGCCTCCAACCGAATTTTTCTGTAAGATAAAATCCAAAATTCCCAATTTTCTCAGAGAGATGGTTGCTTGAAATACAAAGGGGGAAAAGGCGATTTTCTGTGCCTCTTGTAGGGCATCTATGGCTTTCATTGTTTTTTTTGACATTTTCAAAGCTGTTGTATTTTAGTTCCACATTGTGGGTTTAACCTGCCTGTCGGCAGATACCTCGACATTTGCGTCGAAATATAAAAATTTTATTCTTTTTAACTCCTTCTGGCCTAGCTTACCGTTAGGCGAGCTTGCCTCGAGAGAGTTTACTTTTCGCAAAAATCACCGCCGTATTGCAACCTCCAAAACCTGAGGCGGTCTTTAAAAAAGTATATAATTTTTTCGAGATGGTTTCTTCGATGATATTCAGGGGTTTTGATACGCCGAGTTCTTGAAACCCCTTCGTGGCAAACAGGGTGTTTTGATGTAGCGAATGCATACCTACAATAGTCTCTAATAGGCCTGATGCGCCCAAAGTATGTCCGAAATAGCCTTTTAGGCTATTCAAGGGAATATGCCGCATCCCTAAGCGGTCGAAGGCAATGGCCTCCATCTCATCGTTGAAGGAGGTGGCCGTACCATGGGCCGAGATATAATCGATTTTGTCTGCCTCAAGATTCGCCTGTTTAAGGGCGGATTGTACACTTTTGAACAATCCCTCTCCGGTTCGCGATGGCCCAGATATGTGATTGGCATCGTTACAGGAAGCTTCACCCAATACAACAACAGATTCCTTTGCCAAATTACGGCTGTCTTTAGTGACCAATATACTGGCGGCTACTTCCCCGATATTAATACCAGAACGTGTTTTACAATAAGGTCGGCATGGGATATTGCTCAAGGCCTGAAAAGAATTGAATCCGGAGAGGATGAACTTTGTCACCAAATCTCCGCTGACTATGAAAACATGGTCGAATCTTTCTTGTACGATAAACCGTTTGGCGACCGCAACAGCCAAAATACCCGATACGCATGCATTTGATAGTACTATGGGCTCCGCAGTAAAACCGAAAAAGTCTTGTATAGCTTTTGCCATCTCACCCAAATAGGCACGTTCTTTTTGAAAAGAACTGTCTTTTCCTAAAACGTCGATGTTTCCTTTGGTGGTAGAGATAATCAATCCGACTCTATCTGTAAGTGTTAGGCGAGATGCTTTGATTACTTTTTCCAAAGAAACCAGCATCATTTTTTCTAATCGGGTAAACCGCTCTTTTGGATTTAAAGCTTCAAATTCGCTTTGTAATCTTTCGTGATCGATCAAAGAGGCATAGAAAGGTTCGGGTAAAAACTTTTGGTCATCAATACATCGAAGTCCGGAAACTTCGTGACTTATGTTTTGAACGGCCGTCTCGCTATCAAAACCATAGGAAGAAATAATATTGTTATATGATGCGTATACCTCACCCATCTAGTAGTCCTACTTTTATCTTCCAATCTATAAAGAACTGGGGGATGGTCAAGGAAAGTTCGCCTTCTAGTTCAACAAACACCTGAACCGTTTCTCCGGTACATACCAACTGCCCGTCAGGATTGAAAATTTCATACCTGAACATCATTTTGGCGGCAGGCGAGTCTATATAAATCGTTTTTACGGTGGCCACATCGCCATAGCGCAGCGGTAGTTTATGTTCACTGCTTGATCTTACAATGGGCGTTGAGAAATTATGTTCTTTTTGATCTAGATAGGAGATTCCGTGGTATCGCCCAAAAGCTTCCCGGCCATCTTCAAAATATTGAATGTAGTTGCCGTGCCATACAATTCCGAGTGGATCGGTCTCGACGAACCGAACACGTATCTCACTTGTAAAACTAATTTCCTTTTTGGGTTTAGACGGCATTTTTTTGTTCGTTATATACAATAGCAATGATGACAGTAATGATAAAAAAAGCAAATAATAGGGCTATTTCAGGAATAATCTCTACAAAACCAACACTTCGTAAAAATACATCATAGAAGGCGTTCAGCCCCCAATTCATGGGTGATATATTAGAAAGTAATTGCATAAACTTGGGCATCACGAAGACAGGTACCCATACGCCGCCCAAAGCCGCTAGGATTACCACTAGGGTTGCCCCAAAGGGGGATGATTGTTCCTGAGTTTTGGCAATGGTGCCTAGTAGCAAGCCCAATCCAATGGCAGCCAATCCTGCGAAGAAGGCAACCGTGAACAACAGATGTAATTTGTCAGAAACATCTAAGCTGGGCAGCGCTAGGACAGGAAACAGGTATACGCCCACTAGTAGCATGAGGGCAAATTGTAAGAGACATACACAGAGATATACCAATGTTTTGCCTCCTAAAACAGTTGCATATGACACGGGGTTGGTTCGCAAACGAATAAAGGTGCCCTGATTTTTTTCTTTGACCATATTGATCGAGAGGGGCAGAATGATAAAGAATATGGCAAAAAGGGTCCATGCAGGAACATTGTGTTGTGTAGAATTTGGAATAACTACATGTTCGCCTTTGTTTGGTATGATCTCTTTAAAGGTGATAAAGTTTTCGGTAGCGAAAATTGCTTCGGAGCCATCCTCGGTCAGCTGTTCTTGAAAGGCTTTGTAAATGGTCTGGGTCTCGATTTTTGAAATCATCTTATCAATACCGTTCATGACGGCATTTTTAAAAGACCGCTGGGTTGCCGGATCAAAATAAAGCTTCACTTCCTTGGCCGTTATCTTTGATTTTGGGGTGGATAAGAGCGCTTCTTCCTCTATTCCAAATTTGGCCAGGATTTCGTCTACATTTTCATTTATTTTGTGTTCCAGGTCTATAGATAAGCGCTCTGGAATAACTATTGCCAATTGATACTCTCCTTTGGAAACCAGTTCTACGGCTTCGGCCTCTGATTTTTTTTGAATTACATCAAAGGAATTTGAGGCGGTCAAATTCTTGAGAATAGTTGAGGAGACCTTTCCTTTATCATAATCCACTAACAATATGGGGATCTTGGTATCCTGAATAGACTTAAACGTGCTGTCTTGTATCAAGGTAATCACAATGAGCAATAATAGGGGCATGAAAAACAAAATGGCCAAGCCCCCAAGATCTCTAATAAGTAGCAGAAATTCCTTGTATGTAGATGCCCAAAGTTTATGCATAGTCTCGAAGTGCGTTTCCTGTACGAGCCAAAAATACATCCTCTAAATTATGGGCGTCTTCTTGTTGGGCAATGAGTTCTTTGGGCGTGCCTTTGCAAATCAGCTTTCCGTAATCTATGATGGCTACATAGGTGCAAAAATGTTCGGCCTCGTTTAAATGATGTGAGGTGTAAATGATTGTGGTGCCATCGGCATTTAGCTGTTTGAGATGATCGATGATTACGTTTTTAGATTGTACATCGACGCCCACGGTGGGCTCGTCCAAGAACAATACTTTAGGGCGATGTAGCATACTTGCAATCAAATTAATGCGCCGCTTCATTCCTCCGGAAAAAGTACTGATTTTTTTGTTCGAAAAGTCCGATAGTCCCAAGGTTTCTATAAGAGAATGAATGCGTTCTTTTAAAGCTTCGCCCTTAAGACCATACATGCTTCCAAAATAAATCAGATTTTCATAGGCGGTCAAAGAGGGGTAGAGGGCGTATTCCTGAGGTACGATACCAATGAGTTGCTTCAGCTCGTTTTTGTTTTCTTGATACGTGAGTCCGTTTATGGTAAAGGAGCCTGAGGTGGGTTTCAACAAGGAGCTTAGCATAGAGATCAGGGTGGTTTTTCCTGCGCCATTAGGGCCTAACAAACCAAAAATTTCACCCTTTGAAATGGTCAAATTTAAATCGATGACCGAATAGTCTTCGGCGCCTTTGTACTTTTTAGAAAGTTGATTTATTTGGATCATATGTTCCCCTAGACCCCTCAAAGAGAGGCTTTTTGTAAAATTGGTGATTATAATCACCAAAAACTATTTTTTTGAAACATGTCACAGTAAATACAAGAGGATTGCCCTACGTGCATTTATATCGTCTTCCTCAATGTCTGAAAGAAAATTTCTTCCCTGTCCGCAAGTGCTGCGAGTTGGTCGGCTACTTTGTTATACGCATCGGTCTGTGTGCTTCGGTTTTTATAAATACGTGAAGCTTCAAGGGCGAAATCACGCCACTGATCGCCGATTTCGGTCATTTCTTTAGAAAGTTTTAGAAGGCCGTCATTTTTCAATATTTTTCCGGCCTCCTGTAAAAAGGCGGCATAGATATATCGGAATCCACCACCACCGGTACCTATTTCTTCTTGCATGCGAACTATTTGGCCTAAATAATGGTTGGCTTTTTTTGTGCCCAGCGTATTGGGCCATTTTCTAATATTTCTAGAGACCCAACGTATGGCTTTTACCCCAACAAGAGGCATGGGGGCGGTCATGTCTCTACAGGTTTGTTTAATGCCTTTGACGATGGCTTTTTCCAAGGCTAAGGTTTTTGGAAACTCGATGGGGTAGTACATATGCCCTTTTGGTGCGAACGCTCCCTTTGCAAAGCGCACCTTCTCGAGTTCCTTATCGGTTATCGTAGTTACGGTTTCCATAACGGGATCACTGATGAGATAGGTATTTCCTTTCTTTCCGTATACCACCATATTGTGGGCATTGAAATGAAAACGATACTCTTCTGGAAAATAGGGTAGATTGTACACCCCGACCTGTAAGCCTACAGGATTGTTCTTTTCAAGATTTTCATCCAATTTTGCCTTTGCGGTCTTTGGGTCGCTGAACTTCTCCTTTTTCATGGTAACTCCTACCCGTTTGGCGAACCGTTTGAAAATAGACCCAGGCATGGCCCTGTAGGTAAATACCGGGGCATAGTTAACCTTTAAAAAGGGAAGGTAGCTGAACAATAGCCCTGAACCAATGCCGAAGACCATAGGTTCGCTAACTTCAAAACCTTTGTGCCGCATTAGGTTCGATACCACACCATTTTCGCAATGGGCGGACTGTTTATGTGAAAAATCTATTTGCATGAATCAGGTTTTGATGTGCTGTAGTTCGTCAATGGATATATCAAAAACATCAGCGTATTTCTGTAAGGTTTTCACACTTAATCTCTTAAAGACAGCAGGGGTAAAATGTCTTTTTACGAGCCATTTCCAAATACTTACGTAGCTTGCTAGAATGCCTAAATCCATTTTATGGAGTTCCATATAATACTCTATAGGGCTGGTCTGGTTGTTGAACACCCGCTGTTTGGCATCAGCTACACGTTCCTCGATTACCTTGATGGCATTGTCCAGGGCAATGGTCTTTGGACCCCAGCCAGTACTTTTTTCGGTGGTATATTCGCCATTTTCATCAAGGGCATAGCACAACTCTCTAAAGTTGACCGATGCTAGATTACTTTTGTCCTGTGGTACGTCTTCTCTCCTCATCAGACTTCATGAATTAAGAAATTAAGTGTACAATTTACAATTAAATCGTCATTTCTGAAAGTGGAACCGGCAACGGTACAGATACTCGTTTCACCGATATCATAGCGCGAAATAAGCTTTGCTTTGGTTACCAAGGTTTCGTTGACCTTTGGAAGTTGGAAAATCTCGACTTTTTTTATGGTGCTGATATATCCGATGACCTTGTTTCCTTCTCCCTCTAGATCATCATCTTCAAAAAAGCGTTGTCCTACAATGGCGGAACATGCTTGTGCTGCATTTTCAATAAGTCCGGTTTCTGAGAGTATATTGTTCTTGACAAAAATACAATTCGGCACAATATTGAATTCCACAGTGACCGAATCGACGTCGATATAGGTGATGTCGTTCACCATAAGCATAGGCGCCCTATGCGGAAGGAATTTCTTAATATCGATATTGTTGCGTATCTCTTTCAATTAACTGGCCAATACTGTTTTCATTTCGCTCGAAGCAATAATAGTGCCATCACATTCGATGGTTGCGCTTACCAAGGTCACTCCCATGATATTATGTAAAATGATTGCCGTGGTCATCAATTCTTGACCTATAGTCGGAAGAGAATCGATTTCTACTTTCTTGATTGCACCGATATACCCTGTAGGTACAGCTTCTTTTTTTAGATAAAATTGATATCCTGTGTGCAATGCAATGGTCTGGGCCATATTTTCAATGAGCCCGGGAGCTTCAAAAGTACCGTTTTTCGAGAAAAGATGATCGTTAGTGATCGTTAGTCCTGAAACTATTTTTTTTTGAGAAAAATAAAATACTTTATCCACCATTACAAAAGGTGGTCTTTGGGGAATCAGGGTTTGGATAAAATCTGGATCGGTTATATTGTTCTCTAGCAGATTCATTTGGCTAGCATACGGTTAAATAAGCATATGCATAGGAAAAACGAGCACTTTCAGGTACGTGCAATAATATCGTATCTCCTTTCTTCAACTTGTCCGAGGCTACCAACTCTTCCAACATTACAAAAATGGACGCTGAACCGATATTGCCTATTTTTTCGAGGTTCAAATACCACTTTTCCCAAGGCATTTCAACGCCCTGATGTTTCAATTCGTTATATAGGCCTTCCTTAAAGTAGTAGGAGGATATATGTGGCAGGTAGTAATCTATGTCAGCTGGCCCGATATTATGTTTTTCAAGAGACTGTTTTAAGCTATCGACCCCTTTCTGTAAAATATGGTCGCCTAATAAACGAGTATCTTGTTTAATGGCAAAAAGTGATTTTTTGCCCCATTCCTTGGCAGGGTATTCGCTCCAAGGCTTTAAATGGCCATCCTCTTGTTTCTCGGCACCGGCATACATACAGGTCTCCATTTCATGGGCATAGGAATAGCCGTCCATCCATTCGATTCTCAGAGGGGTATTTCCTTTGGGTTGATTCTCTAGCAGTATTGCTGCCGCGCCGTCGGAAAGCATCCACCGTAAAAATTCTTTATTGAACGCCAGAATCGGGCTTTCTTCCAATTCTTTAAGGTGTTCTACTTCGTTTTCGAAAATATCGGCCTTCATCCAAGAGGATGCTCGTTCAGAAGCTGCACATACGGCATTGTTTACTTGCCCGGTCTTTACGGAAAGGTACCCAAATTTTAAAGCGTTCATTCCTGAGCAACAGGCCCCAGAGGGAGAGTTAATCTCCATATTGCCATTCTTTAGAAAACCGTGCACCATTGAAGTATGCGAAGGCAGTATCTGATCTGGGCTTGAGGTTCCGCAAGACAATAATTCAATGGCTTCCTTCGGAAAATCGGTATCGCATAATTTCTCGACTGCTATAGCTGTAAGCTGTGCATTGTTATGGGTTACTTCGCCATTTTCGTCAATGGCATAATACCGAGTTTTTATGCGATTATTGCGGAGTACGATACGTCTGGCCTTAGAGGGTCGCCCATTGATAATGCCCAATTTCCCCTCCATTTGGTCATTATCTATAGGCTTGTTCGGTAAAAATTTGGCGATTCTCGTTATATAAACGTCCTTCATTAATTTTCCTTTAAGGTAACGGAGGAATAGTATTTTTTTTCCTTACTTCTTTTTTGATACGTGGGGAGATAAGTGAGCAAAAATACGATAAAAACTATTGGTGCTATGACCCATATCGCAAAAAACAAATAATATTTGAATATACGAATCCATTTTAAGCGTTTTGGATTTCCTGGCTCGCCTTTTATTATAATAAGATTTGCCCATTTGGCAAAAAGCAGGTTTCCCCTTTCATCGGTGAGAACCAAAAAAGGGTTGATATATACGGCATCTAACGTCAATAGATGCTCTTGCAGATCAGAAAAATTATCGGTCAATAAAGCTACCTTGATGGGTGTTCCAAATCTAGTGGCATTTTCGATGTCATGGTCTGATACGCCCGGTTTAGGAAATATGCCTAAATAAGTGTCTTTCTTTCCGGAAAACATCCAATGTGCAATGGTGATAACGCTTATATTATTAATATGCTTATCTACCAATGCAATATGACCTACTAATTTGGCTTTGTTCGCCGCCAAAAGTTTTTTCATTTTTTCCTGTGCCTGTATCCACATATTTCTACAGGCTACAACGGTAACAACAGGGGTGTTTTTTAATAATTTTTTGGCGCTGTCGGATTTTAAGAAGGAATTTATAGGAATCGAGGGTGTTAAATACCACACCTGATAGCCCAGAATGACCAAGTCATATTTTTTATTGAGAATTTCTGGTGCTGGCGGATGTATTTTGGATGGAATTTGAAGGAATGACTCAGGAAAGGTGTCATAAAACTTTTCTTTTTTCCATGGAAATTCATAGGCCTCCTCAGGAACTATCTCATAGTAGGTGATGTTGACGCCGGTATGGTCTATTTTGGAAGCAATGTTTTTGAGAATATCGAACAACTGCCCTGTTTGGGAGTAATATAGAATTAGAACTTCTTTCATTTATTTTTTTTTGCGTTCCAGAAATCAAAATAGTTGAACCATTGTAAGGGGTATTTTTCTAGAATCCATTCCACATTTTTGGTATAATCACTGAGCAGACCTTGGGCGTCTTTATTTTTCACTTCGGCCGTTCTTGCATATAGGTGATAATGTCTTTTGGTCTCTTTCATCACATATACGAAAAGCACAGGAACGTTTAATCGGGAGGCTAATAAAAAAGGCCCGGCCGGAAACTTGGCCTTTGCCCCTAATAATTGCCCATCCATGGTTTTCTGACCTTCAAAGTAACGATCTCCGGTAAAACAAACAAGTTCTCCGCTGTCTAAGGCGGCCTTGATTTCGAAAACATGGGATAGATCTTCTTTGACAATTATGAATTTAATGCTAGATTTCGAGGTAACACTATCCAAGTACGTTTTTATTTGCTCATGTTCTGAATCGGTGGTTACTAGGTGTATTTGCGAGCTTGAGTCCAACTCGTCAAAAAAGAAATCGGCAATCTCAAAATTTCCGACATGTGCACTGATTAAGATGCCCCCTTGTTTTTTTTTTAGAAGTTCCTTGATTCTTGCCTCCCCGTCGAATTCGTAAGTGAATTTGTTTCGAAGACCACTTGAAATGGCTGTTTTATCGACTATGGTCTGGCCGAAAATATAATAACTCTTATAGATGTTCCAAATACTCTTTAGCCTTGAAAAGCCTTGGATTTTTCTGAGATAGTAATTTATGGATCGGGTGCTTTTGTTCGCAAAGAAGCAGAAGTATAGAACAACAAAATGTAGCAGTAGGTAAGAGGTCCCTATTCCTAATTTTTTGATGAAGAAAACAAAGATCTTATACCCTATAACGGTACCCCTGGATTTTCCTTCCCATTCCGTTGCCATTGGTGTTTATTGCTTTTTCAGCTAATCTTGCTTTCGATCAGGTCGTAGAAATTCTGAAGGGTAACTACATTGATGAAATCCTCGCCCACCAATTTCACGCCGAAATTGGCTTCTACGGCGACCACAAGGTCTACAAAATCAAGACTATCTAGTTCAAGAGTGTCCTTTAGATTTGCCTCCGGTGCAATCTCCTCTTCTTCAACTTCAAACTCATCGATAAGAAAGTCGTTTATCTTATCAATAATAACCTCTTTATTCATCTGTAATACAATTTTTAATAACTAAAGCGGAATTGGTGCCGCCAAACCCAAAAGAATTCGACAAAAATACATCAATTTTTTTGTTTAAGGTTTTGTTAACTAAATTTAATTTGACCGAATCCTCATCAGGGTTTTCTAAATTGATATTGGGTGCGATAAAGGAATGCTGCATCATCAACATCGAATAAATGACTTCACTGGCACCTGCCATCCAACATTCGTGGCCAGTCATAGACTTAGTTGAACTCACATATGGTTTATGCTTACCGAAAACTTCTGCTATGGCTTTTGCCTCATTGGCATCGCCAACCAGTGTCGAGGTCGCATGTGCATTTACATAATCTATAGCAGATGCCTCTATATTGGCGTCTTGTAGTGCTTTTTTCATGGCTCTTGAAGGTCCTTCGACATTTGGTGTTGAAATGTGTGCTCCGTTAGAGGAGAACCCGTAGCCTATGATTTCACCTAAAATAGGTGCACCTCTTTTAATTGCCGATTCATAGCTTTCTACTACTATAGTTGCGCCGCCGCCGCTGGGAACAAGGCCATTTCTGTCCTTGTCAAAAGGGCGTGATGCTTTTTCAGGGCTTTCAGTCTGGGTGGCAAATACGCCTAGGCCATCAAAACTGGCCATGGCAAAATGGCTTATTTCTTGGGCACCTCCACAGATGATAATATCTTGCAAACCACTTTTTATTAGATGATAGGCCATGCCAATTGCATGAGAACCACTAGCGCATGCAGCACTTATGGTGAAATTCACACCGGTGAGTTTAAAAATAGTGGAAAGGTTCATGGTGATGGTAGAGTTCATGCCCTTGAAAATGGCTCCAGAACCTACTAGCGTAGTATCCTTTTTCTCTCGGACGATATCAATCGATTCAATGACCGATTTTGCCGTACTGTCATTGCCATAGATGATACCCACCTCGTTCGTGTTCAAAAAATCTTGGTCCAGTTTTGCGTTTTCCAGGGCTTCGAAGGTAGCGACATAGGCATATGTGCTTTCTTCGCCTAGACTGATACGTTGTCTTCTGGATAAAAGTTTTTTTAAATTGGGTTCTTCTACCATTCCCGTCAACGGGGATCGATAGCCAAAAGCTTCCCTTCGTTTATCAAAAACAATTCCCGATTTACCCTTGTACAGCGAAGATTTTACCTCGTCTAGGTTTTTTCCTATACACGAGTAAATTCCCATACCTGTAATTACGACTCTATTCATTGCCATTAAAATTCAGCACTAGGAGTAAATGCCCCCATTGATGTTTATCACTTCGCCAGTAATATAGGATGCTTTTTTGGAAGCCAAAAATGAAACTAAGTGCGCAACTTCTTCGGCATCTCCTAAACGATTTGCAGGAATCATTTTTTTGAGTTCTTTTTGATCGAGCTGGCTTGTCATATCAGTATTGATGAATCCTGGTGCTACGGCATTCACAGTCACGTTTCTTTTGGCAATTTCTTGTGCCAAAGCCTTTGTCGCCGCAATGAGCCCTCCTTTGGCCGCGGAGTAATTAATTTGACCAGGTGTTCCCTTCAGTCCAGAAACCGATACCATATTTATGATCCTTCCGTATTTGTTCACCAATAGTTTTTGGATTAAATGATTGGTGACATTGAAAAAGCCATTGAGGCTGGTATTTATAACATTGGACCAGTCTTCTGGTTTCATCCACATAAATAGGCCATCTTTGGTTATACCCGCATTGTTTACGATGACTTCGATAAGATCGTCTTCGTGACTTTTTTGCCAGGTATCCAAAGCGTCTTTGACGGCTACCGCATCCGAAACATCGAACTGTAAAAGCTCTCCGCTGCCTCCCTCTTCTTTCACTTGCTTCAGGGTTTCGTTCGCAGCGTCTGTATTACTGTTGTAATTTATTAAAATATGATAATCGGAATCTTTTGCCAACTGCACGCATATCGCCCTTCCGATGCCTCGAGATCCTCCGGTTATAAGTGCATATTTTTTTTGGTCCTTTTTTTCTTCCATATAGTACAGTACTACGCTATTTGTTCGGGTTAATAAAATTCTCGGCATGTTTGTACCATTTATCACCTAAAATGGTACCTTCTTTTGTAATAAATGCCCATCCTTTTTTTGATTTGATTCTGGCCAAGCCGTTAATGAATCCTTTTTGGGCGTTCTTTTGAAGAAATCCGAAACCTGTTCCTATATCATAATCCATAGGAATCATCAACTTACCCGATTTATCGATAAAACCCCATTTTTTTTCTTTTACGGGCGCAAGACCATCAGCGGAGAATATCTCGGCATCTTTGAATTTAAAATCGATTAATTGCTCTCCTTCCTCATTTATATAACCCCATTTTTTATCTTTCATAACCGGTGCCATTCCGTTATTAAATGACCGTGCCTTATCGTACGCAGGTTTAATTACCCACTCGCCTTTATTGTTGATGTACCCAACTTTGTCGCCATCACTTGCATAAGTGAGACTTGAACCTTCTCTAAAATCATATATTTTCTTGGCATTCGGTACCGCTTTGAAGCCTCCGTTCACTATCAAGCCCATTTCGGTTCCTTTTCTGGCCCATATTCCGTTTGGGCTATATGAGCCTAGACCTGTATATTCTAGAGGAACGGTAACCTTTCCCTTGTTATTGATCATTCCCCATAGTTCACCGTTCTTGACTTTTGCGTGCCCTTCCCAGAATTTTTTTATGACATCGAATTTTGGTTCAAGAACCAACTTACCATTGGTTCCCAAAAGACCAATTTTGTCCCCGCCCCTAAAAATGGCCACTCCATCCTTAAAATCATAATATTTATCCGATGCTGGCACTTCTAAGGTTTTGCCCGAAGTATCAATGTAGCCCCACTGACCATCTTTTTGAACCATGGCAATACCTGAGTTGAATTTTTTTACCTTATCGTAAATAGGTTCAATGGCCCATTTACCCGAAGAGTTGATATAGCCCCATTTTTTATTTTTCAGCACTGCGGCCAATTTACCTGAAAAATTGGTCGCCTTGTTGAATTGGGGTTCGATGACAAATGCGCCTGATTTACCAATATATCCGAATTGGCCACCATCCTGTACCAAAGCTAATTCTTGGGCATCTATGGTGAAACCTGTTAATAAAAATGCGAAAATTAAAATGCTAAGTGTCCTCATAATGCTATTTATTTTCATGGTTAATAATAAAGTCCTTTACTTTGTTTACATAAGGATACATGACTATATCCTCAGTGAATGGGGGAACTATTATTCGTATCGCATCGTACATTTCTTTGGTCTTTGAAGACACTTTGTCCTGCACTTTAAGGTATTCAATGGCCTGTACCACTGTTATGAGTTCGATAGCAATGACCTCAAAGGCATTTTCGATCACTTTTTTCGTGATTAGAGCGGCGTTGGTGCCCATGCTGACAATGTCCTGGTTGTCATTGTTGTTAGGAATGCTATGCACATACATGGGGTTTGATAACATTTGGTTTTCGGCCGTGGTCGAAGTGGCTGTGAACTGTACGCCTTGCATTCCGAAATTTAAGCCTAATTTGCCCAAGTTTACAAAGGGTGGCAATATATCATTGAGTTTAGAATTCAATAAATAGTTTAATTGTCTTTCGGCCAACATGCTCATTTTGGTGACCACGATCTTTAATTTATCCATTTCAAGGGAAACATAGTCGCCATGGAAATTTCCGCCATGGTAAACATGTTTTTTTGCAACATCGACTATAGGGTTGTCGTTTGCGGAGTTTACCTCTTCTATCAAAATGCGTTCTACATTATCGAGGGTATCTAAAACGGGGCCTAGAATTTGTGGCACACAACGCAAGGAATAATACTCCTGCACCTTTTCCTCAAAGACTGAAACACCGTTGTTGTTGGTGTACAAATGGTGTTCTCGCTTTCGGGTTAGGGTGCTGTCTTTTAAGTGACTGCGCATGGATCGTGCAATTTCTCGTTGCCCCTTGTGCTTTTTAGTCTGGTTAAGGTCTTCTGATAAATGATCGTCATAGGCTTCTACAATTTCATTAATGGCGGAAGAACAGGCTATCATCCACTCCAAAAGGCGTCGTGTATATATAGTGTTCACTATTCCAATTCCGGTCATTACCGAAGTACCGTTAATCAATGCAAGTCCTTCTCGAATCTCTACCGAAATGGGTTTGATGCCCTCAATTTTAAAAACCTCAAGGGTATCTCTAAGTTTTCCCTTGTAAAAGACCTCTCCTTCTCCGATAAGAACTAGGGCTAAATGTGCCAATTGAACTAGGTCTCCGCTTGCACCTACCCCCCCGTGCTCATATATTAAAGGAATAATATCTTTATTAATTAATAAGGTCATTACTTCTATTACCGAAGTGTGTACCCCTGAATTGCCCAGACTCAAAGTGTTCAGCCTTGCTAGCATGGCCGCTTTTACATATTTGGCCGGAATAGGATTTCCTGTACCCGAAGCATGGCTTCGTATTAAATTGTACTGTAATTGAATTCTTTCCGAATCCTTAATCTTATATTGGGCCATTGGACCGAAACCCGTATTGACGCCATAGATGACCTTGTTTTTAGAGAATTCTTTTAGAAAATCGAAACTTTCCTGAACTGTATCGATTACGTTTTTGTCAATCGAAATGGGTTCACCATTAAAAATCACACGGTAAAATACATCTATTCCTAACTTTCCTTCTATTTTTGGCATTTGTGGTCGGATCAAACTTAAATAAGCAACAATTTATAAATAAAAAAAGTTAATTTGGATTGCAAATTTAGTATAATTAACGAATGTACATTTTAATAAGGAAATGATTAATGAAATAGTTGACGTATTGATAATTGGAGCTGGGCCATCAGGTAGTGTTGCGGCTTCTTATTTGCACAATCAAGGCTTTAGGATAAAAGTGGTAGAAAAAAGCAAATTTCCGAGATTTGTCATCGGGGAGAGCCTTTTGCCACGCTGCATGGATCATTTCGAAGAGGTAGGGTTGTTGGAGGCATTAAAGGATTTTGGATTCGAGGTAAAGCATGGGGCGCGTTTTATGAAAGAAGGTAAGGTCTGTAACTTCGATTTCAGTAAAAAACATACGTTAGGTTGGGACTGGACCTGGCAAGTGCCTAGAGCGGATTTTGACAAGGTGCTGACCGATCAACTTATCAAAAGAGGGGTCGATATTGCTTTTGAACATGAGGTGACCGCTGTAGATTTTAAGGAGAAGGGGTCAACGACCACCATAAAAAATAAAGAAGGCCTGCTTTCGACAATCACTGCAAAATATATTATAGATTCTAGTGGTTATAGCCGGGTATTGCCCAGGTTATTAGATTTGGACAAGCCTTCATCAATACCCAAACATTCCTCAATCTTCACCCATGTCAAGGATATTAATAGACCTGACGGTGAAGAGGGAACCTTAATCACTTTTGATATTGTACGCTTGGAGACTTGGTTATGGGTAATTCCATTTTCAAATGGGTCAACGAGTATAGGCTATGTAGGCCCTACCGAATACCTTGAATCTTTTCAGGGCAGCAATACCCAAAAGTTGAGGGAGATGCTGAAACTTTCTGACTATTATTACGATCGATTTAAGGATGAAGATTTTTCATTTGAACCTATCACGATTAAAAATTTCTCAAAATCGGTAAAACAGCTGCATGGTAAAGGCTATGCCCTTACAGGAAATAGCGCAGAGTTTTTGGATCCCGTTTTTTCGTCAGGAGTTACTTTTGCAACCGAATCGGCTCTTTTGGCAGCCAAGCTCTTTTCCAAAGAATTGCGAAATGAAAATGTGGATTGGGACAAAGAGTATACCCAATACATTAAGGCAGGTGTTGCCGTATTCGAAACCTATGTGAAGGAGTGGTATAC
>JASFYU010000151.1:0-21004 GCA_045046905.1 Flavobacteriaceae bacterium | reverse complement strand
TCTAGCAAATTCAAAAAATAAAGTTCCTCTTGTATCTTCAAATCCTAACTTATTTCCTGCATAAGAGAATGCTTGGCATGGAAATCCACCTGATAAAAAATCTATATTTTTATATGTTGTAAAATCTATATTGCTAATATCACCTTCAATGACATTCCATTCTGGTCTGTTTTTTCTAAGTGTTGCACAAGCATCTTTATCTATCTCATTTAATGCAATAGCATTGAACCCTGCTTTTTCTAAGCCTATTGCCAATCCACCTGCACCTGCAAATAATTCGATGGATCTATACTCTTTAATTGGTTTTATTTTTAGTTCTTTATCCCAGTTAGATTCGAGCATTGCCTTCACTTGAGGGAAATGGACTAAGTCTGATAAGGAGTAAAGGCCATTTTTTAAGATTTAGGTTAAAAGGCTCTCCAAAAAATCCGTTCGGTATAGGCACAAAAATTTTATTAGAAGACCTTAAAACGGGGCACTTAAAAACCGAACAGCTTTCACTTACAAGAGGGTTTCAATCCTCGATGGAGCCTATTGTACATTTTGGTATGGGAGCAGCCGTTGGGGAGCAACGTTTAACAGTTACTTGGCCAGACGGAAAGCAAGAAATTAAGGTTATTAATGATTTTAATCGATTACTTGAATTAGATTATTCGAATGCAGTAGTACAAAAACATTTAATTAGGAATACCGAAAACAACAAATTTGTTAATGTGACGCCAGTTCTGCAACCAAATTTTCGGCACAAAGAAGATGTATATGACGATTACCGGTTTGAGCCCTTATTGCCACATAAATATTCTCGTTTAGGACCTGGTTTGGCCGTAGCCGACGTTAATAAAGACGGTCTTGATGATTTTTACGTAGGAAATGCAAAGAATGCATTAGGAAAACTATACCTGCAAACAGCGAAAGGTGGCTTTAAAGAAATGAAAGGGCCTTGGGCAGAAGACGAAAAATGGGAAGATACAGGAGCAAAATTTATAGATGTAGATGCTGATGGTGATCAAGATTTATATGTGGTCAGTGGGGGGTATCAAAGAGATTCAACCGGTATTTCTTATCAAGATAGATTGTATATAAATAGCAATGGCAAGTTTTCAAAATCTAAGGCACTTCCTAAGATGCCTATTTCTGGTCAGCTAGTGGCTGCCTGTGATTATGACAAGGATGGTGACCAAGATCTTTTTATTGGCGGTAGGGTGGTACCAGGCAAATATCCGCAGATTCCACAAAGCTACTTATTACAGAATAATGGTAAAAACGGTGATGACCTAAAGTTCAAAGATGTTGCTGTAAAAATGGCCGGGCTTTCTGAAACGGGTATGGTAACCAGTGCTATTTGGGTAGATGTAGATGATGATGGTTGGCAAGATCTGATTGTAGCAGGCGAATGGATGTCTCTAAAATTGTTCAAGAATAATCAGGGCCAGCTGATAGAACAGACCAAGGAATGGGGGCTAAAAGAGAATATTGGGTGGTGGTACGGCTTAGAAACTTTAGATGTCGATAATGATGGTGATATGGATTTGGTTGCTGGTAATTTAGGATTAAACTATAAATACAGGGCAAGTGCAGAAAAACCATTTGAGATATTCTTGAATGATTTTGATAGTAATGGCAAGCAAGATATTGTTATTGGCGTTCATAAAGAAGGGAAACTACTTCCCTTGAGAGGTAGAGAATGCTCGTCTCAACAGATACCGGCAATAAAAGCAAAATATAGCACCTACCGCGAATTTGCAGCTGCAGATCTTTCTGATATCTATGGGGAGAGAATGTTAGAAAATTCAATCCACTATCAAGCCACCACATTTGCACACTATTGGCTTGAAAATAATGGAAAAGGGAAGTTTATATGGCATCTTTTACCCAATAGAAGTCAGCTTTCTCCAATCAACAACATACAAGTATTCGATTATGATAATGACGGGTATAAAGACCTGTTGGTCATTGGGGCCTTGTACAATTCTGAGGTGGAAACCCCAAGGGCCGATGCCGGTATGGGTTTGGTATTGAGAAATATAGAAGGTAGAGGATTTGAGGCAATACCCCCATCTGAATCAGGATTATTGATAAAAGGGAATATAAAAACTGCCCATGCAATTACTATTAAAGGGAAGGAAGTATTTGTATTTGCTAAGGGTAATGACAGCCTAGAATTTATAGTATTCCAAAAGAATAAGCGCAAAGAATTAAGTAATAACTACTCAAAGCAAGCATTAAACTTTAAAAAATGAAAAAATCACGCTTCGATTACAAGAGAATAGTCATAATCACTCTGCTTTTTAGCGTTATAAACGCCCAGGGTCAAAAAAAGTATACACCGACTCAAGAAAATCTAGAGGCCAGAGAATGGTTTCAAGAAGCCAAGTTTGGTATGTTCATTCATTGGGGGGTGTATAGCGTTATGGGTGGCGGTGGACAAGAAGGTATTGCCGAGTGGATCATGCAAACCGCTAAAATAAAGGTAGAAGCTTACGAAAAACTACCACAACTTTTTAATCCCACTGAATTCAATGCCAAAGAATGGGTCAGTATGGCCAAAGCGGCAGGTATGAAATACATTACCATTACCACGAAACATCATGATGGCTTTGCCATGTATGACTCCAAGGTGTCAGATTACACCATAATGAAATCTACGCCATTTGGGAGAGATATTCTAAGAGAATTAGAAAAAGAATGTAAAGCGCAAGACATAAAGTTGTTTGCCTATTATTCGCAATTAGACTGGCACCATGAGGATTACTTTCCTCGAGGGTGGACAGGGCGTACTACGGGTAGACAAGAATCTGGCAGTTGGGAAAAATACTTACAATATCAAGATGCGCAAATCAAGGAGCTTGCCACAAATTATGACATTGCGGGTTTTTGGTTCGATGGCTGGTGGGATCAGGCACCAGACAAGGAAGACTGGCACAAATCGGTTGACTATAGAATAGATGATAACAATATTGATTGGAGACTTGAAAGAACCTATAAGATGATACATGATACCAAGTCTCATCTGTTGATTGGTAACAATCATCACGAAGCCCCTTTTCAAGGAGAAGATTTTCAAATGTTCGAAAAAGACCTGCCCGGTGAGAATACAACTGGTTTCGGTACCTCTGCAGATAATATAGGCGAACTACCCTTTGAAACCTGTGAAACCATTAATGGTTCATGGGGTTTTAACCTTATCGATAATAACCATAAAACACTGGAAGACCTTGTACGGTATATTGTCAATGCCGCAGGAAGAAATACTAACTTTTTATTGAATGTTGGCCCAATGCCCAACGGTAAGATTCAAAAAGAACATATTCAGGTACTAAAAGAATTAGGACTATGGATGGGTCAATATGGAGAGACTATTTATGGAACACGAGGGGGTGCAATAGGGGTGTCAAAAAAGTACGTGACTACAGAAAAAGATAATCGATTGTTTTTTCACATTCTTGATGATACGGTAAAAGAAATTACTTTTTCATTAGGCAAACGGCTTAAACGTATCGAACGTTTTGATACGAAACAAGAAGTGAAGTTTAAGAAACGAGGCAATAAGGTGACTTTTACCGTACCAAGAAATAGTGCCGATATTGTTACGACTGTAGAAGTTGTATTAAAAAAATGAATAGCGATTGAATGGTTTGGTAGCCTTCAAACATAAATTGTAATAGTATTATTTGAGTTAGTTTTTTAGAAGGTGTGGTAGTAGTTGGCCACACCTTTTTTTTTAACAGCAACTACAACTTCTCATTTTTTGGTAAAATTCAAAATAACTCCTAAAGAAAAGGGAGTATTAAATGAATATAATTAAATTAGGGCGTTAGCCCTAATTTAATTATATTCGCTTTTAAAGCACCTATTTAGTTGAAAACAAAAGAGAAAATAATCAGTCAGGCCATTCAATACTTCAATAAGTATGGCGTGACAAATGTCACAAGTAGAACGCTCGCCAAATCACTTCAGATAAGTCATGGCAATCTTGAGTATCATTTTCCGAACAAAGAAGCATTGCTTAAAGCAATTTATTCTCAAATGAAAAAGGGTATTTCCGTAGTGTATGAAGAAAGAGGACGGGCCGAGGATCCTTTTCTTCATTTCAATGAACTGCTGGTCAAATTAGAAATATTTCACAATACCTACTCGTTTTTCAACCTTGATGTTTTAGAAATTTCTAGAAATTTTGAAGTGGTAAATGAGTTGTTAAAAAAGACATTTCAAATTAGAAAAGAACAAATGGCTCATTTTTATAAGCGATTTATGGAATATGGATACTTTCATGATGAAATAAATCCAGGAATGTATATGCGGTTGCAACATACGATACGAATATTGATTACATTTTGGAAATCGCAGCAAGAAGTACTTCCATACTTTATCTCAATACAAAATAATACAATGTCTACCTATATTTGGGAGCTTTTAATGCCTCATATGACAAAAAAAGGCTTGAAAGCTTATAAGGATTTTATTTTAAATTCTGTTGAAAAAATATGAACTCGGTTTCCTATATAGACCTACTGGTCATTGTTTTTTATATACTTGGCATTGTTTTTATTGGGTTGTGGTTTGCCAGAAAAAAGAAGAAAACCAGTGAAGGTTATTTTTTAGCAGGAAAATCCTTGACATGGGGTATTATTGGAGCTTCACTTTTTGCATCCAATATTTCTACGGTCCATTTGGTAGGGCTATCCGAATCTGGTTTTATAGACGGTATAGTATGGGGAAATTTTGAGTGGTTCTCCGCTTTTGAGCTCATTATTTTGGCCTTTGTTTTTATTCCATTTTATTTACGGACAAAGATAACCACCTTACCAGAATTTTTAGAAAAACGATACGATGGGCGATCCAGGATATTGTTAGCCATTTTTAGTATTATGGCGGCATTGTTCATGCATATTGGTGTAAGTTTTTATGCAGGAGCAGTGGTTTTTGAAGAAATATTCGGATTAGATATTCTGGTGTCCATTATCATAATTGCGGTTGCAACGGGTATATATACCATTATAGGAGGGTTGACCTCCGTAGTGGTGACCGAAGCTGTGCAAACAGTAATACTCATATTAGGTTCATTGACCATTACCTTGTTGGCGGTATATCACCTTCCAGATGTGGGGATCAATTCCTATGAAGATTTAAAGGAAGCAGTAGATCCTGACAGACTCAAGGCGGTAAGTTTTGATTCTAATAAAAAAGGATTTACTTTTTTAGACATGCTCTTTGGGCATTTGGTATTGGGTATATGGTATTGGTGTACAGACCAGACCATTGTTCAAAGAGTTTTGGGTGCAAAATCGGAAAAACAAGCCAAATTAGGGGCCCTATTTGCTGGTTTTCTTAAAATCCTTCCCGTATTTATCATGGTTGTACCTGGCATTTTGGCTTTTGCCCTTTTTAAAGAAGATATCGGCACGAATACCAAAAGTGTGTTGCCAATTATGATTATGAAATTAATGCCTATAGGGTTAAAAGGTTTAATGATTGCGGCCTTATTGGCTGCCGTAATGAGTAGTGTAGCAGCCGCATTGAATAGTTGCTCTACGCTTATAGTATATGATGTTTTTGATAAGTTAAAACCCAATTTATCAGATTGTTCTAAAATTAGGATTGGAAGAATTACAGGAATCGTCGTATTGGTATTGGCGGTAGCCTGGTCTCCATTTTTAGGAGACCTAGGAAGTATTTTTGCATTGATCAATCAGATGTTCAGTATTTTTGCACCCTCTATAGTAACCGTTTTTATATGGGGTATCTTCTCTAAAAAAGGAACGGCCAATGCTTCTTTTTGGACCCTGTTAGGAGGAAGTATATTTGCTGGAACCATCTTTTTAATTGAAAAATATGCCGTTATCGATGGCATTGAAAATTATATTTCAAGTGCTGACGGGCTTGGGGTCAATTGGCTGAGGCAAACCTATATCTATTTTATCATATCGTCTTTGATTTATGCTGTGATATCCTATTTTGATTCCTCAGAACAAAGTGTCCCTTCAACATTCTATTTAAAAGTAAAGTCCTCTTCGAAAATCGTAAACTATTTATCTATAACACTGGTAATTTTAATGCTGATAATCTATGCGATTTTTTACTGATATAGAAGAATGAGAATGAAGGAAACCATGAAACGCCTTTGTTTCGGAGTAGCGAACACCTTGGAGACAGAGAAACAAATTTCTTTGGCTTTGAAAAGCGTAATTGTCAAGGATTTTGTTGAGAGCCCTGGAATAGAAAGCTTTGAGCTCTTTCAAAATGATTCTTTTTGTTTTGCTATTTTGGATGTTCGATCAGAGTTGAATCTAACCCATCTATGGAATAAAAGTAAGGAGTACATCAAAGAAGAATATGGTATTATTGATTTGAATAAAGAGGTTATATTGAATCGGATTTTCAAAAAAGAATCGGGAACTAATCATTATGGACTAAAAAAAGAGAATTATAAAAGAACGGTAATGACCTTGCAAATCAAGAATGATCCGGGGTTGTTGAAAGAATATGTAGAAGTTCATACCAAGGTATGGCCGCAAATTATCGATAATATGAATACCATGGGGATAAGAGATATGGAGATTTACCTTCGGGGTTATCAAGCTTTTTTGATTATGGATACGGACCTCGGTTTTAGTTTGGAGAAAGAGGGGAAACGTTGGTCTAACTTACCTGAAGAAGAAGAATGGCAGCACTATGTCGCTAAATTTCAAAAGGTGGATTCTAGTAGGAAGGTAGTGGAAAAATGGAAAGAAATCGAGTTGATCAATAAAAAATAAATAATGAGAGTACAATTTCTTTTAAAGAGGCCAATACTGCTTTTTGCCATACTGGTAATTAGTACTTCTTGCACTGAAAAAGAAAAAGGAACCCAACCAAATATTATAATAATTCTGGCAGATGATCTGGGCTATGGCGATCCCCAGGTGTACAATTCTGAATCTAAAATACCGACCCCCAATATTGATGGTTTGGCAAAAGGAGGGATGCGATTTACAGATGCACATACCCCTAGTAGCGTATGTACACCTACCCGATATAGCTTGCTGACAGGACAATATGCTTGGCGTACAGATCTAAAAAATAGCGTTCTATGGATGTGGGATAAGCCATTAATAGCACCAGACAGGCATACAATACCCAAGATGTTGAAGAAAAAAAATTACACGACGGCATGTATTGGAAAATGGCATTTGGGTTGGAAATGGCCATCAAATCAAGGTGATGGCTATATGAACGATACCATTCCTATTGGAGATTACGGGCTTAAAGGAAGAAATGACCTTTGGAAGAAAATCGATTTCTCAAAACCTCTTGGAGGTGGGCCATTGGAAGCCGGTTTCGATTATTATTTTGGTGATGATGTACCCAATTTCGCCCCTTACACGTTTTTTGAAAATAATAGGCTAACAAGAATTCCGGACCAATTAAAACCTGAGGACATGTATGGAGGGCCAGGGCCGATGTCTAAGGATTGGCAACTTGATAAAGTGATGCCTGCAATCACAAATAAGGCCGTAAAATATATTGAAGAACAATCTCGGACCAATCAACCTTTCTTCCTGTATTTTGCTTTAACAGCTCCACATACACCGATTGCCCCTACTGCAGATTTTAAAGGAAAAAGCAAAGCGGGCCCATATGGTGATTTTGTACATGAAGTGGATTGGTCGGTAGGTCAAATTGTAGATGCCCTAAAAAAGGCAGGTCAATTTAATAATACCCTACTGATTTTTACTTCTGATAATGGTTCGCCTCAGAGAGACGGAACTGATATGGGAGGGAGTATCGGTTCCGTTAAAAAGTATGGTCATGATCCAAGCAGACCCTGGAAAGGAATGAAGGCGGATATTTGGGAAGGGGGACACCGAGTGCCATTCATAGTTTCTTGGCCCGAAAAAGTTAAGGCTAACACGGTAAGTAATAAAGTTATTGGACTCACAGATATTATTGCTTCCATTGCCTCTATTTTAGGAATTTCAAATGATATGGGAAACATGGAGGATAGTTATGATATATCACCTATTCTTTTTGGAAATGACAAACCGATAAGGAAAGATATAATTCATCATTCAATAAACGGTACGTTCGCCATACGAAAAGGAGAATGGAAATTAATTTTAGGGAAAGACTCTGGAGGGTTCAGTAATAATCTAAAGATAGAGGGAATTCCTGTGGAGACAGAAGGGCAGCTTTATAAAATATCGGAAGACCCTTTTGAGGAAAGCAATCGCTATGCAGAATTCCCTGAAAAAGTAGCGGAGTTGGCCACCTTGCTAAACCAATATAAAGATAAAGGATATAGTAATCGTTAGTCGTCATGAATTTAAAACAACAAGTAGAATTGCCCTCAAACCCATTACCCATAGTCATTATAGGGGCAGGGGGCATCGTAAAAGATGCCCATTTACCAGCCTATAATCAGGCAAATTTTAAGGTAAAGGGCATTTATGATAAAATAAAGAGAAAGGCAGAAGCTTTAAAAGAAGAATTCGGCCATGTTGAAAAGGTATATGATTCACTTTCGGAATTGATAGCCGACGGAAAAAAATACAATGCAGTATATGATTTGGCGCTACCGGCAAGCCTTCATTGTGAAATACTGGAACAATTACCCGATGGTTCTCCTGTATTGATTCAAAAACCTATGGGAGAAAACCTAGAGGAGGCAGAACGAATATTGGAAATCTGTAAAAGAAAAAGATTGATTTCGGCGGTAAATTTTCAAATGAGGTATGCTCCTTATATCATAGCAGCAAGAGAAATGGTCGATAAAGGCTTGTTAGGAGAGGTGTACGATATTGAAATTATGCTCTGCGCATATACCCCATGGCCTTTATGGGAATTTTTGTTTCAATTGCCCAGAGTAGAAATCCTATATCACAGCATACATTATCTTGATTTGATCCGCAGTTTTCTGGGTGACCCCCAAAAAATATATGCTAGTACAAGGAAGCATCCAAAAATGACTGATTTAGCTTCTACTAGAACCACCATGATATTAGATTACGATGCTCATATCCAAGCCAGGGTTATTGCCAACCACGGGCATGAATTCGGCTTGCAACACCAACGGTCCTATCTTAAGATCGAAGGAACAAAAGGAGCTATTAAAATAAGAATAGGCCTGTCCTTGGATTACCCCAAGGGTCTTCCTTCCAAATTTGAATACATGCTGTTGGGTAAAGGACAAAAGAAATGGAAAGAAATTAAAATTAAAGGAAGGTGGTTTCCTGATGCTTTTGTGGGGACCATGGCAGTGCTTCAAAGACATGTTTTGGATAAAAACGTACCTCTTCCTCATAATACTGAAGATGCATATAATACGATGAAATTAGTAGAAGCGGCCTATGTTTCGAGTGAGAAAGGCGGGGTTGATATTTCAACTATTCAATAATCTAAATGTTAAAATAATTATAATTATGAAATCGATAAAACTAGTAATGTTGTCCATGGCTTTTCTATTGGTCTATTCTGTAGAAGCACAACACTCAGGAGGCGGAGAGGCCAACCCGGATCTAAAAACAAATAAAGAAGCGCTGAAAAAATTTAAAGATTTGCGATTTGGAATGTTTATCCATTGGGGCCCAGTGACTCTCAGAGGAACAGAAATTGGTTGGTCTAGGGGAAGAAACGTGCCCATTGAAGAATACGATAATCTGTATAAGGAATTTAATCCGGTTTTGTTCAATGCAAAAGCATGGGTTAAAGCAGCCAAGGATGCAGGTATGAAGTATATAGTCTTGACCACAAGGCATCACGATGGGTTCTCTTTATGGGATAGTGCCTATACCGATTATGATATGGCCAATACGCCCTATGGCAAAGGTGTATTACAGCAGCTTGTGGACGAATGCAAAAAGCAGGGAATTGTTTTTGGAGCGTACTATTCTATTTGTGATTGGCGTCACGCAGATTACCCAGTGGTTTATCCGTCGGACGATTACACTTTTCATGATGAAAGAGTCATAAAGGACCCAGAGATCAAAAAGAAAATGGACAACTATATTGTCTTTATCAAAAATCAGTTAAAAGAATTGATAGAGAACTATGACCCTGCCTTTATTTGGTTTGATGGGGAATGGGAATGGGCTTGGACCCATGAAATGGGAATGGACTTATACCAATATGTAAGAGGATTAAAAGATGATATTCTGATAAATAACAGAGTAGATAAAGGTCGTGAAGGTATGTCAGGTACCACAAAAAGCGCTCAATTTGCCGGAGATTATGCTACTCCAGAACAGGAGGTAGGGAAATTTGATAATAAAAATACCTGGGAGACCTGTATGACCATCGGCGAACAATGGGCATGGAAGGCCAATGATAAAATGAAGTCAAAAAAAGAATGCATACAAACGCTCTTGCAAACTGTTGGTGGCGATGGCAATCTTTTGTTCAATGTTGGTCCAATGGCCGATGGTCGCATAGAGCAACGTCAAATAGACCGTCTAAAGGAAATGGGCGATTGGTTAAACATAAATGGAGAATCGGTGTATGAGACTCACGGAGGACCATACCTACCAACCAAACGAATGGTGAGTACGCATAAGGACAATAAAATTTATCTGCACTTGTTCAATGGAGAAAACAAATCTATAACATTGCCTTTTGTCAAGGGAATAAAAATTAAAAAAGCCTATTTCTTGGATGGAAATACATCGGTACAAGTGGATCAGGGCCGAGAGTCCTTTACAATCAATTTACCAGAAATCCTGCCAGATGATATTGCTTCAGTAATTGTTTTGGAACTGAATAAGCAGGCTCAGATTATCGATGTAATACAAAGGATAAACTACTAGTAGAGCGTTTTAATGAACCTTTAAAGCTGTCCGTATATGGACTTAAGATATGAATAAAACAGTGGTAATAAGAAAGGGAAAATCATCTGATATTCGATTCGACCTCGAGAATGGAGCAGGTTCCGATGCAGTACACACCACTCCTATATATGCTTATGCTATATGTAAACTGCGAACAGATACTTCTATAGAAGGCGTGGGACTCGCCTTTACCTTAGGTCTGGGCAATGACCTTGTGTGTAGGGCAATCGATTATTTGGTAAAGCATGTGGAAGGAAAAGAGATCAATGAGTTGATGTTGAACTTTGGAGAGACCTATAAGGCGATGGCCGATGATCCAAACTTTCGGTGGTTGGGGCCTCATAAGGGTGTAATACATTTGGCATTGGCTTCTGTTGTTAATGCCTGTTACGATCTATGGGCAAAATCAAGAGGTATTCCACTATGGAAATTACTTATAGACCTTTCGCCCGATGAGTTGGTCAATACCTTAGATTTTTCATACTATGAGGATGTATTGACGAAAGCGGAAGCCATTACTTTATTAACAAAACAAAGCGTAGGAAAAGAAGAAAGAAAAAAAATATTAAAAACAGGTTATCCGGGTTATGATACGTCTATAGGGTGGTTCAATTATAGTGATGAAAAAGTGGTCACTAATATTAAAAAGGCTATGGATAGTGGATTTACGGCCATGAAACTCAAGGTGGGTTCAAAAGAGGTAGATAGAGATATTAGAAGAGCAAGATTAGTACGTAAAACGGCAGGTGATAATGCGATCATTATGTTCGATGCTAATCAACAATGGAACCTGCCACAAGCCATAATAATTTGCGAAAAGCTAAAAGAGTTAAATCCTTTTTGGATAGAAGAACCAACACACCCAGACGATATACAGGCTCATGTTGACTTGGCTCATGCAGTATCGCTAAAATTGGCGCTGGGCGAACACGTTCCCAACAAGATGATGTTCAAAAATTTCATACGCTCAGGATGTATGGGTTTTAATCAAGTAGATGCCGTTCGAGTAGGAGGTGTTTCGGAGTTTATTCTGATAAGTCTGTTGTCTAAGAAATATAATATCCCAGTAGTTCCACATGTAGGTGATATGGGGCAAATTCATCAGCATTTGGTATTGTTCAACCATATTGCGATAGGGCACCCTGCTTTATTGTTAGAACATATACCGCATTTAAAGGCCTATTTTAAATTTCCGGTCAAAATTACCGATGGGTGTTATAGCATACCAGAGGAAGCAGGAATGAGCACTGATCTATTAGTATACTAAGGACTTTGGGTTTCTTTTTGCTTTTGATATGATATCAGGTCTACTATGGCAGGGTTTGCCTTGTTCCGATAACTCGGAATAAAAAATGTTTTTCGAAAGCATACCTTGTACTTTTCGGTCGAGGTTGTTGATTATCAAGTTCAGAATTCCTTGATATTTCTTCAACTGATGAATTTATAGCTGTTTATTCTTGTCTCTTTTCTGGGCTTATTGAATATAGCTTCTTACCCAAAAAGACTATTTGAAAGATGAGAGAATAATCTAGTATCCCTTGACCTATTTTTAATCGAATTCAGCTTGCTGATAAATTCACTAAATATTTAGTAATTTTGCTATTCTGCCTAGGATGATTTCTCTCCCAAAGAAGGAATTGCTAAAGTTTTATTTAAAGTTTTTTAATCATGTCGGTCTTAGAAAGAATCACTTCTGAAGATGCTATTGCATTGGAGCAAAAATACGGTGCTCAAAATTATCACCCTTTACCTGTAGTTTTAAGTAGGGGAGAAGGTGTCTACGTTTGGGACGTAGAGGGGAGAAAATATTATGATTTCCTATCTGCCTATTCTGCGGTGAATCAAGGACATTGCCACCCTAAGATAATAAGAGCATTAACAGAACAGGCAGAAAAGCTGACGCTTACTTCGAGGGCTTTTTATAATGATATGCTCGGAAAATATGAAAAATATGTCACTGAGTATTTTGGGTATGATCGGGTATTGCCAATGAATACGGGTTCTGAGGCTGTTGAAACGGCCATCAAACTTGCTCGAAAATGGGGCTATGAAAAGAAGGGTATTCACACCGATCAAGCTAAAATTATCGTTTGCCAAAATAATTTTCATGGTAGAACAATCACTATTATTTCTGCTTCAAATGATCCGATAGCTACAGAAAATTTCGGTCCGTTCACCCCAGGTATAGTTTCAATACGATACAATGACATCAATGCCTTGCGTGAGGCCCTTAAAGATGACAATGTAGCCGCATTTTTAGTGGAGCCTATTCAAGGGGAGGCCGGAGTTTACGTTCCTGATGACCATTATATCAAAGAAGCATATGACTTATGTCAAGAAAGAAATGTACTGTTTATAGCCGATGAGGTTCAGACCGGAGTTGCTCGTACAGGAAAACTTTTGGCTGTGGACCATGCAGGTATTAAACCTGATGTCTTGATTTTAGGAAAAGCACTATCAGGAGGCGTATTACCCGTATCTGCAGTACTGGCCGATACTGAAATCATGGAGGTCATACGCCCTGGAAATCACGGCTCTACCTTTGGAGGCAACCCCTTGGCATCAGCTGTAGCCATCGCAGCACTAGAGGTTGTGAAAGAAGAGAACCTAGCAGAGAATGCAGACGAATTAGGAAAATTGTTCAGAACCGAAATGGAGAAATTAATCGGAGAGACCAGTTTGGTCAACTTGGTAAGGGGTAAAGGGTTGTTGAACGCTATTGTTATCAATGATTCCGAAGATAGTTCGACCGCTTGGAACATATGTATGGCCCTTAAAAATAATGGCCTTTTGGCCAAACCCACACATGGTAATATCATTCGCTTTGCGCCCCCCTTGGTAATGAATAGGCAACAACAATTAGATTGTATATCGATTATCTCGAAAACCCTCAAAGAATTTGAGAAGTGAAATGATTCCCGTCCGCTACTGCTTGTTTGTAGTGAGTGACTACAAACAAGCTAACCCTATATACCGTCACAAATAGAGACAATCACTTTACTATCTTCTCTCAAATAAAGAAAAAAACCACAACATTGCTGTAGTGGTTTTTTTCTTTATTGTCTTAGACTAACGCGGTACGGTACCAGTTACAAACTGGCACTTGCGGGGCAAGACAAGTTTCCTAGCATTTAAAGTAAAGCAAGCGGTTTCTGAACATGCCAAACTCGCTGATAAAACAAGTGGTTTCTAATATGCACGAAAGCAACTCGTTAGTCCATGAAATCTTCAATTCTCTCTTTGAGCAGTTCAGGGTCTTCCATGGCATCCCAACCAAAATATGAAATTGCGCCGACGGTCATCAATAAATAGAGTACACTTAAAACAATTCCGATAATGGCCAATATTTTTCCGGTTTTGACATTGCCGTAATTAGAGTATAGCTCTGGTTCTAATTTGTAAAGTACAATCGCTTTCTTGGCTAATACCAAGGCGACGACACCAAAAATAATTCCAAGAATTCCGTAACAGCAGCAGGTTACTATTGCAAGGATTCCAAAAACAAGAATAAGGGTTCCATTAGGTAGTTTTTGTTGTTCCATAGGTTTAGTGTATTAAGTTGTTTATTTTTAAAATATAGTTCGTGATAATAATAATGACGGTAAGAACCCCAAGAAAAAACTTAATTTGTGTGTCATACCGAAATTTAATAAACTGACCAGCAATGGCAAAAATAACAAGGGAGAGTAAGCTATAAATTGCCGGGTACATCTCAAATGCGGCAGTAAACTCACCTTTGAGCAGATGAATTGTCGAACGCTGTATTCCGCAACCAGGACAATCGATGCCAAATAGTTTTTTGTTCATGCATGGCAACATATAATTTTCTATTCGGAATAAAAATAAAGATAAGGTCAATTTCATTTCCAATATTGTTCTGATACTGAAAAATACCATTAATTTTGAAGATTTAAAACATATTCATGACAGTTTTTGAGGTAGGTGATAGCGTTGAAGGAATTGATGATACCGTAAAGGGAGTGGTCATTAGGGTGAAATCAGATGAAATTACCATTGAGAGTAATGAGGGGTTTGTACTCGATTTTCATGCATCTGAACTTGTCAAAATGCCTGCTTATGGATCCATTCATGTCACCAATTATGAAGCGGCACAAGTAAAAAAAGAAAAGGAACTTCGGCCCACAAGAAAATCAAGAATAACCAAAGTTAAGGAACGCAATGCTCCTAAGATGGAAGTTGATCTTCATATAAATCAATTGGTAAAATCGAGCAAAGGGCTCTCTAGTCATGAGATATTGAATATACAGATGGAGACGGCCAAGAGGCAATTAGAATTCGCTATACGAAAGCGCATTCAAAAAATAGTCTTTATACACGGTGTAGGCGAAGGGGTGCTACGTGAAGAGCTTTACTATTTATTCGGGCGCTATGAAAACGTAAAATATTATGATGCCGATTATCAAAAGTATGGCATGGGTGCAACAGAGGTATATATGTCTCAGAATACCTGATTTACTACTTTATTTTGGTCGTCACCGACCCAAAGTCATTGATGTTCAAGTTGGTAATACGAGTATTTGTTGAGGTGACAAATGAAATCTCACTCAATCTAATCTCATGGGTAAACGTAATAGAATCAGTGCTTGTTGTGGTAATGAGTATGCTTCCTCCCTCGGCTTCGATTTCCTCTAGTACCGTAGGACTGGTCAATGGAATTTCATCACAGAAATAGTTTGCAGCGACCTTATCGGAGAATATTCGATAAGAAATTTTTGATGCATTAGGCACTTTACTGCTTATTTCAGTCTCTGAAATTTCATTCTTAAGAAGGCCATCGGGCAGGGTAAGTATCAAAGCTTCATCCTCATTAATCTTAAATAGTACATTAATTTTGCCTACATCGATATCGCTACAGTCCTGAATCGAAACACTATCGAAATCTATAGTTTCAATTTGTAAATCCCCGTCATCGCAGGAAATCAAAAGTGATAAAAAGCCAAAAAACAAGAGTTTCTTCATGCCCCAAATTTAAGTGAAATATACCATAAGTTTATTCCTATTTGGGTAGAAATTAACGCAAAAACCGCTAATTTTACAAGGTTTGAATTTGATTTTTTTATAGGTATGGATAAGATATATCTCGACAATGCTGCGACAACAAGGGTTAGGGGAAGTGTAATTTCTAAAATGCAAGATGCATTATCTAATTTTTACGGTAACCCATCTTCTACACATAGTTATGGTAGATCCGCCAAGACGGGCATCGAAAGCGCCCGAAAAACCATTGCGAAATATATAAATGCTCAAGCTTCTGAAATCATTTTTACTTCTGGGGGTACCGAGGCCGATAATATGATTCTTAGATCTGCAGTACGGGATCTAGGAGTTAAGACCATGATTATTTCAAGAATTGAGCATCATGCGGTGCTACATACCGCTGAGGACTTACAGAAAGAATACAGTATTAATCTGCAGTATGTACAATTGGACGATGGTGGAAACCCCAAGCTTTCTCATTTGGAGGAATTATTAAAAAAGGATGATTCTAAGAAATTGGTAAGCCTGATGCATGTAAACAATGAGATCGGTAATATGATCGACTTGAAGGCAATTGGCATCTTGTGTCAAGAAAACAATGCTCTTTTTCATTCGGATACGGTACAATCAGTAGGGCGTTATGCCTGGGATGTACAAAAAACGCCCATAGACTTTCTTGTAGCTACAGCACATAAATTTCATGGCCCAAAAGGAATAGGGTTTGTGTATATTAAAAAGAACTCTGGATTAAGGCCTATGATCTCTGGAGGTTCTCAAGAACGAGGTTATAGGGCAGGAACCGAAGCCTATCATAATATTATAGGACTAGAGGAAGCCTTTGTAGTTGCCTATGATAAGTTAGAGGAGGAGAAAAAATATATAAGCGGACTGAAGAAATATTTTATCGATACCATTGTCAAAGAAATACCCAATGTGAAATTCAACGGTCTTTCGGGCAAGATGGGAAAAAGCACATACACCTTGGTCAATGTGCGTTTACCCATTAGTGAGGAGAAGGCAATGATGCTCTTATTTCATTTAGACATCAAGGGTATTGCATGCTCTAAGGGTAGTGCGTGCCAATCAGGAAGTAGTACGGGGTCTCATGTGCTTGCAGAGATATTGTCAGATGAAGACCTTAAAAAGCCTTCTTTGCGTTTTTCTTTCTCAAAATATAATACCAAAGAAGAACTTGATTATACTATTGGTCAATTAAAGGCATTTGTTGAAAAGTAAATTTCAAGCAATAGGTTTCATTCCTTTATTCATTCATTCATTTTTTTCTATCTCTCCTTTTTTCTCGGTCATAGGGAAATTTTCGTGCGGCCAATTTCATCATTTTATCGATTAAGACATTGGTGTTTTTTCCTGATTTTTTATTGATCTGCTTTTCGTATTTCCAAAGTAACTTACCCGTTCTGCCGTCACTTATCTTAACACCGATACGACCGTGATTGGCATTACCTGAAAAATAATCGATGAAACTAAAATCGGTTGAAATACCTTTCGATAATAGGATGTTGATATCCATATTCCCGCTAATTATACCATCGACTTTTAATATTTCAGATAACTGCTTAATGGTATAGACATCAATATTCTTATATGAGATATTGTTTTGTGATAAAATGGCATTTGTATTTTTTGTATTCTGAAATTCAACAGAGAATTTTTTCTTTTTTTTACGTTTTGAAAAATAAGTTTCAAGTGCGTTCTGCACCGCATATCCTTCTTTTTCTTCCAAGCTTTCCAGCTCTTTCTTCGAAATGTTATTTTTCAGGTCAAGATTGGTAAAAAAAGGAATTATGGCCAACATTTGATGCGTTTCACTCAAAGCATCGAATTTGTCATTTTCATATATATTTTTTTGGGCGCTCGAAGCAACACAAAAAAGAAAGAGAAGGGCGGGGAAAACAGTTTTTATCATTATATAAGTTTACAGGTATTATAGGTTTTAAAATCGCATGTTCAACCTTAAATTAAGCGTTCTAGTCGTCATAAAATTAGGGATGGCAAATTGTTGTTTGCTGTCTACATCTCTAACCCATGTATTGGTAATCGAATTTTGGTTGTTGAATAGGTTGAATATTTCGACCCCAACATTTAGTTCTTTAAATTGATACAGCCAGTGGTTTTCAGAATATCTATTGTTTGCGCTTACAAAAATATGGGAAATTCCTAAATCTGCCCGCTTATAATCTCTTAATCTATTCTGAAAAATGTAGGGATTGGCATAACTTGGAGAACCGCCGGGTACACCGGTATTGTAAACTAGGTTCAGGTACATTTTTAAATTGGGAAATTCAGGAACATAATCCTGAAATAAAATCCCCAGTTTTAATCGTTGGTCGCTAGGTCTTGATATGTACCCTTGTTCGTTTATGTTTTCTTTGGTCTGAAGATAACCTATGCTTATCCAAGATTCTGTTCCGGGCACAAAAGCCCCGCTCATTCTGATTTCGGTCCCATAGGCATAGGCTTTGGCATTGTTGTTGGCGGCATATCGAATGCGCACATCTTCCAAAGTATACGGGTTTACATTTACCAATTTTTTGTAATAGGCTTCACTAATTAAAGTGAAGGGCCGGTTCCACAATAGAAAGCTATATTCATTGCCCATGACAAGATGAAGCGATTTTTGTGCTTTCACATTTGATTGTACATTACCTTCTATATCACGTAATTCTCTGTAAAAAGGAGGTTGGTGATACATGCCACCAGAAACACGAAAAAGCATGTCTTTTTTCCACTTTGGTTTTATAGCAAATTGTGCTCTTGGGCTAAAAACGGTTTGAGATACTTTTGTAATATCGGTACCTCCTACGGTCCAGTGATGTGCCCGTATTCCGATATTATAATAGATATTACTACTGCTTAATGATGTGTGTTCGCTATATTGAACAAAGCCTGAAAAACGATTGGTTTTGACGAAATTTTTGGCGCTAAACCCAGTATAAGGTACAATAGGCGCATTAAAGGGGGCTTCAGGCTGGTTGTTCATAAACGCGGCTAAGGGTGGGCGAATTGAAAATCCGGCAGAGTCTATGAATTCAGATTCTCTCAATTGATCTCGAATGTCTTCATGGGTATATTTTAAGCCCCATTCCAAAGCTTTTCCATTGCGTATGTGTTTTCCTTTGTGATTCAAATTAAAAATAAGGGCGTCTAGATTATTCCGTGCTCGGTTGAATTGAGACCCGATGCCCTTTGAAGTAATTGCCTCTCCCAAGGATTCGCTCCCCAAATTTGTATCCACTTCGCCAAGTTTATATGTTGCTATAAGGTCCGAATGTTCTTCTTCGGTGGTGTGATACAGTGAGGAAATGAGTTTTAGGGTCGTCTGATCATTTAAAAAATAAGTCGCTTTTAAGGCGCCTAGGGTAGTAGCAAATCGGTTGTTTTCACTGCCTTCATAAAACACGGTCAATGCCTTTGGTTCTGATAGTGTTCCAAAATTGGTTTGCCGATTAAGGGGCTGGTTCTTATAATTGTTTATCGAAATGTTGCCTAAAAAACTCAGATGAATATTTTTTGAAAATCGATAGGTAAGGTAATGCTGTAAATCTAAAAAAGTAGGATTGAAATTGGTTTTTGTTTGTTTGCTGTTTACTAAAAGGCTATTATTTCGATAACGGACTCCTGAAATACTGCTAATTTTTTTATGTTTTGATATTGTTTCAATCGTTGCGCTTGCCCCTAAAAAACTCAGGTTAATTTGAGTGCCAAAAGCGACAGGATTTTTATAAGTGATATCGAGCACTGACGATAATTTATCGCCGTATTTCGCCTGGAACCCTCCGGGGGAAAAACGTACATTCTGAACCATAGCACTGTTTACAAAACTCAAGCCTTCTTGTTGTGCAGCGCGAATAAGAAAAGGGCGGTATACCTCTATCTCGTTAACATAGACCAGATTCTCTTCATAATTTCCGCCTCTTACCGAGTATTGTGTACTCAGTTCATTGCTGCTTGAAACCCCAGGAAGGAGCTTTAATATATTTTCAACGCCGGCATTGGCACCCGGTATTTTTCGAATGGCCTCAGGGCTTATGGATCTAATTCCCTCAAGGCTTTTTTCTCCGGTAGGGGTAACGGTCACGCCATCTACTTGGGTGACATCGGTTTTCATCACCGGATTAAATTCAAAGGTCTCGTTCGTAATGAGGATTAAGTTCTCTAAAACAATTTTTTGGTGCCCCAGATGCGAAAAATTAATTGACGACTCTATATCGGCCGTAATCTGAAGAAGATAAAACCCATCTGAATTGGTATACGTGCCTTTGCTGTTGGTCGATATATTTACATCGGACAAAGGGTGGTCTTTTTCATCTAAAATCACTCCGGTAATTATAGCGGTCTGTGCCTTCAGTAAGGTCAAATGGCCTATTGAAAATAGAAGCAGAAAGATTTTAGAGGCTGTTTTGAATCGTATGATTCGAGTTATGTAGAGTCCACTTTTTATGTAGTATGAGGTAAAATGGGCTATTATAGCAGAGCTCCTTAAAAAAAATACAACGTAATGGTGCGCAAAAATGAACATAGAAGAACAATTGATAAAATTCAAAACAGCCTCTTATGACATTTTGAACCTATTATTTTCTGTAAAATGAGGTCTCATACGTGGTCTTATTACCAACGTTATCTATTACTACAACTTTCAATTCGTAGTGTCTCTTATCTAAGATATTATCATCGAAATTATAGATAAGCGTACTTTTCTTAGGCTCATATTCCATTAGAATCCATTTTCCGTTCAGCGTTGCTGAATACGTATCTATTCCGCTGAGATCATCTGATATATGTAGGCTTAGGTAGTGATAATTGGTAAGCCATTGTTTTTTCTTGAAATTCTTAGACCTTATTTTGGGGCCTATAGTGTCTTTTGCTAGAGTATATGTGCCGAGATTACGTGTTCTTGTTGAAAATGTACCACTTCTTTTGTAGGTCGATACATAACTAGGTTTCAATCTTTTATCGAGGCGGGCGATAAAGAGTTGATTGCGTTGTTCTTGTGAGTATTTTGAAACATCGAAGGTGATGGTGAAATTGCGATGCGCCGGTACTCTACTATTGTGAATGGTTACCGTATCATTGCCTTTTTTTAGGTCGATATAAAAATCTTTATAAAAGGTATTGGAAGGAAAATATACTTTGGCCGCACCTAGGTCAAAATTATTGTGTTTTTTGGTCTCTTCTATGGAGTTTTT
>JASFYU010000150.1:0-12479 GCA_045046905.1 Flavobacteriaceae bacterium | reverse complement strand
GTAGCGACCCTGACAGGTGCTGTGTTGTATGCACTAGGTAGAACGCATACAGCATTGTTTGGTAATGAATCAGCAGAGGGTCTTATCAAAGAGTTTGAGAAAGCAGGTGAGCAAAGTAAGGATTTGGTATGGAATATGCCATTACTTGAAGAGCACGTTGAGGTAATGAAGGGTATTAACGGTGTTTCAGATTTAATTAACTCTGAAGGTAAGCCTGGCCCGGGATCTACGACCGCTGCAGCATTCCTTAACGAGTTCGTCGACGAAGATGTACCATTCGCTCACTTAGATATTGCTGCTACGGCATCAGATGGTGATGAGGTTACAGGAAGACCGGTTAAACTTTTAGTACAGTTCTTAATAAACAAATAATATAAAAATACATAGATAATAGCTATCTATCGGTAGCTTTATTTTTCAACGGAGATAAACATGAAGAAGCAAGAAGGATTATTTGTAAGACACGAAGCTTGTCCGGAGTGTGGCTCTAATGATAATAGAGCTGTTTACGACAACGGTGATAAAATGACTTATTACTGTTTTGGTTGTGAAGATACAGGCATCTTAAACGAAGAAAGAAAAATACAAACAAAAACACAAGGAGACGAATTTATGGATATGAGAGAGACAGTAGATGAAGTAAAAGAGTTCCCAGTAAGAGGTTTTAGAGAACGTAATATTAAGAAAGAAGTGGCAGGATTGTACGGTGTTAAGGTCGGTTATGATGAGAAAGATGGTCAGACTATAAAGTTTCATTACTACCCAGTAACACGTAAAGGTAAGATCGTAGGCTATGAAAGACGTGAATTAGAAGGTAAGAAGTTTATCGCTATTGGTTCAGTTAAGAACTCAGACGAGTTATTTGGTCAATCTAACTTCCCAGCAGGTAGCTGTAAGAGGATAGTAATTACCGAAGGTGCATTGGACGCTATGGCAGTACAGCAAGTCTACAAAGATAAGAAACAAGAGTGGGCTGTTGTGTCTGTAGTAAATGGTGCAGCTAATGCTTACAAGCAAATCATGTCTAACCTAGAGTACGTTAATAGCTTTGAGGAGGTCGTATTCTTATTTGATGCAGATGAACAAGGTCAAGATGGTGCTAAGGTATGTGCTAAGATCGTTCGTACAGGTAAGGCTAAGATTGGTACTTTGGGGCGTTATGGTAAGGATGCAAGTGACTACCTAGTTGCAGATAAATCTTATGAGCTGGAGAAAGCTATTTGGAATGCTGAGAAGTATTCACCTGCAGGGATTGTAAACTCAGCTGATACATGGGCTTTGTTTAATGAAGATCGTAGAGATGATTCTATACCTTACCCTGATTGTTTTGGTGATGTTAATAGTCATATCATCACCCCGTGAATTCTCTCCAATGACCTGACCTTCATAAATATCTTCTCCCGGATCTACAAAGAACTTACCTCTATCTTGTAGTTTATCAATAGAATACGGAATTGCTTTTCCTTTTTCCATAGATACCAAAGAACCATTCTGACGCTGTGGAATAGTACCTTTCAAGGGCTGATATTCAAAAAATCGATGCGCCATAATCGCTTCGCCCGCCGTGGCGGTCAATAATTGATTTCGAAGACCAATGATACCTCTTGAAGGAATAATGAATTCGCAGATCATACGATTTCCTTTGGCCTCCATACTGGTCATCTCACCTTTTCGGATAGAAACCATTTCAATAGCCTTACCAGAGACTTCTTCGGGCAAATCTATAGTCAACTGCTCTACGGGCTCACATTTGACCCCGTCAACTTCTTTTATAATAACCTGTGGTTGCCCAATCTGTAGTTCATATCCTTCGCGGCGCATAGTTTCGATCAAGACAGAAAGGTGCAAAACACCACGACCAAAAACCATAAACTTGTCTGCACTATCAGTTTCTTCGACACGAAGAGCCAAGTTCTTTTCCAACTCGCGCTGCAATCGCTCTTTGATATGTCTTGAGGTTACAAACTTACCGTCCTTCCCAAAGAACGGACTATCATTAATGGTAAACAACATACTCATGGTCGGTTCATCAATAGCAATAGTCTTGAGACCTTCAGGGTTTTCCAAATCGGCAATGGTATCTCCAATCTCAAATCCTTCCATACCAACAATGGCGCAAATATCACCCGTAGCAACTTCCTTTACTTTTTTCCTACCCAAGCCTTCAAAGGTGAAAAGCTCTTTTACTTTACATTTCACAATACTAGCATCTCTTTTTACCAAAGCAACCTGCTGCCCCTCTTTTAAAGTGCCTCTTTGCAATCTTCCAATAGCGACTCGCCCGGTAAAAGAAGAATAGTCTAAAGAGGTAATCAACATTTGCGTATTGCCTTCTTGTGGCTCAAAAGTGGGTATATGCTCAAGAACCATATCTAACAAAGGTTCGATAGAGTCGGTGATGTTTTTCCAATCCTCGCTCATCCAATTATGCTTTGCAGAGCCATAAACGGTAGGAAAATCTAATTGCCATTCCTCTGCTCCGAGCTCATACATTAGATCGAACACTTTTTCATGTACTTCTTCTGGTGTGCAGTTCTCCTTATCTACTTTATTGATTACCACGCAAGGTTTTAATCCTAAATCAAGAGCCTTTTGCAACACAAATCGAGTTTGTGGCATGGGGCCTTCAAAGGCATCGACCAACAACAGAACTCCGTCTGCCATGTTCAAGACACGCTCCACTTCTCCCCCGAAATCGGCGTGACCAGGGGTATCGATAATATTGATTTTGGTGCCTTTATAGACTACCGAAACATTCTTCGAGGTAATGGTAATACCACGTTCGCGTTCCAAATCATTACTATCTAAAATCAAATCTCCCGCATTTTCATTATCACGAAACAATTGACAATGGTACATAATCTTATCGACCAAGGTAGTCTTACCATGGTCTACGTGAGCGATTATCGCTATATTTTTTGTTGTTGACATATTCTTAAATTTAATAGCATGTACTGGCTATTTCAGCGCGCAAAGATACTGCTATTTTTTGCGCAACAATACAAACCTATGTAATTTTTATCGCATTGATTTTTAGATAGTTTGCCAAAAAAACAATTCTTTTCCTTACATTCTCTCATATATACCAAAGCAGCTACTATAGCATACATGGCAAATACAAAAACTAACATTTATACCTTCGCGGATTATGCAGAAAACAAAACTACTGCCTTTTAGCAAATAAGCGGAGACTCAGACGCAGCTTGGCTTACGTTTCAAAGGCAGTCGTAACTGTATCAAAAACCAGTATCTTCGCATCAAAATTTTATTAATGCGGCTAGACCTTATTCCACAACTAAAATATACTGATAGCTCTAATTTTTTTCTACTCTCAGGCCCATGTGCCATTGAAGGCGAGGAGATGGCGATGCGTATAGCGGAAAAAATAGTTACTTTAACCGACAAATTGCAGATACCCTATATCTTCAAGGGAAGCTTTAAAAAAGCGAACCGTAGTCGAGTTGATTCCTTTACAGGAATCGGAGACGAAAAAGCACTGAAAATATTGCGTAAAGTATCAGAAACCTTCAAGGTGCCTACGGTAACTGATATTCATGAAATATCTGATGCGCAGATGGCCGCCGAATATGTAGATATACTTCAGATTCCTGCTTTTTTGGTCCGTCAGACCGATTTGGTTGTTGCGGCAGCCAAAACAGGTAAGGTGGTCAATCTCAAAAAAGGGCAGTTTATGAGTCCCGAGAGCATGAAACACGCCGTCACCAAAGTGACCGATTCAAAGAACCAGCAAGTGGTAATTACGGATCGTGGCACTATGTTCGGCTATCAAGATATGGTAGTCGATTTTAGGGGTATTCCGACCATGAAACAATATGCCCCTGTCGTGCTTGATGTCACCCACTCTTTACAACAGCCTAATCAAGCCTCAGGAGTTACCGGGGGCAGGCCTGAACTGATTGAAACTATAGCTAGAGCTGGTATCGCCACAGGTGTAGATGGTATTTTTATAGAAACTCATTTTGATCCCGCCAAAGCCAAAAGCGATGGTGCGAATATGTTGCACTTAGACCATCTTGAAAAACTGCTTACTAATTTGACAGCATTGCGAAAAACCGTGAATAGTTTACAGTGAACTCGTTAATGGTTTCTACTTATCCGTTACAAGATACTTTTGCAAAAACACTATCTAGATTGCTATACTCATCACATATAAAATTTTCGATAATGAAATTCAATGTGCAATTTAGCCTTCTTGTAATAGGTATTCTATTTTCAACTATATCTTGTCGGCAAAAGAATACTGAGGAAAAATCGGCACAAAAACCGAACATCATTCTCATTATGGCCGATGATCTAGGGTATGAGACCTTGGGAGCTTATGGCGGCAGTAGTTACAAAACCCCATATTTGGATCAACTCTCTGATGAAGGAATGCGTTTTAATTATTGTTATGCCACTCCACTATGCACCCCTTCACGTGTACAACTCATGACCGGTAAGTACAATTTTAGAAATTATATAGGTTTTGGGCTACTAGATTCCGATGAGAAAACCTTTGGCCACCATATGAAAGCGCTAGGATACACGACCTATATTGCCGGAAAATGGCAGCTATGGGGAAACACTCGGCAACAAAAATTGGCCGGGGACAAAAAAGGCACCACTCCTGAAAAGGCAGGATTTGATGATTATTGTCTATGGCAAATAGATACGGTCGGCTCAAGGTATAAAGACCCTCTTCTAAGCAGTAAATCATGCGGAGTAAAAAAATACGAAAGCAAATTTGGGCCCGATATTCTCGTAGCGCAAATAGAAACTTTTATGGAGGAAAATAAAGACAGCCCAATGTTTATTTATTATCCTATGGTATTAACCCATGATCCATTTGTTCCAACTACAGAAAATACCAAGTTCAAAGACTTCGATGCCACCTCAAAGGTAAATGATACCGCTTATTTTGGTGAAATGGTAAGCTATATGGACAAGTTAGTGGAGCGAATAGTAAAGAAAGTAGACGCCTTGGGTATCTTAGAAAATACCTTGATTCTTTTTGTTGGGGATAATGGAACGGATCGAGATATTACATCTATCATCAATGGAAAGGCTATAAAGGGGCATAAGGGGTATACCACCGATGCAGGAACCCACGTACCCTTGATAGCCTATTGGAAAGGGAAAATAAAACAAGGAAGTATTAATGACAATTTAATAGACTTTACTGATTTTCTACCGACACTTGTAGAGATAGGTTCTCAAAACAAATTAAACCCATCATTAACCGACGGTCTTAGTTTTTACTCTCAACTTTTGGGAAACAACGATACTATAAGAGATTGGATTTTTTGTCATTATGATCCTAATTGGGGAAACTTTAAATCGCGAAAGTATGTACAGAACAAAAAATGGAAGTTATACGCCAATGGAGAATTTTATGATTTAGAAAAAGACCTATTGGAAAAAAAACCATTGGATATACACGTGCAAACCAAAGCCGTTCAAAACACCATAAGACAATTTCAGGCCGTACTCTTAAGGTACCGAAAGTAAACCTGCTTCAAAATATATTTCTTTATATTTGAAATCTTTGCTAAGTCAAACCAAAAAAAATGAAAATAAATCTTCTTTCTTTCGCGATTATAACCAGTATCATTATTAGTACTCTTTCCTGTAAGCACTCCGAGGAGAAAGTAACAAACAAGCAAAAGCCCAATATCGTCTTTATCATGTCAGACGACCATGCCTATCAAGCCATAAGTGCCTATAGCGATAAACTCCTACAGACCCCGAACATCGATCGCATCGCAAAGGAAGGCATGTTGTTTACCAATGCAAGTGTCACCAATTCAATTTGTGCCCCATCACGGGCAGTAATCTTAACAGGTAAACATTCGCACATTAATGGAAAAATAGACAACCTAACACCTTTCGATACCACCAATGTTACCTTTCCACAATTATTACAAAAGGCAGGGTACCAAACAGCCATGTTCGGCAAGCTACACTTTGGCAATAACCCCAAAGGCTTTGACGAGTTTAAGATTCTGCCCGGACAGGGCGATTATTACAATCCGGTATTTATCACCCAAGAAGGTGATACGACCATAACGGGTTACGTAACCGATATCATAACCGATCTGACCTTAGACTGGCTCGAAAAACGAAGAGATACCGCCAAACCATTTCTACTCATGTATTTACATAAGGCACCCCACCGAACATGGATGCCCGCCGAACGTCATTTAACAAATTTTACAAAAAAAACCTACCCCCTACCAAAAACACTCTTCGATGATTATAAAACTCGAGGAGCGGCAGCGAAAAAAGCTGAAATGAGTATTCTCAAAGATATGCTACTACAATATGACCTTAAGGTGCCTAAAGCAGTACTAGCCGATTTGAATCTCGAAGAAAGATTGGGTGCAGGTGGAGTAAACCGGTTAAACCCAACTCAAAAAGAGGCTTGGGATGCCGTTTACAATCCTATAGCACAAAATTTTAAAGAATTGTACCCCAGCATGAATGATTCAAGCCTTACCATATGGAAGTATCAGCGTTATATGCAAGATTATTTAGGAACCATAGCAGCCGTCGACGAAAATGTAGGGCGGGTGCTCGATTATTTAGACGACAATAAACTTGCTGAAAACACCATCGTGATTTACACCTCGGATCAGGGGTTCTATTTAGGCGAACACGGTTGGTTCGACAAACGATTTATGTACAATGAGTCTTTCAAAACACCCTTATTGATTAAATGGCCAAACGTAATTACATCAGGGACCACCGAGAATGAAATGGTGCAGAACTTAGATTTTGCCCAGACTTTTTTAGAAATGGCAGGCGTAACGCCACCAAAAGATATGCAAGGAGAATCTTTAGTTCCGCTACTAAAAGGGGAAAAAGAAAAATGGGACAGAGATGCCGTATACTACCACTATTACGAATACCCAGCCGAACATGCCGTAAAGAAGCACTATGGCATTGCCACAAAGGAATACAAGTTGATACATTTCTATCATGATATTGATACTTGGGAATTGTATAATCGCAAACAAGACCCCTTAGAGATTAATAATGTTTATGATGATCCCGAGTATGCACAGAAAGTGCAAGAATTAAAAGTGAAATTAGAACAACTACGTAAAAAATATAAAGACTCGGATGAGCTCAATGAACACTACCTTCAGCAATACCGAGACAAGGGGCTCATAGAATAGCCAATAACCTGGCTCTGTATTGTTTCGGGGTTTCACCTAGAATGCGTCGAAAAGCGGCCGAAAAATGTGTGGCATTTTTATAGCCCACCTCCTCGGCAATTTGATAAATGAGACATGCTGTATTTTCTAACATCATTTTGGCCTTCTTCATTTTCTCTTCTGTGCTGAACTGATGTATTGAATAACCAAACACCCGTATAAACTCCCTATTTAAAAATACTTGATTAAGACCTGCTTCTTTAGATAAGCTACCCAGAGAGAAATTCTTGTGTAGATTCTCTTTTATAATCTTCTTTATTACATATAGTTTTTTTAAGTTCTTGTTCCTTTGTAAGCCCGACCCCTTCAGTGAGCGTTTCTTATAATTTTCAATCTGTATAGCAAGTAGCTCGAAGACTTTGGCCTTTATATAAATTTTTCTGGCCATTCCTATAAAACCTGTATGCTCAATAGCCGTTAATACGGTCAATAGTTCATCAGTAATAGGAAGTATTAGATTATCATCTGCCAGCTCTTTCAAGCAAATATCATTGACAAAACCATGACCCCTTAAAAAGAAGGTGGATAAACGCACCTTAATCTCCTTGAACATTCTTCCACCAGCTATTCTGCTATAGCCTTCAAACGATTTGATATTTGCTAAATAGGACTCTCCGCTTTCATACAAAACATCATTTTTTCCATGTAGTGAAATTATTTTTTCTCCCTCGATCAAAAATGAAATTTGAATAAAATCACCCGTGAATGCCTGGAACAAAACAATATCACTGTTCAATTTAAACGTACTCATGGTAAGGTCTATATCCTCGGTAGCACAATGATATATATGCCCATGGCCATACCCAGGATGAACATGAAACTCATTCACCACAACACCCTCATGGTTATGTGAACTTGTCTTTATAGCTATCTCTTCACTGAAGGTGGTAGACAAGCCTCTTAAATCTACCACTTCACATTTATCAAAATCACGTCTTTTTTTTACCACAACTCGTCATTTTTTAATAATCAATCCTCCTTATTTTTGTGTAAACTTATTTAGACTAATTAAAAATAACTAATTAAAGATGAAAAAAATTACTTCGCTACTTATAATTTTATTTGCAATCATATCAACTTATGGGCAAACGGGTAGTATACAGGGGAAAGTAATATCCGAAGAAGGAGACCCTATTGCTTTTGTCAACCTTTGGCTTCTAAAGTCAAGTGCAGGAGCTACTACCGCAGAAGACGGCTTCTATGAAATCGGCACTATAAAAGCAGGAGAGCAAACACTAGAAGTTACTTTTATAGGATATAAAAGCATAAAAAAAATAATTACCGTAACCGCCAATGAAACAGTAACTATAAATTTTATACTACAGGAGAACAGTACCCAACTCCAAGAAGTAGAAATCATTGGTAGAAAAGCAAGGTCATATAAAAATGATGCAACCTACGCCGCAACAAAAACAGCGACAAAAATAAAAGACATCCCCCAGGCAATAAGTTATGTTACCAAAGAAATCTTTGCAGACCAACAAGCTTATCGTGTAAACGACATCATAAAAAATGTAAGTGGTGTTAACCAATATTCTTGGTATGATGATTTTTCAATGCGTGGCTTCAGGTCTGGAGAAACGTATATAAATGGACTCCGTGTAATAGGCTTGTTTGGACCTCAGCCTTTACTTGCTAATATAGAACGAGTAGAAGTCTTAAAAGGACCTGCTTCAGCTATGTTTGGTAATTCTAGCCCTGGTGGAACAATGAATAGAGTAACCAAAAAACCTTTGTCAGAAGACAGGAAATCAGTGAATTTCACAACCGGAAGTTTTAATACGTTACGTTCCTCTTTAGATTTTACAGGCCCAATGAACAAAAGCAAGTCTTTGCTATACAGACTTAATATTGCCTACGAAAACTCTGATTCCTTTAGGGATTTACAAGAAAACAAAACTTTTTTAATAGCGCCATCCATTACTTTTTTACCTACCGATAGAACCAGTATAAACTTTGATTTGGTGATTCAGCAGTTTGATGGGAAATTAGACCGAGGGCAGCCTATTTATGGAGCAACAGCGGGTACTAAACTTGATGACCCCAACAATACGCCAATCAATTTCGCCATTGGAGCAACAAACGATTATCATTTGAGTAATGTAAATTACTTTACCCTATCTCTTAACCACAGATTTAATGACAACATAGCATTCAATACTTCATACATGAAATATATGAATGAAGAGGATTTATTTGAACACCGCACCTCCAACAGGTTCGCATTAGATGCCAACGGTGATGAAATACCAACACTGATGGGCATGAGAATTTCTGCAAGGCAGCAAAAAAGAGTAACAGATAATATTTCTAACTATTTTGTTTTTAATACTGAGACTGGTCAAATAAAACACAAGATTTTATTAGGTTTTGATTTTGCCCAACAAATACGTCCTATTGGTGGTGCTAGAATTTGGACTGGTTCTACTGATTATTTAAAATTAGATGGCACGGTAAGTTCTTTTAATCCGGATACTATTGTAGATTTTCAATTAGATGGAGATGGAAACCCTATACCCAACATTCCTCATTTTGACTTAGTTAACCCGACCTATACCCTAGCCTACCCAAGTGATTATATTTTAAGAAGCTCTGGGTATGACGCTACAAAATACTATACAACAGGATACTACTTTCAAGACCAAATAACCATTAAAAAGTTGCAACTACTCTTGGGCGCTCGTTTTAATAATTACTATGACTTTGAAGGCTATAAAACCAATGACGAAAAAAAAGTTAAGCAAAATAAGTTTATTCCAAGAATAGGCCTTGTATATGCAATTACAGAGAATATTAATGCATACGGAACGTATACAGAAAGTTTTGAACCACAAACAGCTAGCAATCTTTCGCCAGATGTAGGTGGCCCTTTTGACCCATTACAAGGGCAAATGATAGAGTTTGGTTTAAAAGGAGAGTTCTTTAACAATAGGCTTGCTGCTAACCTAGCGGTGTATGACATTACCCAGAAAAATGAATTGGTAGATGACCCTAATAATACCGATAGATTGATTCAAATAGGAGAAACTAGCTCTAAAGGATTTGAACTAGATGTAATGGGTAGATTTAATAAAAACTTTAGTCTTACTGCTAATTATGCCTATAATGAAGCTCGTTTTGAATCTACACCAGCAGATTCAGATTTTAAAGAAGGAGATATAAGACAAAATGCACCTAAGCATCAAGGGGGTGTTTTTGCCAAATATGCATTTTCTGAAGGTGTATTTAGTGGCATCAGTTTTAATCTAGGAACAAACTTTGTGTCCGAAAGAAATTCCACTGATGGGCCAGAGCTCACATTCCCATCATATACCATAGCAGATTTTGGTGTTAGTTACCAAGTAGACAAGTTTGTTTTAAGAGCAACAGTGAATAACCTTTTTGATAAAACACATTGGGTTGGTGGTTATAATTATGTGCGTATGTTCCCAGGAGTGCCACGTAATTATCTTCTAAGCGTAGGATACACCTTCTAGTCTATTAACAAAACATAAGTGATATACTAAATCACATAACAAGAATTTAAGTTAGTGAAATTGAGCGTTAGTAAAAAAGTGTTTTTTAGAGTCCATAGTTGGATTGGTATTAAGTTAAGCATACTGTTTTTTTTAGTATGCTTTTCTGGTACTTTAGCAACCCTTAGTCATGAAATGGATTGGTTGTTCATTTCAGATATGCGGGCAACTCCTCAAACAGAATTTGCATCTAGGAATTTAATTGTTTCTAATCTTAAAAAGATATACTCTAAAGGTATTATCACCTATTGGTTGAGACAAGAAGAACCTTATTTATGTGACCTCATCTATGTTGTAGTTGAAAAAAAACGGACTTATGTGTTCGCAAATCCGTACACCGGTAAAATTCAAGGGCATGCTAATTTAACATTTCATCGTTTTTTCAGAGACTTACATTACTTTCTTTATATTCCCAACCAAGTTGGGAACTTTATGGTGTTAGCCTTTGGATTCCTACTATTTATTTCCTTATTGACTGCCTTATTTTTTTACAAAAAATGGTGGCGAAAACTGTTTGTGCTTCAAACTAGAAAAGGAGCATTGGTTTTTTTCAGAAGTTTGCATAGGCTAGTTGGTCTATGGTCTATACCATTCACCTTATTATTCTCAATTACAGGAATTTGGTATTTTATGGAACGTGCCAATATTGCAGATGTTGGCACTACAGCCAACCCTATGCAGCCAAGAATAACTGCAATTTCTTCTGAGTTTGACACTACAATTAATCTAAGCTATACTATAGATTATGATAAAGCCATAACAATTTCAGAACAAGAAATCTCAAATTTAAAAGTACAAAGTATAAGTCCTCCTAGTTCTTATAAAAACCCTATCTATTTAAGAGGAAAATCTAATGTAGCACTTGTAAGACAGCGTGCCAATAGAGTATTCATTAATCCACAAAACTATGAAGTTTTAAAGATTCAGGATGCAAAAAACAGTACTACTACAATGTGGTTAAATGATATTGCAGACCCCTTACATTTCGGGTATTGGGGAGGGTTAACTACTAAAATCATTTGGTTTATAATGGGCTTAGGTATTTCGTCTTTAATTCTTTCAGGAATTTGGATTACCCTTAAACGTAACGCTATAAGTAGAAAGAAAAACAAGATAGAAGTTTTAGGTATCTGGAAATATATTAACTGGCTCATATATGGCATAATGATGTATTTCATGTATTCTAGGCTAGTCACAACATATCATGCTTCACCCTTAGGCATAACAATTATTAGTATTGGATGGCTTGTACTTATAGGTCTAGCATACTATGTTTTTGTGTATCGATTAACTAAAACCGTCAAAAAATAAAACGCAAATGAAACTAATCTACCAAAATGATTACGGTGCCACATTTTTGTTACCTGATTCACCAAATCCTAGCTGTAAAATTCAATTGGTGGTCAATGCCATAGGTATATTTATGAGTGTCGATGATTTGGAGCATTTGCTTAAAATTGTACACGGTTCCTATAAGCCCTGCGATTGTGCTGATTGTGGAGGAAATGCCTGCAATAAAATATGGTGTGTTAACCCCTTGATTGATATATGCCTAAAGGTAGATGGCCATTTCTTGGGCCTTCTTGAAGATTTAATAAAAGGCACTCGATTTATGCTCAATATGGATGCTACCTTATAACCTGAGTTCGACCTAAGATTTAATCTACAGAATACAAATAAAAGCTAAGATTTGAAATAGAAAATTTGAAGGAATATCTGGATATTTCAAAAATTTTACATGATAAGA
>JASFYU010000149.1:0-3793 GCA_045046905.1 Flavobacteriaceae bacterium | reverse complement strand
GTATCTTTATTTTTAATAATCCTATTAACCTGAGTTCAATCACCTCTAATAAAAATTCTTGAAACCGATTTTCAGCTATAAGCAGCCCATCTGCAGAGGCAGGTAATTACAGCAGGTATATTTCGACAAGTTCAAGCAATTAAATAGACTAAAAGCACCTACCTCACTTTTGCATCTACTAATAATTCTTTACATTAGACAATACTAAACACGTATTGTTCATTAACTAAAACTTTTAAAATGAAAAAATTAGTAGCAGAATTTATTGGCACCCTTTGGTTGGTTCTAGGAGGGTGTGGAAGTGCTGTTCTTGCAGCCAATTTTCCTGAACTAGGCATCGGCTTTATTGGTGTAGCCTTCGCCTTTGGTCTAACAGTGGTAACCATGGCCTATGCCATTGGCCACATATCTGGTTGTCATTTGAATCCGGCGGTTTCGATTGGTCTTTGGGTGGGCGGCCGTTTTAATAACAAGGAATTGATTCCTTATATTATTGTCCAAGTAATGGGCGGTATTGCAGGGGCGGGTATTCTTTATCTAATTGCATCAGGGCAAGATGGATTTAGTTTAAGTGATGGGTTTGCCGCCAACGGATATGGAGATCATTCCCCTGGAGATTATAATATGATGTCGGCCTTAGTGACCGAGATTGTTATGACCTTTATTTTTCTGTTCGTAATACTGGGTGCCACTCACTCAAAAGCTCCTAAATATATGGCAGGTTTGGCCATAGGATTGTGTCTTACCCTGATTCATTTAATCAGTATACCTGTTACGAATACCTCTGTAAATCCGGCTCGAAGTACAAGTCAGGCCCTATTTGTCGGAGATTGGGCCACAGATCAATTATGGCTGTTTTGGATTGCACCCATTGTAGGCGCAATTTTAGCAGGATTACTTTATAAATACCTGTCTCCAGAAAACGAGGATTAAAATTAGTTGATATAAAGGCTATTTAAAACGTCGAAATAAACGGTCTTTGCGAGGCACGAAGCAATCTGTGAATTGCTGGTAGTCAGTATACAGATTGCTTTGCTCCGCTCGCAAAAACGTAAAACATGACTTTTTAGATAGCCTACTCTTTTTCCACTAAATCATAAACCACCACAGCGCAAACCAAAAAAAATATACTATAATCAGCCTAGGCCCTCAGATCAGAATAAAATAAAAACATCCTTGTTCCTACAAAGTGGTATATTGAACTAAATATCTGTTATGCCACTCGTTATTGTAATCGTCGGAATACTAATTCTGTTTTTACTCATCGCCCATTTTAAATTGAACGCCTTTATTTCATTCGTCATCGTTTCATTACTTGTCGGCGTTGCCGAAGGAATGGAATTCACGAAAATCACCCAATCGATTCAAACCGGAATCGGCAATACACTTGGGTATCTAATTTTGATTCTAGGACTTGGTGCAATGTTAGGAAAACTGGTAGCCGACAGTGGAGCCGCACAACGTATTACTACCAAGTTGGTCGATAAATTTGGTAAAAAAAATATTCAATGGGCCGTAGTCCTTACGGGTTTCATTGTAGGTATTCCGATGTTTTACACCGTTGGTTTCGTAATACTGATCCCTTTGGTTTTTACGGTGGCAGCGACCACAGGTCTGCCCTTATTATACGTTGGGCTTCCTATGTTGGCATCACTCTCGGTGACCCATGGTTATCTTCCGCCCCACCCTGCGCCGACAGGTATTGCCGTTATGTTCAATGCCGATATTGGCAAAACCTTACTCTATGGAATCATCATTGCCATACCGGCCATCATAGTAGCAGGACCATTATTCTCGCGAACAATAAAAAACATTAAGGCCACTCCACTTAAAGAATTCCTGAACCCAAGAGTCTTGACCGATCAAGAAATGCCCAGCACAACCATAAGCATAGTAACAGCACTACTTCCCGTAATCCTTATTGGGCTGGCATCGTTAGTAGATTTGCTATTGTCCGAAGAGAATATCATCCGGAAAATTATCGACATCTTAGGCGACCCAGTAATAGCAATGCTCGTTTCGGTTTTGGTCGCTATCTATACCCTTGGCCTAGCCCGAGGTAAAAAAATGAAAGAAGTTATGACCTCGGTCTCTTCAGCCGTATCAGGTATAACCATGGTACTGCTTATAATTGCAGGAGCAGGGGCATTGAAGCAAGTACTCATCGATAGTGGTGTTAGCGAATATATTGGTGAAATGCTCAAAGGCTCAGCGATTTCTCCCTTAATCCTGGCCTGGCTCATTGCAACGGTCATACGAATTTGTGTAGGCTCCGCTACAGTTGCCGGATTAACGGCAGCAGGCATTGCACTTCCTTTGGTCGCCAATACTGGTGCTAGCGCAGAATTGATGGTATTGGCCATTGGCTCAGGAAGCCTTATGCTTTCACATGTAAACGACGGTGGATTTTGGTTGTTCAAAGAATACTTTAACCTTTCAATAAAAGACACTTTACGAACATGGACGGTCATGGAGACAACAGTTGGAGTCATGGGCCTGATAGGTGTTCTTGTAATGGATATAATAATTTAAATAATCAACTATGAACAAATTAGCTTCCGAAAGAATAAAAACCTTAGGATTACAATTACCAGACGCCCCTGCACCGGCCGGATTGTACAACCCTATTTTAGTGGTCAATAAATTTCTATATATTTCAGGCCAAGGGCCTATGAAAGCCGATGGCACCTTTATGATTGGCAGAGCAGGGGAAGACCTTAATTTGGAACAAGCCAAAGTAGGCGCACGTCAAGTAGCCCTTACCATGCTTTCTACTATTGAGACCCACTTTGGCAGTGTAGATAAAATAAAAAGATTGGTAAAAACCCTTGGCATGGTCAACTCAACCCCAGATTTTGGGCAACAACCCCTGGTTATCAACGGTTTCAGTGAGCTTATGGCAGCGGTTTTCGGAACCGAGAATGGCGTGGGGGTACGCAGTGCCGTAGGCATGATGCTTCCGGGCAATATCTCTGTTGAAGTCGAGGCCGTATTCGAACTTAATTAAACTATCGTAGATGCAAAACAATAAATGGTATGCCCTTGAGGATACCCAGAATATACTTTCGCCCTCGCTCTTAATCTACCCCGAAAGGATAGAACAAAATATACGCACCATGATTTCTATGGCTGGGGGAACAAAAAATCTAAGGCCTCATATCAAAACCTACAAAACTGCGGAGATTATCAAAATGCAGCTAGCCTTAGGCATTCGTAAATTTAAATGTGCCACCATAGCCGAGGCCGAGTTATTGGCTATCTGTGGGGCAGCTGACATTCTTTTGGCCATGCAACCCATTGGAGCTAATATGGGCCGTTTCTTTACTTTAATGGAAACCTATCGCGATTCGAAATTCTCAGCACTCGTTGACGACCAAACAGTTTTGGACGCTTTTATAGAAAACGCAAAATCTAGAAAAACAAAAATTTCACTTTGGATGGATATCAATAATGGCATGAACAGAACCGGTATTGCACCCAATACCGAAGCCTTTAACCTATTCAAGTCAATGGCTTCAAATCCTGAAATTGAAGCAAAGGGACTTCATGTCTACGATGGCCATATCAGGAGTCCAAATCATACCGAAAGGAAAAAAAACTGTGACGAGGCATTTAAAGCTGTTCTAGACTTAAAAACTAAGATTGAAACTGAGGGTTTCTCCATGGTAATTATTGCAGGAGGCTCTCCCTCTTTTCAGTTTCATGCTATTCGCGAAGGGGTAGAAACGAGTCCGGGAACCACCTTACTTTGGGATGCTGGTTATGGTGGGCTATTTCCTGAATTAGATTTTCT
>JASFYU010000148.1:0-11556 GCA_045046905.1 Flavobacteriaceae bacterium | reverse complement strand
ACCACCATTTCCTCCTCCTCGTTGTCTATTTCCATTTCGTTGATTCTGCTTTTGGTTAAAGCGGTATAGGAATGATAAGTTTACCTGTCTTTGTCTCCATTGAAATTCACTATACGTAAGTACGTTGGCGGTTCGGGTTTCGATTTTACGCTTACCGGTATTGAAGAGGTCTCTAATGTTGAGTGATATTGAGGCCTTGTCTTTTATAAGGTCTTTGCTAAGTGCTAGATTGGTATATAACATGCCTTTCCTACTTGATTGTGCATCTTTTCTTGCTCCCCTATAAAAAAAGTTGGTCTGAAAATCGATTTTCCCAGGTAATGGAAGCTTTGCACTTAATCTTGTAAACCATGATAGATTATCGACATCAAAGTTTTGTGCAATTTGCTGATCTTGAAAATTGATATAGGTATAATCACCTCTAAGCTGTCGCTGATAAAGATTAAAGTTCCAGGTTATGCGCCACTTTCTTATGGGAGTGTAGGTGGTGGTAAATTCCATACCATATCTTTTTTCAGTAGCCAAATTGATAGGTCCACGTACCTGTACGGGTACAAGAACGGGGTTGGCCGGGTCAGCCGGATTTTCAATTTCAACGAAATCTCCCCTTTCTCGGGTTACAAATTGAAACACCCCGGTCGATTGGTTAAAATAACCTGAAGTAGTAAAGGTGATTTTATCCCATCTTTTCAAATATCCAATATCAAATGCGTTAGTATAGGTTGGGTCCAAATCAGGATTACCTTGAAACAGATTGGTATTACTTGATCGTGAAGGAAATGGATTGATAAATCGCGAACGCGGTCTTCGCAAGCGTTTACTATAACTTAATGTAATCTGTTCTTCCTCCGAAAATTCATATCCCAAAAAAATCGAGGGAAACCAATTCACATAATCTTTATTAGTTATTTCATTGGTGTTGACGAGTTCAACTTCGATATCTGAGGCTTCCATTCGAAGTCCACCAAGGATGCTGAACTTACCAAATTTACTTCCCAATTGCGTATAAAGGGCATTTACATACTCTTTGTAATTGAGTTCGTTGCTGAAATTTGGATCACTGGTCAAAATACCGTTCTCAAGAATCCCGAAATTGAAGTCGGTATTGAACTTATTGAAAATGCCACGATAACCAAACTCGAATTGTGACTTATTATCCTTTCCGAAGGGGAGCACATAATCCATTTGAAGCAATTGATTCTTTTGGCTTTCGTCATTAATGGTCTGTTCGGTCGGTAGTCTGGTATTTTCTCCAAGAACTATTTCATTGATAATCGAGTTTTCAAGTTCTGATCCACCAGAATATTGATAATCTAAGGTGAGCTTGTGCCCATCATCATTGAAATTCTTCACATAATTGAGCGAGTATTGTATATCTTCCTCATCCTCAAGTTCATTGGTAAATCGATTTCTTTGAATGGTAGGGCTATGCGCTGCGTCAAAGTTAAAGAAGTCGATATCGGTGGTGTCATCACCATTAGACTTTCTATAAACAAGAGAGTTGGTTATACTACTGGTCTCATCAATAAAGTATTCGAACCCTATATTGGTATTAAAGCCATCGCTCTGTCTTTGGTAATCGCGAATTTCATCTTGAAAACTAGCGGTACTTCCATCCGTATTAAAATTTTCTTGTTCAAAGAGTGCATTTCCGGGGCCGCTCCTGTACCGATACGAAGTATTTGTAAATATATTGAAGTTGTCACGTCTTAGGTTCAGGCTAACATTGGCTCCATAGCTCTTAGGGTTTCCAACATTGACACTGAAAGAACCGTTGAGCCCAGTTGTCTTGCTCTGCTTTAAAACAATATTGAGTATTCCTGCTGTACCCTCGGCATCGTATCGAGCTGAAGGGTTGGTGATGACCTCCACCTTTTCAATGGCTTCGGCTGGCAGTTGTTTTAAAGCTTCTGGACTTAGACCCGATAGGGCCGAAGGTTTGCCATTAATCAATATTCGTACACTTTCGTTACCCCTAAGACTAATATTACCTTCTATATCTACAGAGACTGATGGCACATTGTCCAAAACATCGGTTACAGAGCCTCCTTTTACGGTCAGGTCAGAGCCAACATGATACACTTTTTTATCCAATCGTAATTCTACCGTTGTGCGTTCGCCTACAACTTCTACGGCTTCTAACTGTTCAACGTCCAATACTAACCTTATGACACCAAGGTCGGTTGAACTTCTTAATCGTTGAGCGTCTAATTTATAGGTGATGTATGATATGTACTCTATGCTGACATTGTAGCCGCCAGAAAAGGTCTCAACCTCGAATTTTCCGTTTGCATCGGTGATACCACCTGTCACTCTATCAGGGTTGCGAAGGCTCTGTAATACCAAAGTGGCATATTCTAGAGGCTGGTTTGTTTCCTCGTCTAAAACTGTTCCCGTAATCGTAATCGGTTTAGGCCTGTTTCTTTGTGGTCTTTGGGCACTTAATGTTAATGATATTAATAGTATAGCAATGGGGAAAAGTTTTTTCATTTTAGGTTATTAGTTTTTTCGCTTCCTCTTCTTTTTCTTCTTCTTTTTTTCTTTCTGCGTTTTCTTTACTCCATTTTTCTGGAGTTCAATAAAAGCTTCGTATTTCTCCAAAGGCAACCCTGCCTTTAATTCTTTATCCTGTTCCTCGGTTATTTTCTCCATCCCCTCACGCATTTTTTCAGGAGGCAGTTTAAGGATCTGCATCTCAATACGTTGCTGTACATACTTTTTAAGCGTGCTACTTAAAATAGCGGTTTCGAACTCATTGAGTTCAAGTGCTTCTACTATGGAGGGCATCTCCCCGTCAACGATCTGTTCGGCCGTCTTTGGTTCTGGTGCCTTGGGGGTGTTTTCGAAACGGGGAATACTACTACGTTGTCTTCCGTAGCCACCTCTACCTCCGTAGCCACCTCTGCTTCCGTAGCCATAACCACGACCATAGCCATACTGTGCCTGTACTTCACCTACGGCGAGTAAAACAATAAATGCGCTTATAAGGTATTTTGCATTGATTTTCATAATGGTAACTTTTTGTTTGATTATAAAATTAAAGGAAGGTTTAAAGACAATAGGTTAAAAGTTTGTTAAATGAATTTGTGAAGGAACAAACAATTAACGTGCCATTCCGAGTTCGACCTAAACTTCAATTTAAAGAATGCCAATTATAGGATTTTTAAAATGTCCTGGGGAGGTCTTCCGATGACCGCTTTATTTTTGTTCACTACGATTGGGCGCTCGATTAGTTTTGGATATTGTATCATGGCGTCAACAATATCGTCATCGGAGAGGGCTTTTCCTTTGAAGTTCTCTTTCCATATAGCTTCGCCTTTACGTAGTAATTGCTCAGCTGTGATCCCCAATACCCTGATGATTTCTTTCAGTTCTTTTTTATTAGGAATGTCTTCTAAATATTTGATTACTTCAAAATCCTGACCTGATTTCTCAAGAATTGCCAATCCCTCGCGAGACTTTGTACATCTTGGGTTATGGTATATTTTTATCATCGGTATAATTTCAATTAACAATAAACAGTGAACAATTAACAATAAACAGTGAACAATTAATAATGGGTAGCATGAGCTGATCGACTATTCTTCTTTTTGCCCCATCATCATGAGAAACGCTTTAAGAAAGCGATCGATGTCACCATTCATAACGGCCTCTATATTGCCCGTTTCTTCCGCGGTCCTGACATCTTTCACCAATTTATAAGGGTGCATCACATAGTTACGGATCTGCGAGCCCCATTCGATTTTCATTTTAGAGGATTCGATTTCCTGTCGGGCTTCCATTTTTTTTCTGAGTTCGATCTCATACAATTGTGATTTCAGCATTTTTAATGCCGTAGCCCTATTCTCGTGTTGTGAACGTGAATCTGAACAGGAAATACGTATGCCCGAGGGTTTATGAACCAATTGCACCTTTGTTTCGACCTTGTTTACATTTTGCCCACCAGCACCACTAGAGCGTGCTGTGGTTATTTCGATATCGGCGGGGTTTACATCGATTTCAATGCTATCGTCTACTAAAGGGTATACGTATACCGACACAAAAGAAGTGTGTCGTTTAGCATTACTGTCGAAGGGTGAAATACGAACCAAGCGATGAACGCCATTTTCTCCTTTCAGCCAACCGAAGGCAAATTCTCCGTCAATTTCTAAGGTTACCGTTTTGATACCGACCACATCACCTTCCTGATAGTTGAGTTCCTTGATCTTGTAGCCATTTTTTTCGCTCCACATCATGTACATGCGCATGAGCATGGCCGCCCAATCGCAGCTTTCAGTACCCCCTGCACCTGCCGTAATCTGTATAACAGCCGGTAATTCATCGCCTTCTTCGGAAAGCATATTCTTGAATTCGAGCTTTTCGATTTGATCCAGGCCCTTTTCGTACTGTTTTTCTACTTCCTCCTCATTGACCTCACCTTCTTGTAGGAACTCGATCAAAACTTCTAAATCATCGACTAGCGTTTTGGCAGCATTGAAGTCATCAACCCATTGTTTTTTAGATTGTATGAATTTCATGTGAGCCTGAGCTTCCTGCGGATTGTCCCAAAAATCGGGGGCAAGGGTTTTTTCTTGTTCGTTCTCTATTTCGATAAGCTTGGCATCAACGTCAAAGATACCTCCTTAACGCACCAAGGCGATCTAAAAGACCATTGTACAGGTCTGTAGTAATTGTCATTATGTGTTCTTTTAGGCAAAAATAGAATTTAACTATGGTTGTACAATCAAATTTCTATAAATTTAGAAATTGATTTACATTCGTAAGGTGGTTACCTTAGGTATTAGGTCTAAATTAATAAGGAGTTCTAAGTGAGGTCTTGTATTCTTAGCCTAGTCAATGTGGTTGATTCATGCTGAACAAGGAGCTATTTTGTTGAATAAAAGTAGGTAGATGAAAATTGATTTAATTAGTGATACGGTAACAAAACCAACACCCGGCATGTTAGAGGCTATGATGACGGCTGATGTCGGCGATGATGTCTTTAAAGCGGATCCATCGGTAAATGCCTTGGAAGAAAAAGTAGCTGATTTTTTTGGTAAAGAAGCGGCTCTATTCTTTCCATCAGGGAGTATGGCCAACCAGACGGCCATTAAATTACACACCAACCCAGGAGACCAACTGATTTGTGATAAATATGCTCATGTGTACCATTATGAGGGAGGAGGAGCTAGTTTTAATAGTGGAGTTTCATGCAAGTTGGTAGATGGTCATAGGGGAATGATGACGGTCGATCAGGTAGAAGAGGCCATCAATCCGCCAGATTTTTACCACAGTCCGCTAACTTCTCTAGTCTGTATTGAAAACACAACGAACAAGGGGGGCGGGGCATGCTGGGATCTAGAAGAACTTAAAAAAATAAGGGCAATCTGCCAAAGGCATAACCTGGCTTTTCATTTAGATGGTGCTCGTGTATGGAATGCCATAGTACAGAAAAACGAGTCTCCAAAACAATATGGGGCACTTTTCGATACCATTAGCGTTTGTTTGAGCAAAGGCTTGGGCTGCCCTGTGGGTTCTGTGTTATTGGGTTGTGCTACCGAGATAGACAGTGCTTTACGAATACGAAAGATTCTTGGTGGCGGTATGCGCCAGGCCGGATTTTTAGCCGCAGCCGGGATCTATGCCATGGATAACCATATTCAGAGATTGGCAGAAGACCACAAAAAAGCAAAGGAAATAGGAAAGGCGCTAGAAAAACTTACGCATATTAAAAAGGTAGAGCCAATTGAAACCAATATTGTCATTTTTGAGACCTTTGAAGGTAAACAGGGCAGCGATGTATTTCTTCGAAAATTGAGGAGTGAAGATGTTCATATTATCGACATGGGGCAGGGGAAATTACGTATGGTTACACACTTGGATTATACTTATGAGATGCATGATTCATTACTTTCTATTTTAAAAAAGTTATAATGCGCCATGACTGGCTAGTAACGTAATTCGTGCCTTGAAATTCTTAATGCCATTCTCCATACCAGCCTCTGAATAATAAAGCGCACTGCTTCCTACAAGTTTGCCCTCGGTATTTTTTAGGTTAAAAAGAAATTTCCCCTCATGGTTGGTTTTTCTTTCAAATACGTTTAAAACATTCTTTGAAGCGTTCAAATCACGTATCGATTGTTTTAATTCCTCCTTGTTCGAAAACGGCACACTGTTCAATAAAATATGACCACTTTCTGCTTTTACGATAAAATAGTACGTATCATTTTGTTCTTTTACTTCTATCATGGCTTATAATACCAATTTAACTACCAATTGCCTCGTATAAACTCGTTCATTTGAAGTTTTGGCTCCTTTCACTGGTTTTCCATAGCTATGGCTATGCAAAAAGAGAGCGTTCCAAAACTTTAAAGCAACTTCCTATCCAAATACGACATCTTATAAATCAGCGACCTTGGTGTAGGTACACAAGGTATGCTTTCGAAAATATTATTTTTATTCCGATAGCTATCAGGAAGGAATTAAACCCACCGGTGAGATTAAATGGGTATACCTTATGATAAAAGATACAAAACCTGGGGCTATTGGTCTAGGATAGCGAAGCTTTTGCTATACTTGATAACAAGTATCACTCAAAAAGCCAAGTGATTCGATTGTTATTTTAATATGAAATCCATTCCAGGAATAGTGGGCATTTCCTCCTTGTCCACTGCCGAAAGCTCTGTTTCATTGACGATGGTAGCCTTTTCAATAGCCCTGTTTAGCGTCGACACTAGGTAATCCTCTTGAGATGTTTGATTTAAGCGAAAAATAATAATAAGGGTGCGAAAAATAATCATACAGAAAATTATTATAACATTAGACGAGTTGATTCCAGCGATAAATATATTTTTATGATTCCCTTGAAAAAAACAAAGGCATTTTTTTATTAAGTCTTACTTTTGCGATTTCTTGCCAAAATCAAAAAGTTGATATGACCGTAATTAAAGCGCCGATAGCCAAAAAATCACCAAAAGAACTGATAATACATAATGACATTCGAGTCGATGATTATTATTGGCTCAATGATCGAGAAGACAAAGAGGTCATTTCCCATTTGGAAAGGGAAAATGACTATTACAAAGCCGTTACGGTACATACCAAAGATTTTCAAGAAGCTCTTTTTGATGAAATGAAGGGAAGGATCAAGGAAGATGATTCTTCAGTGCCCTACAAACAAAATGGGTATTGGTATGTTACCCGTTATGAAATCGGCAAGGAATATCCTATTTATAGTCGGCACAGAGAGTTGTTAGAATCTGTTGAGGAAATTATTTTCGATTGTAACGAAATGGCCGAGGGACATGAATTTTTCAACCTCGGAGGAATTGTGATAAGCCCTGACAATAGATTGGCCGTTTTTGGAGTAGACACGGTATCAAGACGACAATATACGCTACAGATTAAGAATTTGGAAACGGGAGAGGTATTATCCGATAAAATAGAAAATACTACAGGTACTGCGGTATGGGCCAATGATAATAAAACCATGTTCTATTGTAAAAAGGACCCGCTTACCCTGCGTTCCGATAAAATCTTTAAACACAAACTCGGCACTCCCACATCTGCTGACGAACTGGTGTTTCAAGAAAAAGATGAGACCTTCGGAACCTTTGTCTATAAATCAAAATCTAAAAAATATATCATCATTGGGTCGTATAGCACCCTGACCTCGGAATTTCAGATATTAAAATCTGATAACCCAGATGGTACGTTTAAGGTGTTCTCACCACGTGAGCGAGGACTCGAATATTCTATTTGCCATTTTGAGGATTCTTTTTATATACTGACCAATAAAGACAAGGCTACAAATTTTAAATTAATGAGAGCCAAGGAAGAGAATACTTCTTCAGACCAATGGCAGGAGTTTATTCGCCATAGAAAAGATGTTCTCTTAGAGGATATCGATATTTTCAAGGAGTATTATGTGTTATCCGAAAGAGAAAACGGACTTAACATGCTAAAAATCAATAGATGGGACACTGCTGAAGGTTTTCACCTACCCTTTGAAAGTGAAACCTATACGGCCAATGTTAGTACAAATCCTGATTTTGATACCGAAATATTACGGTATTCCTATAATTCATTAGGTACCCCAAATTCGGTCATCGATTTTAATATGCGAACCAAGACCAAAGAGGTGAAAAAAGAGCAGGAAGTATTGGGTGGTAAGTTTAAAAAGGAGAATTATGTAGAAAAAAGACTTTGGGCCACAGCCCGCGACGGCGTAAAGATACCGATGTCGATTATTTATCATAAGAATACAAAACTCGATGCAAACACCCCAATACTACAATATGCCTATGGCTCTTATGGGGCTACAATTGACCCTTATTTTTCAACTATTCGCCTAAGTTTGTTGGATAGGGGCTTTGTGTACGTCTTGAGTCATATTCGGGGCGGTCAGTATTTAGGAAGACCATGGTATGAAGACGGAAAGCTATTGAAAAAGAAAAATTCATTTAATGACTTTGTGGATTGTTCCAAATTCTTAATCGAAAGTAAATTTACCAGTGCAGATCACCTGTATGCAATGGGTGGTTCTGCCGGAGGTTTATTAATGGGGGCAGTCATAAATATGGCTCCGGAACTATACAATGGCATAATTGCCGCAGTACCCTTTGTCGACGTGGTAACCACAATGTTAGATGATGGCATACCCCTCACCACAGGAGAATATGACGAATGGGGCAACCCTAATGAAAAGGAGTATTACGAGTATATGAAGTCCTATTCGCCCTATGACAATGTTAGTGCCCAGATGTACCCGAACATCTTAGTGACTACTGGCTTACATGATTCTCAAGTACAATATTTTGAACCTGCAAAGTGGGTCGCTAAACTTCGTGAACTTAAAACTAGCGATGCTCTATTGTTGTTCGATATTAATATGGAAGCAGGTCATGGCGGAGCTTCAGGGCGTTTTGAAGCTTTGAAAGAAGTGGCCAAAGAATACGCCTTTTTATTAGATTTAGAAGGTAAAATTCAATAATCGGAAAAAAAACGTAATTTTGCCCAAGAATATTTCAGAATTTCGCTGCTGAAGTATTCTTCATATATACAAGCTTTATGGAAGATAAGATTAAAGTTTACAATAATATCCTAGAACTTATAGGAAATACCCCACTTGTAAAACTTAATAGAATAACCGAAGATTTCAGTGGTAATTTTTATGCCAAGCTAGAATCTTTTAATCCAGGGCATTCTTCCAAAGATAGAGTTGCCGCCTATATTATTGAAGAGGCGGAGCGCAAGGGACTTTTGACTGAAGGGGACACTATAATAGAGACAACATCGGGCAATACAGGTTTTAGTATCGCCATGGTAAGTATTGTAAAAGGGTATAATTGTATTTTAGCGGTAAGTTCAAAGTCATCTAAAGATAAGATTGATATGCTGCGTTCAATGGGTGCGAAAGTTTATGTTTGTCCTGCCCATGTCAGTGCCGATGACCCTCGTTCCTATTACCAAGTTGCCAAGAGATTACACGAAGAGACAAAAGGTTCTATCTATATTAATCAGTACTTTAATGAGTTGAATATTGATGCCCATTATAGAACTACCGGCCCAGAAATTTGGGAGCAGACCAATGGTGAAATCACACATTTGATAGCCTGTAGCGGCACGGGAGGCACCATCTCGGGTACGGCAAGATTTCTTAAAGAAAAAAATGCCAATATAAAGATAATCGCAGTAGATGCTTTTGGTTCGGTTTTAAAAAAGTATCATGAAACTGGGGAGTTCGATTCTAGAGAGATATATCCTTATAGAATAGAAGGTTTAGGAAAGAACTTGATTCCTGCCGCAACGGATTTCGATATTATTGACGAATTTATTAAGGTAACCGATGAAGAAAGTGCGCATATGGCTCGTAAAATTGCCACTGCAGAGGGTATGTTCGTTGGCTATACCAGTGGGGCTGTCATGCAGGCCGTTAAGCAATTAAATACCAGCGGAGCATTTAAAAAGAATAGTAGGGTAGTTCTTATTTTTCCGGATCACGGCTCACGCTATATGAGTAAAATTTATAGTGATGAATGGATGGAGGCTCAAGGCTTTTTCGATAGTAATAGAGTGGAGGAAACTCCTCATACCCAGTTCATTAAATAATATATTTAGTAGTAAAAAAAATTTAAAAGCAATGGCGGATTAGGTCATTGCTTTTTTTATGAGGTAGAGAAATATTATGAATGCTTGGCAAAAATTTATATTTTTGTCGCGATATCAACTTAATTTCAAAATACAGGAATAACTTCAGAGATATAAATTGTTTTTGAAATTTAATTAGTACAAGAATCAACCGAAACTTCATGAGAGACTTATTCGAAAGGATTATAGAAAATAAAGGTCCGTTAGGCAAATGGGCTTCACAAGCAGAAGGATATTTTGTTTTTCCTAAATTGGAAGGACCAATTTCCAATAGAATGAAATTCCAAGGAAAGGAAGTTATCACTTGGAGTATCAATGATTATTTAGGCTTGGCCAATATGCCCGAAGTAAAAAAAGTAGATGCCGATGCCGCTTTGGAGTATGGGGCTGCGTATCCTATGGGTGCCCGTATGATGAGTGGTCATACTGATTTTCATGAGCAATTAGAGCAAGAACTGGCCGCTTTTGTAAACAAAGAATCTTCCTACTTATTAAATTTTGGCTATCAAGGTATGGTTTCGGCCATAGATGCCTTGGTTTCAAAGGACGATATTATTGTTTATGATGTAGATTCACATGCCTGTATAATCGATGGTGTTCGGCTGCATATGGGCAAGCGATTTACCTTTATGCACAATGATATTGAAAGCTTGAAGAAAAATCTGGAACGTGCCACCAAAATGGCGGAGCATACCGGGGGAGGTATTTTGGTGATTTCCGAAGGTGTTTTTGGCATGCGCGGGGAACAAGGAAAACTCAAAGAAATTGTCGCCTTGAAACAAGAATACAATTTTAGGCTGTTCGTTGATGATGCACATGGTTTTGGTACCTTAGGGCAGACCGGGGCAGGAGCTGGGGAGGAACAAGGCGTACAAGATGATATTGATGTATACTTTGCGACCTTTGCAAAATCAATGGCAGGTATCGGTGCCTTTTTGGCCGCTGATAAAGAAATCATAGATTTCCTAAAATACAACTTACGCTCGCAAATGTTCGCAAAATCACTTCCCATGATATATGTGAAAGGTGCTTTGAAGCGTTTAGATATGCTGCGAACAATGCCAGAGTTGAAAGCTAAATTGTGGGAGAACGTCAACGCTCTTCAAAACGGACTAAAGGAAAAAGGTTTTGATATTGGTACCACTACAAGCTGTGTTACTCCCGTATATTTAAAAGGTAGTATTCCTGAGGCTATGGCACTTGTAAAGGATTTACGCGAGAATTATGGCATTTTTTGCTCTATCGTAGTTTACCCGGTAGTACCTAAGGGTTTAATATTGCTACGAATGATTCCTACGGCCACACATACCCTTGAGGATATCGAGGTAACCTTAGAAGCATTTTCAGCGGTCAGGTCCCGACTTGAGAATGGTACCTATAAAAAATTATCGGCCGCCGTTGCTGCAGCAATGGGTGAATAGGAAATTA
>JASFYU010000147.1:0-49173 GCA_045046905.1 Flavobacteriaceae bacterium | reverse complement strand
TACTCTTAACGTTACTAATGACCCTTGAAAGATTTTATATTGATTCTCACGGTTAACAGGCTATATTTCCCAATAAAAATAAAATCATATGGCCGATGAATTGATACTTAACTTTACACCAACTGGTATGATTCCAACAAAAGAGATGACGCCACATGTACCAGTAAGCGTTTCTGAAATTGTTGAAGATGTCCATCAAGCTTCTGAACTTGGCATTACCATGGTTCATTTACATGCTAGGGATTTAATTTCGCAAGAACCTACCTATAAAAAGGAAATCTACGCTGAAATAATAGACGGCATTCGTGAATATGCCCCCTATCTTGTAATTTGTGTTTCTCTTAGCGGCAGAACTTATAATAAATTAGAGCAAAGGGGCGACCCCTTAATGTTAGAAGGTAAATTAAAACCCGATATGGGCAGCTTAACACTTAGCTCTTTAAATTTTAATGCCATTGCCAGTATGAACAGCCCTGAAATGATTCAAGATTTGGCCGCATTGATGAAAGAAAAAGGCATACTTCCTGAGCTCGAGGTATTTGATATAGGAATGATCAATTATGCGAAATATCTTGAAAAGAAAAAACTCATAAGTCCACCCTTATATTTTAATCTGTTATTGGGAAATATTGCCTGTGCTCAAGCCGACCTAATTCATGCCGGAATAATGATCAGAGACCTTCCTGACAATTCTCTATGGAGCTTAGCAGGAATTGGAAATACCCAACTAAAGGTCAATTCACTTTCAATCGCAATTGGAGGCGGCGTTAGAGTTGGGCTAGAAGACAATATTTGGTACGACGAAGCTAGAACAAAACTGGCTAAAAATATAGATTTATTAAGACGAATTCATGTCATTGCAAATGCAAATGGCAAACGAATTATGACCTCACAGGAATTTAGAAAAAAAATGAATTTAGAATCTGGCAATGGCAAATATGGCCGTAAATGTTAGAAATGTCCTCGTAATTTTAAATAATGGAAAAAAGAACTAAAACAAACGGAATAAAATGGCTGTTCAACATTTTGCGTCACGGATTATTTCTACATGGGATAACAAATCGATTAGCAAATATAGGCATACTCATTATTCCATACTACTGGGTTCAAGAGGGCATAAGCGATAGTAAACCTCCTGAAATTAAAGAAAATCCTTCTGATTACACGCTAAAACACTTAGGATTGGAGGAAGTAAAGTCAGTCTGCAATAAATTACCTGGACTGAACAATCAAGAGATAATTGAAGGTTTTAATAACGGACAACTATGTGTTGGCTTACTATGCAAAGATGAGATTGCAGCTTTTATGTTTATCGAGTTAAACGATTTTATTTTTATGAAAAGAAAGTTCAAACTAAAAGACAATGAAGCATATTTACTGAATATGTGGACATTTGATTCATATCGAGGTAAAAATCTAGCACCTTATTTACGATATCAAAGCTATCTCCTATTAAATGAAATGGGAAGAAACACCCCATATAGTGTTAGCGCGTATCTTAACAAGTCCACATTAAAATTCAAACAAAAATTAAATGCCAAAAACCTTAAGCTTTATATGTTTATCGAATTGTTTAAAAAATGCCATTGGAACTTTGTTATTAAAAATTACAGTGATTAAATGATTCTAGAGGCTTTCTCAAACCCCAAAGAAGCACCAAACCCGTAGCTCACAAACCCGCACCAAAGCGAACACCAATCTGACAAGGCTTTATCTTTCTTATAAACCTGAGTTTGACCTCGATGTTATGATACATAAAAATAGCGACTAAGAAAAAATGAGAGCCTTTGTCAAAAACTGAAATACGCCTTTTTGAAGTTATTTATTTTATAAATCATTCATTCGGCACTTATCAGAACACACATAAAACCGTATTTTTATCCTTAATTACTCAATATTCGATATGCGATTCTTTCTATCCTTGAGCTTTTTTCTGCTTTTTTACACGTCTAGCATTGGCCAAAACAAGCTGAACAGAACATTAAAAAATCTCAATAAAGAAACCATCCCCTATATCTATGTAAATGAAGCAATACTATCTGAAGGAGCTTTATTTCTGGATACTAGAAAAAAGGAAGAATTTGAAGTAAGCCATATAAAAAATGCCATTTGGGTCGGGTACAAAGCCTTCGAAAAAGATGCAATACCCTCAAAGGTAGCGGATAAAAACAGCAAAATTATTGTATACTGTTCCATTGGGGTACGTTCGGAAGATATTGGAGAAAAGTTATTGAAACTAGGTTACAGCAATGTAAAAAACTTATACGGAGGTATTTTCGAATGGAAAAACCAAGGACATGCCGTCTATACTCCTCAAGGAAACAAAACCGAAAGAGTACACGCCTTTAATAAGCATTGGGGAAAATTGTTGACCAAGGGAGAAAAAGTATATGATTCTATTTCTAGTAAAGACTGACCCATATTCGACTTATAAAAACCTCATAATTTTAATACGTTAATTCAATACGCATTGAGCACCATCTTGTCTGAAGAAAAAACAAAAGAAACCGCCACTACAAACGATTTTAGCGCAGTTTCGAAAAGCCTGCTCCTTATTTTTACGCGAAATCCTGAGCTGGGCAAATGCAAGACCCGTTTGGCGGCGACCATCGGAGACCAATCTGCCTTGGATATCTATAACTTTCTATTACGGCATACCGTAGCGATCACAAAAGATGTACCTACTGCCAAGCATGTATATTATTCCGAGGAAATATGGAAGAATGATATTTGGGACGAATCTTTTTTTAATAAAAAATTACAAAAAGGCCTTGATCTGGGCGAACGCATGGCAAATGCTTTTCTAGAAGGATTTGAGGCAGGCTATAAAAAAATCTGTATTGTCGGCAGTGATATGTTCGATCTGAACGGCAGCGATATAGAAAATGCTTTTTTGATGTTGAATGAAAATAATTTTGTAATAGGCCCTGCCACAGATGGCGGGTATTACCTTTTAGGAATGACCGCTTTCAATGTCAAACTGTTCAAGAATAAAAAATGGGGTACGGAAACCGTATTGAAAAATACTCAATCCGATCTAAGAAATGAAAAAGTATATTTGTTGAAAACTCGAAATGATATTGACCGCTATGAAGACATAAAAGATATCAAGACCTTTCAACCCTTTTTAAAGAACCTATGAGAATTACCAAAAAACAATTAGAAAAATCTGTCACTTATTTAAAGAATAAAGGATTTGACAATCCGGAAATTGGCATAGTACTCGGAACGGGCCTTGGCAAATTAGTAGACACTATTGAAAACACTATTGAAGCATATTATAACCACATTCCTTTTTTTCCATTGGCCACCGTAGAATTTCACACCGGAAAATTAATATACGGCACTATAGAGGGCAAAAAAGTTGTGGTAATGCAAGGTCGTTTCCATTTGTACGAGGGTTATGATTTCTTAGATATCACCTACCCCATTCGTGTGATGCATATGTTGGGAATACAGAAATTGTTTATTTCCAATGCGGCGGGAGCAATAAACCTAGACTACAAAAAAGGCGATATAATGCTCCTCGAGGATCATATAAATTTACAGGGAGGTTCTCCCCTGAGCTTCAAAAACGTTTCCGAATTTGGAGATCGTTTTGTTGATATGAGCGAACCTTACGATAAAAAAATGCGCGAACATCTTATAGCCATTGCCGAAAAAGAAGGCATTTCATTGCACTTAGGGGTGTATGCCTCGGTGGTCGGCCCTCAGCTAGAGACCAAGGCAGAATATCGCATGTTGAAAATACTCGGAGCCGATGCAGTAGGAATGAGTACCGTACCCGAAGTAATTGTCGCCAATCATTTACGACTACCTATCATAGCGGTTTCCGTTTTGACAGATGAATGTGACCCTGACGACCTAAAGCCAGTCAATATTCAGGAAATCATAAAAATCGCTGGAGACACCGAGCCTAAAATGATAAAATTATTCAAAGAATTAATAAAAATAATATAATACACACAGCGCGTTTTATCGCAATGAAATAAATAATACCAAAATCTATGAGCTATTTAAAAGCAACCAACGATTTATATAAAGAAGCAGCTTTGACACCAGATGTTGGGCTATGTTGTACAACCAATCCCGTTTGGCAATTTCCCGGACTTTCTATTCCGAAAATAATGCAGGAAATGAATTACGGCTGCGGCAGTACCGTTTCAGCTCAAGATTTAGTCAACAACCCCAAAGTATTATACGTCGGCGTTGGCGGGGGAATGGAACTTTTGCAATTCTCTTATTTTTCGCGTCAAAAAGGTGGTGTCACAGGTGTTGATGTGGTAGATGAAATGTTAGAAGCTTCTCAAAAGAATTTCAAGGTAGCGGAACAAGAAAATAATTGGTTTAAAAGCGATTTTGTCAACCTAGTAAAAGGTGATGCTCTAAATCTTCCTATTGAAGACGAAAGCATTGATGTCGCTGCGCAAAATTGTTTATTTAATATTTTCAAGGCAGAAGATTTAAAAAAAGCAGTTTCCGAAATGTATCGCGTACTCAAAGCGCACGGAAGATTAGTGATGAGCGACCCTACCTGCGAACAGCCCATGAACCATGACCTCAGAAACGATGATCGATTACGAGCCCTTTGCCTTAGCGGAAGCATTCCGATAAAAGAATATGTCAAGGCATTGACCGACGCAGGCTTCGGAACCATCGAAATCAGGGCACGAAAATCATATCGTATACTCTCGCCCAACCATTACTCAACAGATGAACTTATATTCATAGAATCAATAGAAGTGGCGGCCATCAAAGACCCTATGCCCGAAGACGGCCCTTGTATTTTTACCGGAAAAACGGCCATTTACTATGGTGATGAAGCCTATTTTGACGATAAGGCGGGCCACGTTCTTATGCAGAACCAACCCTTGGCCATCTGCGACAAAACAGCGGCGGCTTTGACAAAAGCAAATGACCAAATTCATATAAGCGAAAGTACTTGGCACTATAATGGCGGAGGTTGTTGCTAAAAAAAATGATATTTTGATTTTTTGTGTAAGCAAAATACACCGCATACGTCAAAGAGACTATTATCCTAACTAATATTAAATGAGTTTAGTTTATATCCTCTTGTTACTAGCAGCATGTTTTTTAGCCTTTAGCAATGGTGCCAATGATAATTTTAAAGGTGTCGCAACACTCTTCGGAAGCGGAACCACCAATTACAAGAAAGCCATAATTTGGGCAACGATAACTACATTTTCTGGATCGGTAGTCGCCATTTTTTTAGCCGAAGAATTGGTCAAGAATTTTTCAGGAAAAGGCTTGGTTCCCAATGAATTAATCTTGGCCCCGAATTTTGCAATCGCCATTGCGCTAGGCGCTGCCATCACCGTATATATTGCTACTCGCATAGGAATGCCCATATCTACTACACATAGCCTGGTAGGCGCTCTTTTTGGCGCGGGTGTTATGGCCGTAGGCAGTGATTTCAATTTTTTAAAACTCGGAAAAACATTCTTAATGCCTTTAATCGTCAGCCCTCTTATGGCCGCTGTCTTGAGCCTTATCGCATATTTGTTTTTTAGATTCTCTAGAAAGCTTTTGGGAGTAAACAAAAATGACAGCATATCTATACAAAAGGTTGAAGGCCCTAGGACCTTAGCCACTGTGGGCAATCAAATGCAAATGGATTCTCCGTCTACATTAACGGCCTCAATCAAAAGTGATTTGACCGCCACCTATCAAGGAGAGCTACTAGGCGTTTCGTTTCAAAAAATATTAGATGCGCTCCACTATCTAAGTTCAGGAGTAGTAAGCTTTGCCCGTGGATTAAACGACACTCCTAAAATTGTAGGCTTATTACTTGTCATCAATACTTTAGATATTAAATGGAGTATGGTCGCCATCGCAGTAGTAATGGCCATAGGAGGGCTTATGAATGCAAAAAAAGTAGGCATAACCATGAGCAAGAAAATCACACCTATGAATTCTGGTCAAGGATTTACCGCCAATATGATAACTGGCTTATTGGTGACCACGGCAAGCATTCATGGCCTACCTGTTTCAACAACACATGTTTCTGTAGGTTCTATTTTCGGAATAGGTACGGTAACCAAAAAAACCGATATGAAAATGGTTTCTAAAATCATACTTTCTTGGATATTAACATTGCCAATAGCCGCATTGGCGAGCGCCATACTCTTCAAATTGCTTGAAACCTTTTTATAAAACACGAACCAGACAAATGACTACCCCAACCCTAATAATCTATTCAATAACGCTATTTTTATTTGGATGCCTAAATAATACCGATGACACCAGTACTATTCCTGATGGGGTCGCTATCACGGTCAATCATGATGTATGGGATGGTTTATTGAAAACATATGTTGATACGAATGGTAATGTTGATTATTCCAATTTTAAGAAAGATAGCCATATCTTGAATGAATACTTGAACCACTTGGCAAAAAATCCTATTTCTAAAACGGCAGAAAAAGAAGAACGCCTAGCCTATTATATTAATTTATACAATGCAGGTACAGTACAATTAATTTTGGAAAATTACCCCTTGAACAGTATTAGAAGTATTTTTCGCCCTTGGGGAAAAGACCGAGTATTTATCGGAAATAAGAAATATTCATTGGGTTATATCGAACACGATATTCTTCGGAAAATGAATGAGCCTCGAATTCATTTTACCATAAACTGCGCCTCCTATTCCTGCCCTAAATTATTGAATGAGGCATTTCTACCTTCTAAGATACAAGAGCAATTGCAAGAGGCCACCATAGATTTCGTGAATGATATTTCTAGGAATAAAATTTCATCCCATGCCGTTGAGCTTTCCAAAATTTTCAAATGGTACAAACAGGATTTTACTAAAAACAATTCGCTATTAGATTATTTGAACAACTATTCGAAAATACGCATTTCCGATGATTCTAAAATTAATTTTCTAAACTACGACTGGGACCTAAATGAGCGTAGATAATTCTAAAATCAGCATTGTTATTCCTGTATTGAACGAGGAAGCGTATATAGGCAAACTCATTTCTTACATCAAGAAGAATAGCTCCAATAAAAACATTAAGGAGATTATTGTTGTTGACGGAGGTAGCTGCGATACCACCGCAACCATTGCAGAAAATCTAGGCGCTACCGTTTTACATTCACAAAAAGGAAGGGCAAAGCAAATGAACACTGGAGCAAGGGCGGCCCAAGGCGATATTTTATATTTTCTTCATGTAGACACCTTTCCGCCGAAACGGTTTGAAACAAGTATTCTGACTGCCGTTAAGAATGGCTCCGAAGCCGGTTGTTTTCAAATGCAATTTGACAGCAACAGCAGGTTTTTACGATTTTTCGCATGGTTCTCTCGTATTAATCACAGACTTTGTAGAGGCGGCGATCAATCTCTTTTTGTGACCAAGACCATTTTTTCAAAGACTCATGGCTTTAATGAAAGCTATTTAATCTATGAGGATAATGAATTTATCGGAAGACTATATCAAAATACCCGATTTAAAATACTTCCTCAAAAAGTAAAAACATCAGCCCGAAAATATGAGGAAAAAGGAATGCTGCGATTGCAATATCACTTCGGCATAATTCACCTAAAAAATTATTTTGGTGCCGGACCCGAACAACTACACGAATATTACAGAAGAAAAATTGCACTCTGACTGGCACGCTAGCCCGGAGCAAGCACTTTTTTAGTAAGCACCCTGCGATTAGAGTTCTCGGCTTTCGAAATCTAACAAAACCCCTTCACTAATCCATTTAGCAAGGGCCTGACGGTTATCAGGATCAAGAATACGTCGTTGGTCTTTTGTATTTCGAATATTACCAATCTCAATAAAAGTCATCGCAGCATGTGTCTTCTTGACCAAGTACAAAGAAGTTCTATCCTCAAAAGTTCCTGAATAGGTTCTGTTGGGCTGGTACTTTTTGTATTTTTCGGCAAAAGTTCTATGAATACTTTCCGCCAATCTTTTTCCATTCTTACTTTTTTTGTGGTGATAAAAAAATACATCTATATTCTGACCCTTGCTACGGCTATCGACATGGGTGACAATCAGCCGTTGGTATTTTCCGCTGTTCTTTCGATACAATTGGTTCACAATCTCTACCCGCTGTCGTAAACGAGCAGCTTGGTTTAGGGGAATCGTTTGATCAGGATACGCAACCTCATCGGTATCCATCTCGAGTATTCGATCATCTCTGATGCCATCATTTTCATCACGTATGATAATATAAACCGTAGCTTTATGCGACATAAGTTCCTTCGCCAAACGCAGGGTGACATCATAGGCATATTCGTCTTCAGATATCAATTTTGAACCCATCTTGGCCACAGCACCCGGATCTGGCCCCCCATGTCCGGAAATCAAATAATACACCGTACCCTTTAACCGATTACTCTTTACGGGTACCGTGGAATGCTTTTTTCCAAAAATAGAAACCTGTGCGTCTACAATTTTTTTAATCTCCGAGGTATTCTCTTGAATAGAATCTACAATGGTGACTATATCAAATTTCACTTCAGGTATTCGATAACTTCTGCCTTCATACAAATGCAGCCCGTCTCTGATATTATCGACATTCAACGCTACAAAATCATCAAAACAGCCATAAGGATCAACCCCCTGCTTGCGAAGTAGAGAAAGAATACCATCTCCCTTTTCAGCGACCACAAGCTGCAATGAGTCTTGTGAAAAAGTAGGAAGTACCATCACCAACAACAATACCGATATACCGATCACTCGAATTTTAGAAGAAAAAATAGCGTTCATTTAAAATATGATTTTCATAAAAGCAGACCTTCACTCGACAGGCCTACACCTGATCAGGTAGCCCCATCAAGCATTATAAATAAACGTAAGCTTAGATACAAACCCATTAATTAGGAATCAAAAGCAAAACGTAAAATTCAAAGGCATCACTGCAAAGCTAAACAACCATCACCAGTTTTGACCAAGAGACCTAAAAAATAGTTGATTTCATAAAGATTTTCCTCGATGAAATATTATTTAAATTTAGTCTAAATAAGCTTGTGTATTCTGATTTGAGATAATATATTTGCACTCTATTTTAAATAAGTCTAAATAAAGATAATATGAAAAACAGAGTGACCAAATACGTCTTGAATATCCTATTCGTATTCATTATTGCCTCTTGCACAAGTGACAATAATGATGATACTCCAGACCCAGAATCGAAATTAATTAAAAAATCAGATGTAATTTCAAATTATGCCGCCATCGTAATTGCAAGTTATCAGGCCGCTATAATCGATGCACAATTACTTAAAACGGCAATCGACGCTTTTGTAGCCGATCCGACAGATGATACTTTTATAGCCGCAAAAGCTGCTTGGAAAACTTCACGTGAAAGTTATGGCCCAACAGAGGCCTATCGCTTTGCCGATGGCCCCATTGACTCAGGCAATACAGAAGAGATTGAAGGGTATTTAAATTCTTGGCCGCTAGATGAAAACTACATTGATTACGTGGACAGCAATGCCACTTCTGGCATAATCAACGACCTCACCAAAGAGGTCACCAAGGCCAGCCTAACCCCTTTGAACGGTAATGGTGGTGAATCAAATGTTTCAATTGGTTACCACGCCATAGAATTTTTGCTTTGGGGTCAAGATTTGACAGACCCATCGACCAAACAAGCCGGACAAAGACCGTACACTGATTTTGTTGATGGCGGTACTGCGGCCAATCAAGATAGGAGACGTGATTATATTGTAGTCTGCGCCGAACTATTGATCGATCATTTACAGGTAATGATAGACCAATGGGATAACAGTGGAGCATATAAGGCAACTTTTTTAGCACTTGATGAAGATATTGCCTTAAAGAACATGTTAAAATCAATCGCTGAATTGGCAAGTTCGGAACTCGCTGTTGAAAGAATGGAAGTCGCCACCGAAAACCAAGATCAGGAAGATGAACATTCTTGCTTTAGCGACAACACCCATAGAGATATTCGTTTAAATTTTGCGGGCATCGCCAACGTCTACAGAGGTAGTTATGCCTCAGTCGACGGAAAATCTCTGGAAGATCTTATTACAGAAGCCGATGCCACACTTGGCGCAGAAATCATCGCTTTATTGGCTACAGCCGAAAGTACCTTGAATGCTACCGCAACTCCTTTCGATTTCGCCATTACTGATGCAACTGAAAGACCGAAGGTCTTGACGGCTATAAATGCGCTAAAGGATTTTGGAGACAAACTAGTCGAAGGTGCCGCCGCCCTGGGCATTACGGTGAACATTTAACATCGCCTGCCACAGCAACACTTAGTAAACGGTCAGGGCCTCAACATTTGAGACTCTGGCTTTGTTTATTCACTATAGAGCATTTCTAGTTTATTCGCTGGCCAGCCAGTAAAACACTAAGAGAACAATCATTTATTTTGGATCCAAGTGGCGCAATATCAAGTCCTTTTTCGGAAATGGAAAACTATAAAATTATTTTAATCCTATTCTATGACCATATTACATTTAGCATTAAAATCGCAAGAATCAAAAACTATCAAATTAATCAATAGGTCGTATTATTTAGTATCTCTTTTTATTCTTTTTCTGGGATCGGCTTGCCAAAAAAATGATGACGGTTATACACCATTAATCGCAGAGGAAGGGGAAGAATTTTCGGGTGGCGAAACAACTATCTTTGATACTTCACATGATGCTTTCGGCTTTAAGGCCTCCAATTTAAATCGCAGTGATGATGCAGACTTTGGAACAGGAAATTCTTTGTTCAGACAAAATTGGGTAACCGCCCCGGCTTCCACTACCGCAAGAGACGGTCTAGGGCCCTTTTTTAACGCCCGATCCTGTTCAGGATGCCATTTTAAAGACGGCAAAGGAAGACCCCCAGCTTTTGATGGCGAACTCTCACATGGTCTATTATTGCGTTTGAGCATTCCTGGAACAACAATGACCGGTGCCAATATACCCGAACCTACCTATGGCGGACAATTACAAGATGGCGCAATTTTAGGCGAAACCATCGAAGCCGGCTTTACTGTATCCTATACGACCTTTTCAGTAACCTACCCTGACGGCACGAACGTTTCATTGCGCAGGCCAAAATATACCATCACAAATCTCGCTTATGGAGAAATGGCGGCAAATGTGCGTATATCGCCCCGTATCGCCCCAATCATGATAGGCCTAGGCCTATTGGAAGCGGTGCCAGAATCTACATTATTAAATTTTGCAGATGAATTTGATACCGATAAGGACGGTATTTCAGGAAAATTAAATTACGTCTGGAACGTAGAAACACAAAGCCTCGAAATCGGCAGATTTGGTTGGAAATCTAATATGCCCACAGTCAAACAACAAATAGCCGGGGCATTTGCCGGTGATATGGGTATAACCTCTTCTCTGTTTCCTGACGAGAATTGCCCAACAGGAGTTAATTGTAATGACATCGCCAATGGCGGTACTCCAGAAATTCCGGATAAAAACCTTAATAAAGTAGCCTTTTACTCCAGTGTGCTTGCCGTACCTGCCCGTAGGAACGTCGACGACCAAAATGTTCTCGAAGGAAAAGAGCTCTTTAAAAGGGCAAATTGTACGGCTTGTCATATTCCGAAAATGAAAACCACTAACCACAGTATTTCTGCATTGGAAAATCAGACCATTCGACCCTATACCGATTTACTTTTACATGATATGGGTGATAATCTTGCCGACAACACTCCTGATTTTTTGGCAAACGGAAACGAATGGAGAACGCCACCGCTTTGGGGCATTGGCATCGTGGAAACTGTAAGCGGCCACACGAGTATGATGCATGATGGGCGAGCACGCACTATTGAAGAAGCCATATTATGGCATGGCGGTGAAGCATTAGACTCTCAAAAGGCCTTTATGACCTATACCGCTCAAGAAAGAGCCCTATTGATAGCATTCATCAATTCATTATAAATAAAAACAATGTTCAAAACAATCCTATATAGACAGGCGCCCCTGCTAGTTCTGATTCTTCTATTAACGCTGAGCTGTGAGAAAAAAGCTGCTGTCAGTTTTAGTTCAGAAGTGCAGCGGCATAAAAAAGCGCAGCTCAACAATATTTATGACAACGAAATTTCGAGACTTAATACGGCATTCATTATAGAAACTTCACTGCTCAATGACGGCATTAAACATTTTGAGAAAGAAGCTACCACCACGAATTTAAGCGAGGTGCAAAACCAATGGCTTCGAACACTTAAAATATGGAAACAAATGGAGCTTTATAATATAGGCGACATATCAAAGACGTTCATTCATTCAGAAATAGGTCGCTGGCCTACCAATGAAAATTTTATCAATGACTTTATCGACGAAATTGAAATTATAAACGAAGCCTTTATTGCTTCAAAAGGGGCTTCCTCAAAAGGCATTTCAGCCTTGGAATATTTGCTTTTCTCCTCAGAAGACAATGAAATGGTCATCACCAGTTTTACCACGGGCACTAATTATGCGAAACGCCTCGATTATTTGACGGCCGTAGCTCACAATCTAGAAACCAAGGCAAACGAACTGTCTAAACTTTGGACAGATTACCACTCAAAATTCACTACTGGTCTAGAAAACGGCGTCGAAGGCAGCCAAAACCAAATTATTAACCAAATGGTCTCAACAATTGAAGCCATCCTAATCTCTAAACTAGGCAAACCTCTTGGCGATACCAATGGTGGCCCAATTGCACTCGATGAACTTGAGGCTCCACGAAGTGGCGCATCATTAGAAATCATACAACAGCATTTAATTTCCTTGAATCGCTGCTATAAGGGTGATTTTGCATTGACCCCCTTTCGAGTCGGTTTTGATGATTTTCTAATTTTAATTGGCAACGAGGACTTTTCTATTAAGATTGCTGCGCAGTTTGCTGTATGCCAGAAAAAAATAGACGCCATAAAAGGTTCATTACGCAATGAAATAGTATCAAATCCTGAAGCCGTGGTAGACCTCAAGAACGCTTTTACCAATTTATTGGTACTCATTAAAGTAGACATGGCTAATGTTTTAGGATCCACCATTACATTCAACGACAATGACGGTGACTAAGAGACTATTTTTAAAACTCGACAAACCTACATCAATCCTTCCTCTGGCTATTTTTAGAATCGCCTTTGGTCTTCTATTGTGTTTCTCACAGCTTCGATTTATATGGAAAGGGTGGGTAGAAGCCTGTTACACCTCAGCTTCATTTCATTTTACATATCAATTTTTCGATTGGATCAAACCTTTTGGCACAACCACCATGTACATCATTGTTGGCGCATCTGCACTTTCGGCATTTCTTATCGGAATCGGTTTCTTATATAGAATCGCTACTCCCTTTTTCTTTCTATCTTTCACCTATCTTGAGCTTATAGAAAAGTCATGGTATCTGAACCATTATTATTTTGTCTCATTGGTCGCCTTCTTATTAATCTGGATTCCCGCGAACGGCAACTATTCCTTAGACGCCCTCTTTTCTAAAAAAATACGCTTATCCAAAGTTCCTGTATGGACCATTATTATATTAAAATTACAATTGGTCACCGTTTACTTTTTTGGCGGAATCGCAAAAATAAAACCCGATTGGCTTTTCAATGCCCAACCCTTAAAAATATGGCTTAAAGCCAGAACAGATATTCCGCTTGTAGGCAGTTTGTTCGAATATGAGTTCACAGCCTATCTGTTTAGTTGGAGCGGCATGCTGTACGACCTCACGATTCCCTTTTTATTATGGACAAAAAAGACCAGACCATGGGCTTACCTCTTGGTAGTGTTTTTTCATATAATGACCTATGTGCTGTTCAACATAGGTATGTTTCCGTGGTTAATGATTGCAGGAAGTCTTATTTTTATCACTGCTGATGAGTGGAGAGATTTATTTAAAAAAATAAATCTGAACCTAGAAGAACTTCCGGCAACGACCAGAACATTCCTCACTCATAAAGTCAAGATTCAACTACTATACGGTTTCTTCTTTTTTCAACTTCTTTCCCCTCTACGTCATTTTATATTTTCAGACCATGTGCTTTGGACAGAAAACGGCCTCCGATTCGCATGGCACGTTATGGTTATGGAAAAAAATGGGTTTACAGAATTTACAGTGGTAAATAACCAGAACCAGAGAAAATTCACTATCTATCCTTCTCAGCATTTAACGGTAATTCAAGAAAAACAAATGAGCTTTCAACCTGATATGATTTGGCAGTTTGGGCAATATCTAGGTCAAAAATACAATCCAAACAAAGACAAAAACATCTCGGTGTATGTAAATTCAAAGGTATCTCTTAACGGAAGAGGTTCACAAACGTATATAGATCCAGAAGTAGATTTGCTAAAAATTGAAAATGTCGATGCTATTTATAATCAGGTTCTAGATTTAAAAAATCCTTAAAACCTGAGTTCGACCTACAGCCTCAACGGCAGCATTCTTGTCTGGTGAAAATCAAAAATACTGCCCAATGCCAAAAACAATACCACGAGAGGCATCCTTTGTAACGCCGTAACCATAATCGATACGGAATGTCGCATTGAAAATACGTTTATGTATTAACCGAAGACCTACACCAGGATATACCCGAATGTTCTGGCTTTTGGTAAAATCTCCAAAACCTCCCCCGGGATTTCGCCATGTACCTCCATCAACAAATACATTGCCCTGAAGAACGAACCAATTTTTATCAATCAAGGTATGACGATATTCAGTATTAAGAACAATAGCCCCCGTACCCCTATCAATAATGTTACCCACCCCCCGAACGTTCAAATTATTATCTACAGAAAATGGGGCAAAAGGAGTTTTTATATTACTTGCAAGACCCAAACGAAGCCTATTGGCCCAATTGCCGCGATTTCCTATTCTATGGAAATACACAAAATCATTGAATCCTATAACAAACTCCGGAAGGTTCTTATCAGCACTCCCTACATATTGAAAATTCAAAGTACTTCGAAATCCTGATAGGTATTGATAATTATATTGAATATTATCAAAGTTATAGATAAACTTGTATAAATGCTTATTGACCTTGAGTGCTAGTGGAACCATTGAATTTGTGGCTCCAGAAATATACTCATAATCTTCTGTAAATAAGCTTATTCCAAATTCTATTCTATTGCTGAAATTAAACTCATACAGTCCTAAGACTTCCAAACCATGATTGTTGTATTTATAATCCGCGGTGGCGTTGTCAAAGAAAACTGGTTCTCGGGTAGTAAGATCTTTATAATCTACAGTCAAGCCAAACTTTTTGCTGAACAAATAAGGCATTCTCAGATTTACACCATATGAATTAAAAACATCATACTGATAAAACCCCCCAAGCATAATATTCCTGCCGAACAGATTGAATTCCTGAAGACCTAGCCTGAATGCAAACTCATCATTTGAAGAGGTGTATAGATTAGCAAAGGGTATCAGTGTGAAATTTTCCTCAATGGTATAGAGCACATTGTAAGTATTATTTTCGGCAGAGGAAACTTCGAAATAGGCATAGGATACTGAAGGAAGTCTTTTTAAGCGTGCTATATCTTTCTTTAGGACCAAAGAATCTAAAGCCACTCCTGTTTCGGCCTCTATTATTTTCTTTATAAAGGAGGTCTTTATTTTTTTATTCCCTTGAATTTTAATATCACGAACAATACCTTCCTGCGCATTTCCGAAGGCAGCGCTTAAAACCATAAAAAAAAGTAAAATTGGTCTAGTCATTGCAAAAACCAAAAAAAAAATTAACATTACAAAATTAAGGTATTCTTGTTACAAAGATATCACGACCTAAAGGCGGTGACTATACTATACACCAATTTAACTATAAACCATTCATACGCATTCAGTTTTAGTCGTATCACTTTACGCATTATTTCTATAGCCCTACCTACGCCAGACATATAACTCGAAGCAGAATAAAACAAAAAGGTAATTTTGATTTCTGTGACTCACTCTAAAGTTATTTGACACTAATTTAAGTCAAAAGAAATTTCCGAAAGTAAATTGACCCAATTATCCTCACTGACGGCCAATAAGGTAAAGTTATAGGAGGTATTCATTTTCAAGGTCGGCGGGCTGATTTTTGTGATATTCAGCACCACATTGTCCAATTGGTAATACTGAAATATTTTCTCAAAGGTATAGGTGCCCGAAAGCAAATTGCCCTGAACATCCGAAACTACCTGAAAATATATTTCAGTATCATCATACCTACCATCATGCCATGAGAATATCGGCGTATTCGCGCTGTCACTAACTGATACATTCTGGGGCAGATATTCGGTAGGTTTTGTGTTTTGTTTTAAGCGAATAGGGTTCGAAAGGTGGGTCTTACCCGATTCATCAAAAGTGACAATCACCCATTTTTCTTGTGAAACCTCAATCTCGAACCGTTTGAGGTAGCCATTAAAAACATTTAGCAAGGGAGGCAAGTATTCCATATAAGCCGAGAAATTATTCTTGTCAACTTCGGCAGTTTCTGTTTCAAAATAGCGAAGATTTGAAACGCCATCTCTTGGGTATACGTATATGCTCACCATGTCATCTTTTTCATTACTAGCTGCACATGCAATCACATTATCCCTAACGATCACACGATCTTTCACAGCATTCTCCAAACTTCCCAAAACGCTTTCACCATCGGTAGAACAAGCTACCGCTAAAAGAATCAAAAAAAGTATACGTACAAAACGTGCCATTTTAATTTTTTCGGTAAAACTCCTTAATAACTTCCTGTGCGGGCTTGTTCTGGGGTGTAAAACGGTTGTCGGCACTTCCTCCTGCCCTGTCATGATGAACAAACCATTTCCAAACATACCCACCAGCAAACCAATCTTCTTTCCAAAATTCCTCAAAAATGGCCTTCTTTGCATTTACCTGACCTTTTAGGTTCACCTTTTTATCAATCCGATCAACAAGCCACGGTTTTTTTGCGGTAAAGTCCATACTACGGTAACCATATTCAGTAAAAACAATCGATTTGTTTTTTTCTTTAGACAAACTTTCAATTTCCGTTTTCCATTTTTGCCAACCGATTTTGAGTTGCTCGACTGATGGCGTCTGCTCTTGAGACAAAGGAAAATAGGCATCTATACCTATATAATCTAACTCCTCCCAAAAAGAGATTCGAGGGTACTCGTCCCAATTGGCAGCATAGGTCAATTCTCCCTTATACACTTTTCTTATTTTCTTAATAAGGTCTTTCCAATAAAGAGGTCTGTTTTTCACGAACTGCTCCAGTTCGGTGCCTATACAGAATAATACAATCTTAGTTCTTGCCGCCAATTCAGCATAGGCAAGAATAAACTTTTCATACGAAGCTTCCAAGGCGTTCCAATCCTCTGACGAATTCATTTCAAGAGTTCCTGTAAACGCTCCATGCCTAATCCAAATTTGTGGTTTTAGCATCACCTTGATACCATTCTTTTGCAACAAGGCTATATATTGTTCTGCACCTTTACTGGTTTCACCAAACCATTGTCTCTCAGTATCAAAAATTATTTCTGGCGAATTGATATTCCTCATAAAACCAAGGGGCATTACAGCGGCGTAATTGGCATGTACGTTCAAGACTTCTTGAATGTTCTTCTGAGCCACCTCTTCTCTTGAGGCCACAAAACTGACCCCATTCATTTTCTCTTTGACCTGACTTGCGCAGGATAACTGCAAAAGACAAAGTACTAACAGAAATTCTAACTTTTTCATTTAAAAGCAATTAAGCCCCTAAAATAAGCTATTTATCCTATGAAGCGATTAAAAGGGGCGCCTTAACCTACAAAATCACCCTCAAACCAAAGCTAAATGTCTGACCTAAACCTTGAAAATTATGACCTCTTACAAATTTGTTATATGAAACCTCAATATTCAAAACATTGGTCAATTGATATTTTCCCCCAAAACCTAAAGCGGTATAGTCTTGAGAAAAATTATCCCCATTACTATTTGTTGGATTGTCATATCCAATTAAAAAAGACTGCTGCCCATTAATAAAAATTGTGGATTTCGAAGAAGGAAAGTAGCTAAGAAAAATACTCAAGGGCAACGTAAGGCTGTTGTTTGCAAAACGTTCTCCTGTGTTCTCGGTTGTTGCATCAGCCTCAATTGCCTTTTCTCCAAAATTAAAACCTAGATCTACCTCAGTAAATAGTTGCCAATCACCGCCCCCGAAAGTTTTGTCATAAAAGAACTTAGTCTCCCAAAAAATACTGCGTTTATCGAGATATGGAGCGTTTGGAACATCTTCGAAAATTGGAAAAAACAACGAACTTGTAAAAGAAAAATTTCCGATGTTTTTAAATGGTTGCACTCGAATAGAGGGTGCTATTGTGGTCAGCCCACTACGCGCATCTGTAGTATTATCTTCAAAGCTCAAAGTACTAAGTGCACTTGCTCCGTTGAAGGTATTCGCTCGTATTTGAAAAACAATTCCCAAATTTATTCTTGAATTCTCGCTAACTCCCGTATAAATTTCTGTTGTATTTGTAAAAAAAGATTGCCTGTCAATATCTCCTGCTTTACTATTACTATCAGTTTGTTTTGTCTGCGTATAAAGGCCATTAAAAAATTTGATGTCCCATTGCCCTTTATTCAAAAGTTTTGAAGGGGTATATTCTTGAACATTACTCTGTGCTTGTTCTGGTTCATCCTGCATATCCTCATCTTGTGCAAAGCCGATGGCCGCAACAAACAGGCAGCCTATGAATATCAATTGTCTTTTTATTACCTTCATTTTGATGTCATTTTTAGATTTATAGTTAATGTTATTTTTAGTCTCGGTGATAGCAGTAATCAATAAACTTATTTCATTTCATTCAAGGTCCAATCATAGGTATAATAGGATATTTTTGCCTTTCCTGGCAACTTTTCGACCCTGTACTGATTTATATAATCGACCAAACTTTTACCACCCTGAGTAAAATCACCTTTATACCACTCAAAAATCTGTGAAATCTTTACTTTGTTCTTATTTACTCGAATAAAATCGGAATTATTCAGGGCTATCTTGGCCTGCTCTTCTAATTGGGCACTCAAGGTCGATGCCTTATAAGACGAATTTATAATAGGCGGACAGCCCAGCCCAGCACAGACCAATACAAAGTGAAAACGCGCCTCTGAAGGGAAATTAGCTCGCAACAATTTATTTTCAATATCATTTAAGGTAATACTGATGCCTCCGATATCATGTTTTTTCTTGTCAAAAAACCCCGCCACATCTAAGGGAGATTTTAAAGGGTAGTTATCTACAATACCCTTAATAACCAATACATTATAGCCGTTTATCCAAAAAGACTGATACTGCGCTGCATTTTCCTTGGAAACTGAAACCTCTTTAGTCATTTGCAGCAATTTTTCTAACATTTCAGGATTAGCCTTAAGGCTCGCATAGTCTACTCGACCTTCTTTTACATATTTTTTGAAAAATTGATCTGCCTGCTCGGTAAACATACTACCGCCCTGTGCCATTGAAAAACTTGTCCAGAGAAGCAATGCCATTATTCCTATTTTGTTCTTCATAAGATTAGTTTATACATTTAAAATATTATCTTTTGTCGCAAAAATAGCTGCGAGCCTACAAAATTCTCATTATTTTGATTTGCATCGGGTCAAAGGAACCTATAAAGTATCACAATTTGATAACAAACAATATGCATTAGTATGCCTGTTTAGAGAAGTTCTAAATTGATTTCTAATATTAAGTTTATTGATTTAGCATCGACCTATACCTTCAACGGGCACTTAAAATAACCGTAGAGGTGACTTTGTTGAAAAATCCATTTTTAAATTCGAGGAAGAGATGAAAAATCTTCATTTACTGACTGACTAACCTATACAAGTACAAGGTATCGAAAAACTAACTGATTGAAAACCTAAACACAAATGGAGCATATTGTAATTATCGGAAATGGAATTGCCGGCGTCACGGCTGCGAGACATATTCGGAAAAATTCAGACAAGAAGATCACCATCGTTTCCACAGAGACTGATTATTTCTTTTCTCGAACTGCCTTAATGTACGTATACATGGGCCATATGAAGTTCGACCATATTCAACCGTATGAAAATTGGTTTTGGAAAAAAAACAGAATCGATTTGGTAAAAGGCTTTGTCACCACTGTTGACCACGCCCATAAAAAACTCCATTTAAAAGATGGGCAAACCCTTGATTATGACACCTTAATAATCGCTACAGGGTCAAAACCTAACATGTTTGGCTGGCCCGGACAAGATTTAGACGGCGTACAGGGCCTGTATTCCAAACAAGATTTAGATGCCCTAGAAAAAAATGCCCCCGACAACAAGATCTGTAAACGTGCGGTAATCGTCGGTGGAGGATTGATTGGAATAGAATTGGCCGAGATGCTACGTAGCAGGAATATTCCTGTCACCTTTTTGGTGCGTGAAAATAGCTTTTGGAACGGGGTACTGCCTGCCGGGGAATCACAAATGCTAAATGAACATATTCAAGAACACCATATTGACCTCAGATTGGGAATGAATCTTAAAGAAATTCTATCGGATGACAAAGGACGTGTACGGGCCATAGTCATACAAGAAACAGGTGAGGAGATACCCTGTGATGTCGTGGGTCTCACTGCCGGTGTTTCGCCAAACGTTGATTTCCTAAAAGATAGTGGCATAGCCCTAGGCCGTGGCGTTAAAGTAAATCGATTTTTAGAAACAAATATTCAAGATATTTATGCCATTGGTGATTGCGCCGAACAACATGAGCCTATTGGTAGCCGTAGACCTATCGAAGCGGTTTGGTATACGGGCAGAATGATGGGCGAAACCCTAGCACAGACCCTCTGCGGAAACAAGATTGAATACAAGCCGGGGCATTGGTTCAACTCGGCCAAGTTTCTCGATATTGAATATCAGACCTATGGGTGGGTATTTGCAAAAGGCCCGGCCAGAAAAGAATACGAACAACATTTTCATTGGAGGCATCCTAAAGAGAAAATATGCATAACCGTGGCATTCCATACTAAAACCAAGCAATTTTTGGGCATCAATATTTTCGGAATACGCATGCGACATGAAATATTTAACCGTTGGCTTACTGAAAAAAGAGATGTCAACTATATCATGGAATATTTGAAAGACGCCAATTTTGACCCCGAATTCTACAAGCAATATGAAACGGAGATCCTACAGCGTTTTAATTCGGAATTCGGAACGAATATAAGTCCCAAGAAAAAAAATTGGAAACGAATTTTTAGCAACGCCTAAGCAACAATACCACACTATGAAAACAATAAAAAATATAGGTCTAGTCATATTTTTGATAGGATTAGGCATATTTGCGGCACTACCACTCCTTGGAGAATTCGAAGTATCTAAAGATACTTTTGAAAAATTTGTAGCAGATAATGGCATAAAAAGCGAACTTTTTATAGGCCGTCTACAACAAGATGTTGTTGGTAAAGAATTCGGCGGAGTTTCTTCTTTATCGCCAAAGGTCACTGCCATTTTAGAAAGTGTAAACGCTCAGCATAGAAAGAATAAAGAATACGGGAAAATTATTTACAGGAAACCTCATGAAATGGCCGCTAATATTGCAAAATCGGCAGGAAAAGGATTCATTGTAGAAAATAAAGGCCTTATGTGGTTCCTCACCTTTGGATTGGGCATCATCGGAGCTTTAATGTTCATTGTTCCCAATGTTGTTCTTTTAGGAAAAAAAGGGATAAAAAACAATGGCACCTATTTAGAGGGCGCTACCAATAAAGGCTTTGTAGCGTGGTTGGTCTTTATCTTTTTGGTCTCTTTTTATCTTATTCTATATTTCCTTCCGGAGTACGCCATTAACTGGACCTACCTAGCGGACCCTATCAGTGAGAGTTTAAGCGGAAATCCCGCAGGGCAATGGTTCGTTTACGGCTTAATGTACTGCATTGTAATGACCGTAATGGCGGTTAGAATGTATATCAAATATCGCCACAATATGTATCAGATAGTACGTACCACTTCGGTATTGTTCTTTCAGATTGTATTTGCATTTTTGATTCCTGAAATCATGGTACGCCTACAACTGTCTTACTCTAAAGGATATGATTTTAAGAGCGCTTTCCCCTTGGATTACGACTTCTTTTTTAGCTGGAACCTAAAGGAGCTTATCAGTTCTGGAGGTCTTGGATTGTTCATTTTGGTATGGGGTATTATTCTCACCCTGGTCATTGTACCTGTAATGGTATATTTCTTTGGCAAAAGATGGTATTGTTCCTGGGTATGCGGTTGTGGCGGGTTGGCAGAAACACTTGGAGACCCATACAGACAACATTCTAGTAAATCTTTATTTTCTTGGAAAGTGGAACGCTGGTTGGTACATGGGGTATTGCTCTTCGCTCTTGTGATGACAGGAATGACATTATATGGTTTTTTTACTGAAACAGGTACCGTCTTGGGTATTAAAGTTCAAAGAGTGATGAATACGTATAGCTTCTTGATAGGGGCTATATTCGCAGGCGTCATAGGAACAGGCTTTTACCCCATATTCGGCAATAGAGTGTGGTGCAGGTTCGGCTGCCCCTTGGCAGCCTATTTAGGTTTTGTACAACGCTTTAAATCAAGGTTTAGAATCACCACCAATGGGGGGCAATGTATTTCATGTGGCAATTGCTCTACCTATTGCGAACAAGGTATAGACGTAAGAGCATACGCTCAAAAAGGAGAAAACATTATACGTTCTAGCTGCGTAGGCTGTGGTGTTTGTGCGGCCGTATGTCCTCGCGGAGTGCTGAAATTAGAAAATGGCCCCTTGGAAGGCCGTATAAATCCTACCGAAGTCTTGTTGGGCAATGATGTGGATTTAATGAAATTCGTCAATCACAAATAAATAATAATAATAAGTGGCTATGTTTACTAAGCTATTCTTTATGATTTCCTTGCTTTTTCTATTCGGAAGTTTGCCCAGAGAAGAAGACACCTATTTCAAGGACTTTTACGAAACGGGTAAAATCAAATCCGAAGGTTGGTTACGCTCTGGGGTCAAAATGGGGTATTGGAAATTTTACCATAGGAACGGTCGTATTTCAGAACAAGGTCATTACGAATATAATAAGCGAGAAAAATATTGGTATTTTTACCATAGAAATATGGTCATAACCAAGGAAGGTCATTATATCAATGGAGAAATGACACAATGGTGGCTGTTCTATAATGAAAAAGGGAGGATATCACATAAATGCCAACTCAGAAAAGGAAAGAAAAATGGGTATTGCCTTAAATACCAAAATGAAAAATTAACTTCGGCCGAAAAATATCAGAACGGAAAGAAAATCAAAGAATGGTCTACTTTACGTAGTTTTGAACGCGAAAATAAATTATCGGACTTAAAATAAATGACGGACATCAAAGTTATCATTCCTGCATTCAACGAAGCCGATTCCATTGCAAAGGTTATTGGAGAGATTCCTGATATCGTGACCGAAATAATCGTGGTTGACAACAATTCTTCTGATCAAACCGCCCAGAATGCTCAAAAAGCAGGAGCTACTGTACTTGAGGAAAATAGAAAAGGCTATGGTTACGCCTGCCTTCGTGGTATGCAATATGTAGCCGAACAGTCTAAACCACCTGATATTATCGTATTTATCGACGGAGATTATTCTGATTACCCCGAAGAACTCTCCAAAATAGTTACCCCAATCATAGAAAAAAACATCGATTTTGTAATTGGCGCAAGAGACAAGAGACTAAGGGAAGAAGGCTCAATGACACCACAACAGGTTTTTGGCAATAAACTAGCCACTTTCCTGATGAAATTGTTTTTTAGTGCAACTTATACCGACCTCGGACCGTTTAGAGCCATAAAGTATGACAAGTTACTGGCCTTGAGGATGGAAGATAAAACCTATGGCTGGACCGTAGAAATGCAGTTAAAAGCCTTAAAAAAAAAATTGACATATACCGAAGTGCCAGTACATTACAAAAAAAGAATTGGCACCTCAAAAGTTTCGGGAACCGTAAAAGGGAGTATCTTTGCCGGCATCAAAATCTTGAGCTGGATATTCAAGTATAGCATTAAATAATTATGGGATTGATTATAACATATATCATTTTATCTATCTATAGCATCGCCTTACTATTGATATTCTTTTACAGTCTTGCCCAATTGAATCTTTTGATTAATTATTTGGGTCACAAAAGAAATGACCAGACCGCTCCAAAGTTCAATCTTTTGGATCCAAAAGAAATTCCGTTCGTAACCATTCAGCTTCCTGTGTACAATGAGGAATATGTGATGACCCGATTGTTGGAAAACATCGCGAAACTGGAATATCCGAAGAGCAAGCTCGAAATTCAGGTTTTGGATGATTCTACCGATGAATCTGTCAATGATACTGCCAAGCACATCAAGGCACTTCAAAAAACAGGATTAGATATTCAACATATACGACGTGAAAATCGCGAAGGCTTTAAGGCCGGTGCTCTAAAAGAAGGCCTCAAAATCGCAAAGGGAGATTTTATTGCCATTTTTGATGCTGATTTTTTACCTGATAGCGACTGGCTAAAAAAGACCGTTATTTATTTCAAGGATACAGAAATCGGAGTGGTACAGACCCGATGGGGGCATATCAATCGTGATTATTCAATTTTAACAAAGATTCAGGCTTTTGCCCTTGATGCGCATTTCACCTTAGAACAGGTTGGCAGAAATGCCAAAGGTCACTTTATCAATTTTAATGGTACGGCAGGCATCTGGCGAAAAAAATGTATCCTAGACGCCGGAAACTGGCAAGGAGATACCTTGACCGAAGACCTTGACCTGAGCTACCGCGCACAATTAAAAAATTGGAAATTCAAATATCTAGAAGATGTTGAAACACCTGCCGAGCTTCCCGTTGTAATATCGGCTGCGCGTTCACAACAATTTCGCTGGAACAAAGGTGGAGCCGAGAATTTCAGAAAATCTGTTTGGAGCGTACTCACGGCCAATAACATATCTTTCAAAACCAAGTTTCATGGGGTAATGCACTTATTAAACAGCTCCATGTTCTTATGCGTGTTCATTGTAGCCGTTTTGAGTATTCCGTCTTTGTATATAAAAAATATCTACGGCCATTTAGATTGGGTTTTTGATGCCCTGAGCTTCTTTATCTTGAGTACTGTTATTTTATTTGTGTGCTATTGGTTCACTTTCAAGAGCATACAAGGCAGTGGTTTTGAAAAATTCATCGACTATATTAAATTATTCTTTACCTTTTTCTCGGTCGCGATGGGGTTCTCTTTACACAATTCGGTAGCCGTAATAGAAGGTCATATGGGTAAACGAAGCGAATTTGTTCGTACACCCAAATTTAATATCAACAACCTTACTGATAGCTGGAAAGGCAATAAATATATCACCAAGAAACTCTCGATGAATATGATTTTGGAGTGCGCCCTTATGATCTATTTTCTATTTGGTATGTACTCCGCTATCCCCTTAAATGATTTCGGGTTGTTTCCCTTTCACCTCATGCTATTTTTAGGGTTCGGGTTTGTATTCTTCAATTCACTTACGTCAAGGGCTTGACATTCTTTCGATTAACTCGTTTAAATTTCCTATTTTTCAATTATTGAAATTAATTTCGAAAATCAATGTTGAAAAGGGCTATCTCATATTTCAAACTCCACAAAATCTCTATACTACTGGCATTGTTGAGTTCAGCACTCTATTATACCTTCGCATATCATCTCGAACGTATAGACTTCATCAAGTTATTGACGCTGTTTGCAGCCCTATTTTTTCTCTGTTTCAAATTAATACAGTTCGAAAAATGGAACTTTAGATTTCTTTTAATCATCGGCATCATTTTTCGTTTGATATTCGTATTCGTAGAACCCAACCTCTCACAAGATTTCTATCGTTTCATTTGGGATGGGGAACTGGTCAGCCATTTTATGAACCCCTACTTAGAAGTTCCGAACACTTTGATCCTTCAAAAAGATCTATTCATCGCCAATGCCCAAGAGCTATATCAAGGTATGGGCGAACTAAGCGCGAGGCACTATAGCAACTACCCTCCATTGAACCAACTTATATTTGCCCTAGCGGCCCTTTTGGGCGGAAAAACCATACTTGGTTCCGTAGTATTCATGCGCTTTACAATAATCCTAGCAGATATCGGAATCTTTTATTTCGGGCGAAAATTACTCAAAAACCTGAACCGTTCACCACATCTGATTTTTTGGTATTTTTTGAATCCTTTAATCGTCATTGAACTTTCAGGAAACCTTCATTTCGAGGGCGTGATGCTTTTCTTTTTTGTTTGGGCTCTATATTTAATATCAATCAAGAAATGGGCAATGGCGGCAATACCCTACGCCCTGTCAATATCAATCAAATTAGTTCCCTTATTGTTTTTACCCCTATTCTTGAAACATCTAGGACTCAAAAACAGTGCCTTGTTCTATATGCTGGTCGGGGCAATAAGCGTACTGCTACTGCTGCCCTTCTACTCCACCGAATTTGTTGCCAATTACACCGACACCGTTGGGCTTTGGTTTTCAAATTTTGAATTCAATGCAGGCATATACAATGGTCTTAAAAAAATTGCCGTTTATTATGATGCAAAACCATGGGAATTAATAAAAATCTATGGGAAAATAACACCATATATCACCATTGGCATTGTACTTCTCTTCACTTTTTTGGCAAAAAATCAGAAACTGAATACCCTGATTACAAGCATGCTATGGATTCTAACGCTATACTATTTTCTGGCAACAACCGTACACCCTTGGTATATTGTATTCTTGGTATTGCTCAGTATTTTTACAGAATTTAAATACGCTTTACTATGGTCGGCCATGATAACGCTCAGTTACTTTGCCTACTCTCAAACAGATTATTCCGAGCATCTTGGACTACTGACCATTGAATATATCTTTGTATTTGGTTTTTTATGTTATGAAATGTTCAGCACAATCGGACAAAACTTAGTATTCCGAAAAAAATAACCCATAAAGGCCGCGGTTTCAGTATAATTTGTACATTTGACATTCAATGAAAACAAAAGTACATATAGCATCTTATGACTGGGCACTTGTTCCAGCATCTTCTTTTGTTCCTACTCGCCGTCGCCCGTAAGGGTGTATTTTATTTTGGAAATAGGTGAGTCCATTTCTGCAAAACTTCAAAATCTTTTACTTTTTACATTTAAACACAATTGGCAATGAAAATAATTATTGCTAACGGATCACATTTTAAATACGCACAGATCATTAGTGATACCATCTCCGAATCGGCAAAGGTAAGGGGAACAGGTATCGCCAAAAGAACGCCTGAGTATATTCAAAAAAGACTGATCAATGGCAATGCCGTTATCGCCTTGGATGGCGAAACCTTTGCAGGGTTCTGCTATATCGAAGTCTGGGGGCACGAGAAATTCGTCGCAAATTCAGGCCTTATAGTTCACCCTGATTATAGAAATAAGGGCCTGGCAAAGGACATAAAGAAGGAAATCTTTGAGCTTTCTCTAAAAAAATTCCCCAAGGCAAAAATATTCGGCATTACTACGGGGCTGGCCGTAATGAAAATGAATTATGAACTAGGTTATAAACCGGTTACTTTTTCAGAACTAACTGATGATCCCGAATTTTGGAAAGGCTGTCAGACCTGCAAGAACTTTGATGTACTGACCCGAACAGAACAAAAAATGTGCCTCTGTACTGGCATGTTGTACGATCCTATCACAAAAAAAGACGCTAAAAAAGAGAAGGTCAAAGGAAAAGCCTTTAAAAGATTGAAAAGCATCAAGGAACAATTATTCCTTAAAAAGAAAATAAAATAGATCTCCACTTTTGTGGAAGTAAAATATAATAATAATGAAGAAGTTAGTTTTAGCATATAGTGGTGGATTGGACACTTCCTATTGTGCCAAATATTTATCCAAGGAAGAAGCTTATGAAGTCCATGCCGTGAGTGTAAATACAGGTGGGTTTTCAAAAAAAGAAATCGAAAACATAAAAGCAAAGGCAATACAGCTAGGGGCAACAACATATACCTCAATCGATGCCGTACAGACTTTTTACGATAAGGTCGTAAAATATCTCATTTTCGGCAACGTACTTAAAAATAACACCTACCCCCTTTCGGTAAGTGCGGAACGGATTGTGCAGGCCATAGAAATTGTAAACCATGCCAAAAAAGTAGGGGCTCAATATATTGCGCATGGTAGTACCGGGGCCGGTAATGACCAAGTACGGTTCGATATGATCTTTCAGATTATAGCCCCCGAAATTGAAATTATCACCCCTATTCGAGACAAAAAACTAAGTCGAGAAGCAGAAATCGAATACCTGAAACAAAACGGAGTAGATTATTCTTGGGAAAAAGCCAAATACTCAATCAACAAAGGACTTTGGGGCACATCGGTAGGCGGTGAAGAAACCTTGACCTCTCATCTACCGCTACCTGATTCAGCATACCCCAGTCCACTTGAAGAAAAAACTCCGACCAACGTCAAACTTACTTTTGAAAAAGGAGAGCTTATTGCTATTGATGGTCAAAAAGATACCCCAGTTGCCAATATTGAAAAGCTCGAGGTGATGGCTTCCAAATATGCCATCGGGCGAGATATTCATGTAGGCGATACCATTATTGGAATAAAGGGTAGGGTCGGTTTTGAGGCAGCGGCAGCCTTGATTATCATAAAAGCACATCATTTACTTGAAAAACATACGCTCAGTAAATGGCAACAGTTTCAGAAAGAGCAACAAGGCAATTTCTATGGCATGTTGTTACATGAAGGCAATTATCTAGATGAGGTCATGCGAAATATCGAAGCCTTCATGACCGATACCCAGAAAAATGTTTCTGGCGATGTCTTTGTTTCGCTATATCCTTTTCAGTTTCGATTGAACGGTATTTCATCAGAACATGATTTGATGAACGCCTCTTTCGGAAGTTATGGCGAAATGCACAAAGGGTGGACAGCCGATGAAGCCAAAGGCTTTATTAAAATACTTTCCAATCCTGGAAAAATATACAACCACGTAAATCAAAGTAATGATTAAAACAGGTATTATAGGCGGATCAGGGTATACGGGCGGAGAGCTTATTCGAGTGCTGTTGCACCACCCACAAGCCGAAATCGATTTTGTATACAGTACAACCCGGGCAGGCAAACAACTATCTACGGCGCATCCTGATCTTTTGGGAGCCACCGAAATGGAATTTACAGGCGAAGTAAATTTAAATATAGATGTTGTTTTCCTATGCCTAGGGCATGGCAATTCTACAGCATTTCTTAAAAAGCATCAATTTTCAGAACACACAAAAATAATTGACCTCAGCAATGATTTTAGATTGCAGGACGATGCGATTTTCGAGGGCAAAGAATTTATTTACGGCCTAGCTGAATCGAACAGGGCCAAAATTCAAAAAGCCAATTATATTGCCAATCCCGGTTGTTTTGCAACCGCTATTCAACTCGCATTATTGCCATTGGCCAAGGCAGGAAAACTACAGAGTCAAGTGCATGTGAATGCCGTCACAGGCAGTACAGGGGCGGGAATCAAACCTTCTGCAACCACACATTTTAGCTGGCGAAACAACAATGCCAGTTGGTACAAACCTTTCACCCATCAACATTTGGGCGAAATAGGCGAAAGCCTAAATGCTTTTAACCATGAAATAGGTGAGCTTTTCTTTATACCCAACAGAGGAAATTTTAGCCGAGGAATCCTCGCAACTGCCTACACACATTTCGAAGAAAGTGAGGCCCAAGCCATTCAATTGTACAAAGATTTTTATAAAGATGCCCTTTATACCCATATAGCCGAAACGCCTATAAACCTAAAACAAGTGGTAAACACAAATCAGTGTCATATTCATTTACACAAACATGAGAATACCTTGCTGGTCACATCGGCTATAGATAATTTGCTAAAAGGTGCCTCAGGACAGGCCGTACAAAACATGAATTTGATGTTTGGTTTTAAGGAAAGCGAAGGCTTAAATTTAAAGGCTGTAGCTTTTTAATTATCAGTACAAAGCACTGATACTATGCCTAATCGAAGCGAAAAACCAGAAACCAGAAACCAGAAACGAGCAACGAACAACAAACAAGCAAGCCATGAAAATAGCCATTATAGGAGCAGGAAATTTAGGATTGGCAATCGCCAAGGGAATATTGAACTCGAACGGGGCAACCACCATGTACCTAACAAAGCGAAATATTACCGAGATTGAAGATTATAAAAAATATGGCAATGTCACCATCACCACTGATAATAGAGCGGCGGTCAAGAATTCTGATATTTTGATTTTTGCTGTACAACCCAGTCAGTTTGGAGCTATACTCGAAGACATAAAAGATTTATTGACCGATAACCATGTGGTTATTTCTACTATAACAGGCTTTGGTATCACCCAAATAGAAAAGGTCATAGGTAAGGAGAAAAACATCATCAGAAGCATGCCCAATACGGCAATATCAGTAGGTAAATCGATGACCTGTATCTGCGCCAATGAGATAGGCAAAAAGCGTATCGACCTCGCCAAAGCAATTTTTAACCGTATGGGACATTCTCTGGAAATACCGGAAGAGCAAATGCAGGCGGCTACTGTTATATGCGCAAGCGGAGTTGCTTTTTGGATGCGTTTGATCCGCGCTACCACTCAAGGAGCCATTCAATTGGGTTTTGACGCCAAGGAAGCACAAGAACTGGCCATGCACACCTGTAATGGCGCCGCAGGCCTCTTAATAGAGTCTGGCAGTCACCCCGAAGCAGAAATCGACAAGGTGACCACCCCTAAAGGATGCACCATACAAGGACTTAATGAAATGGAACATCAAGGTCTGAGTTCCTCGCTGATACAAGGAATAGTAGCTTCCTATGAAAAAATTAGCAGAATTAAGAAAGGGCAGCTTTAGACCTGAGAAGTGAGACGCTAAAATTTTAAAACAAAACCCAGCAACGAAAAACGAAAAAATGAAATTATTCGACGTATATCCCCTATATAATGTAACCCCGGTTTCCGCAAAGGGCATTGTGGTAACCGATGAAAAAGGGCAGGAATATTTAGATTTCTATGGTGGTCATGCCGTCATATCAATTGGTCATGGCCACCCACACTATGTAAAAAGATTAAAAGATCAATTGGATAAAATAGCATTTTATAGCAATGCCGTACAGAGTCCTTTACAAAAGGAACTGGCCACTAAACTAGGCTCATTATCCGATTGTGAAGATTACAACCTGTTCTTGTGCAACTCTGGGGCCGAAGCCAATGAGAATGCTCTAAAAATGGCCTCTTTCTATACGGGAAAATCAAGGGTGATTTCATTTCGAAATTCTTTCCACGGAAGAACATCTGCAGCAGTAGCCGTAACCGATAACGAAAAAATAAATGCTCCCATTAACAAACAACAAAAGGTCACTTTTTTGGCCTTTGAGGACATCGATACCTTTCAAAAGGAAGTTGAAAAAGGAGATGTTTGCGCCGTAATTATTGAAGCTATACAAGGCATAGGAGGTTTAGACGAACCCTCAACACCTTTCTATCAAGAAATTGCCAGGCTTTGCAAAGAAAACAAGGTGATCCTGATAGCAGATGAAATACAATCAGGATTTGGTAGAAGCGGAAAATTCTTTGGTTTTCAACACCACGGTATCCAACCTGATATCATTAGTATTGCCAAAGGAATGGGCAACGGATTCCCAGTTGGTGGCGTACTCATACACGAATACATTAAAGCATCATACGGCCTTCTAGGCACTACTTTCGGCGGAAATCACTTGGCCTGCGTTGCCGTATTGGCAGTTTTAGAAGTTTTAGAAAAAGAAAAACTGATAGAGAATGCGAAAAAGCTAGGAACCTATTTTTCAAAAAAAGCTAGTGAAATTCCTCAGGTAAAACGGGTCAAAGGAAGGGGGCTGATGCTAGGCCTGGAGTTTGATTTCGAAGTAGCTGAGCTACGCAAAAAACTCATTTACGAACAGCATATTTTTACTGGCGGGGCCAAAGATAAAAAAGTACTTCGGTTCTTACCTGCCCTGAACATAAGCGAACAACATATTGATTTATTTTTTAACGCATTAAAAACAGCATTGCATTGAGTTTAACATTGAACATAAAAACAAGAAATGAGGTTCTGACTACAATGGCCAGACTTATAAGACAAGAACAATCGGTTATTTTAGAAGCCAATCAAAAAGATTTAGCTGCCTATTCTGGCGATGATATTGCCATGCAAGATCGCCTGAAGGTAGATCGCAGCAAAATTGACGGCATGATCCTGTCATTGAAGCAATTAGCGGAACAATCTGACCCGCTAGGAGTAGAACGTTTTCAGTTCACTCATGAAAATGGTATGGATATCAGTAATAAAACGGCTCCATTCGGAACAATATTAATTATCTACGAATCTAGACCTGATGTTACCATAGAAGCTGCAGCAATTGCATTTAAATCAGGCAATAAAATACTATTGAAAGGTGGCAAGGAATCCTTAAACAGTAATTTGGCCTTGGTCAATTTATGGCACAGAGCCTTGGAAGAGCACGATTGCACAAAAGATTGGGTCAGCTATCTAGAATTCGACAGGGCGCAGACACAGGCATTTTTAGAAAAGCCTTCTCAAAAGATAGATTTGATTGTGCCACGGGGCGGCGAACGCCTAATTGCCTTTGTTAAGCAACATGCTACCTGCCCGGTTATCGTAAGTGGACGAGGTAATAATTTTGTATACATTGATACCGATGCAGATTTGGAAATGGCCATGGATATTATTATAAACGGCAAAACCACTAAAATATCGACCTGTAATGCCTTGGACAAGGTTCTGATTTCTCGAGATTTGCCAAGAAAACAAGAATTTCTGCAACATCTGGTGCAAAAACTAAAGAAAAGCAATGTAGAAATTTTTACAGACCATAAATTAGCGGGTATTGAAGGCACTCAGGTCATGAAAGACGAATCGGTTTGGTACAAGGAGTTTTTAGATTATAAAATTGTTCTTGGCCAAGTGCCAGATCTCGAAGAGGCCGTACATTTTATAAATACTTATGGCGGAGGGCATTCGGCGGCCATTGTAACTAACAACGAGAAACAGGCACAACAGTTTATGGAATCTGTAGATTCTGCCGCCGTATATCATAACGCCTCTACACGATTTACCGATGGTGGCCAGTTCGGATTGGGAGGTGAACTAGCGATAAGCACTGATAAATTACACCAAAGAGGGCCAATTGGCCTACAGCATTTGGTCACCAACAAATGGTATGTAAAAGGTAATGGACAGATAAGGTAGTCCTCTCCCAACCATTCTAAAGGAGGGGAGTTAACAACTATAAAATGAGTAAAAAAAGAGTTTTACTGAAAATTGGAACCAATACCCTGACCAAGGAAACTAATCAAATTTCTAGGGGAAAAATAGAAGATATTGGTAGGCAGATTGCTGCTTTGCAAGATGATTACGAGTTTATCATCGTCAGCTCAGGAGCCATAGCTGCGGCCAAGCAATTTGTAAAACTGGAGCATAACGGACAAGAAATTAATGTAAAGCAGGCTTTGGCAGCCATTGGCCAACCCCACCTCATGCGAATATTTCAAGAAAATTTCAGGGAGCTCGGCTTGTTCACTTCTCAGTGTCTATTATCGTATTCCGATTTTGAAAATCCAAAATCAAAAGGAAGTATCAAGAATACCATCGATATATTGGTGTCCAATAATTTCATTCCGATTATCAATGAGAATGACACGGTGGCCGCCGATGAAATTCAGTTTGGTGATAATGACAAACTTGCGGCATTGACCGCGGTGCTACTCAAAGTAGATTTGTTGTTAATAGCCACCAATACAAACGGGATCTATACCAAGATTTCACTGGAAAACGGAGAACCCAAAACCATTTCTGAAGTATCGAAAATAACCGAACTTCAACAAGAGATAAGTAACAACTCTAAATCATCGCATGGCACAGGGGGTATGCAATCGAAGATCGAAGCCGCAACTATTGCCAACAAGGCAGGAATCGAAACTTGGATTATTAACGGACTCAAAGAAAATTTTATCATAGATGCCCTAAACGGAACCAGTACGCATACCAAAATCAAAACATGAAGGCCCATACTGGGCGTTTATAAAAAAAGTATCCGAAAAGAACACCTTTAGTGAAAGAGCAAGATGATGAGCAGCAAAAGCAAACTCATGCAAAAAAACAAGTGTAGCAAGTGAGTGTATGGAATCTTGACTTTTAAACTATTTTTATGGACAACAAATTTTAAGCATATGAAACATTACCTATCCATCGATGATATCGATTCTTTATCCGAATGGGTGTCGGAAGCTCGGGCATTAAAAAAAAATCCAAGACAATACAGATTACTCGGTGCCGATAAGACCATTGGACTCTTGTTTTTCAATAATAGCTTACGCACTAGATTAAGTACCCAAAAGGCCGCTATGAATTTGGGTATGGAGGTCATTGTTATGAATTTTGGAAACGAAGGTTGGGCTCTGGAATATTCAGATGGCACCATAATGGACCAAGGGAAATCAGAGCATATCAAAGAAGCCACAGAGGTAGTTTCACAATATTGCGATATCATAGCCATCAGGGCCTTTGCTGGATTGAAAGACAAGGAAAAAGACGAGGCTGAGTTGGTCTTGAACGGGTTCAAAAAGTACGCAAGCGTTCCCATCGTAAATATGGAAAGTTCTACCTCGCATCCGCTACAAGCCTTAGCTGATGCCATTACTATGAGTGAGCAGCAGCTCGGCCGAAAACCAAAAGTGGTGCTTTCTTGGGCACCACACCCCAAAGCTTTACCACATGCCGTGGCGAATTCCTTTGTAAAAATGATGCAATTACAGGATGCCGAATTTGTGATAACCCACCCCCAAGGCTATGCATTGGATCCGGCTATCACCAAGAATGTCAAAATTGAGTACGACCAGAAGAAGGCCATGCAAAATGCCGATTTTGTATATGTAAAGAACTGGAGCAGTTATTCGGAATACGGGAAAATAACAAACCAAGATCCCGCTTGGATGATGACGAAAGAAAAACTAGGCAGGGCCAAGTTCATGCATTGCCTTCCTGTTCGGAGAAATGTCGTAGTCGAGGATTCGGTATTGGACAGTGACCAATCTCTAGTCATAGAACAAGCGAACAATAGAACCTATTCGGCACAGTTGGTCTTGAAAAAAATATTGGAAAGCCTCTCCTAATCCTTTTGAAGGAGGAAGGTTATCTCTGGAGAGTTAAAAAAAATTGAAAGTCCATACCCTTGGGACAAGCGCACGAGACATGAAAAAGGAAAAAATAGTAATCATTTCGATGCAAGCATCGAAGAATTAAACCCACTGGTGGGATGAAACTAAAAGATAAAGTCTGTATCATTACCGGAGCAACGAGTGGCATGGGAAAAGCCATAGCTGAAACTTTTGCAGAAGAAGGAGCCCAACTCATACTTTCGGGTAGAGATCAGCAAAGGGGTGAAGCACTCGCCAGCCGATTAAAAAATTCAATTTTTATTTCTGGCGATATAAGTCAAGCGGCAAATAATGAAAAATTGGTGAAAGCGGCCATATCAAACTTTGGAAAACTCGACATTTTATCACTAAATGCCGGTGCTTTAGGATTAGGAAACGTTATTGATTTACCAATTTCAACATGGCAGAATATTATGGATACAAATATCAGCTCTATATTTTACTTGTCTAAATACGCGCTTCCCCATATGTTGAAAGCCGATACGGGCAATATTCTGATCAACTCATCGATTGCCGCATTTAAAAGCTTTCCGAATCATCCTGCCTATTGTGCCTCTAAAGCAGCAGCAGTAGCTTTAATGAAACAGATGGCCGTGGAGTATGCACCGAAAATCAGGGTAAATGCCATATGCCCAGGCCCAGTCGACACACCCTTGTTATGGAATTCGGCCAAAGCTTTTGAAAACCCTGAAGCGGCCGTAGAAAATGCTAAAAACGCAACCTTGTTGCAAAGGCTAGGCACGCCCGAAGACATCGCTAAATTGACTCTTTTTCTTGTATCGGAGGACTCCGCATGGATTACCGGAAGTGCAATGACCATTGACGGGGGAATACTAAATGCATAACTTGACTAAACTATGACACTATCTATAGTTAAAATTGGGGGAAACGTTATCGAGAACGTGACCGAACTCACAAAATTCCTGATCTCATTTTCTTTAATCAAAGGCCCAAAAATATTGGTGCACGGGGGCGGAAAATTGGCAACGCAACTTGCCAATAAGCTGGGTGTCGAATCAAAACTAGTAGAGGGCAGAAGAATAACCGATGCCGAGACCCTCAAAATCATTACTATGGTCTATGCTGGGCTTACCAACAAAAATATTGTGGCAAAATTACAAGCCAACCATTGCAATGCCATAGGATTGACAGGAGCTGATGGCGATGCAATCCAGGCACACAAACGCCCTGTAAAAAAAATAGATTATGGTTTTGTAGGAGATGTCGATGGCATAAATACAAAAATCATAAGTCAGTTATTGCAGGCAGGCCTCACCCCCGTTTTCTGTGCGATGACCCATGATGGTAAGGGGCAGTTATTGAACACCAATGCAGACACCATTGCTTCTGAAATTGCCATAGGAATGAGTGCCGATTATCAAACCAATCTGTACTATTGTTTTGAAAAGAAAGGGGTTTTAATGAATGTTTCCGATGAAAATTCGGTTGTGGAACACATCAATAAAGACTCCTATCAGAAATTATTAAATGATGGGATCATAGCAGATGGCATGCTTCCGAAATTGGAAAATTGCTTTCATGCCCTTAACAAAAATGTACACAAAGTCTGTATAGGTGATATTTCGATGTTGGACCCCAAAGCAAACGTATTTACAACCATAACCCTATGAGTACCTCGCAAGATATATTGACTTTAGAAGCTATTGAATTGTTAAAAAAGCTAATTTCTATTCAGTCATTTTCAAAGGAAGAAGACAAAACTGCGGCAGCCCTTCAAGATTGGTTCACGGCTCACAAGATTCCGTTTGAACGGAAAAACAACAATATCTTTGCCAAAAATAAATATTGGAATGATGCAAAACCTACCCTATTGCTCAACTCCCATCACGATACCGTAAGACCCAATAAGGCCTATACAAAAGATCCTTTTCTTCCGCATATCGAAGACGGAAAACTCTATGGTCTAGGTAGTAATGATGCCGGCGGCAGTTTGGTGTCGCTCCTCGCTACTTTTACCCATTTTTACGGTTCGAAAAATCTGAATCACAATATCTTGATGGTGGCCTCGGCCGAGGAAGAAAATGCGGGCGAAAACAGCCTACGAGGCCTATTGCCATATCTTCCTGAAATTGATGTTGCTATCGTTGGCGAACCTACCCTAATGAATCTAGCCATTGCCGAAAAAGGATTGGTAGTTTTTGATGCCGTAGTAAAAGGGACACCCTCTCATGCTGCCCATCCGAATACCGACAACCCCATTTACAACACCATAAAAGTGTTAGAATGGTTCAAAAATTATAAATTCAATAAGACTTCTGAGGCGCTCGGCGAGGTCAAATTGACTGTGACCCAGATCTATGCAGGAAGTGAACATAATGTAGTGCCCTCACAAGTAGACCTGGTTATAGATGTTCGCGTTAACGACCGGTATTCAAATAAAGAAATTGCGGATCTACTTAAAGAGGAGGTGCCTTGTGAATTAAAAGAACGCTCGTTGCGATTGAATTCATCCGCAATTAACAAGGATCACCCTTTAGTAAAAAGCGGTATTGCTTTGGGTAGAAAAACGTACGGTTCACCAACCTTATCAGATCAGGCGGCATTAAGCTGTCAATCAGTAAAACTAGGACCTGGCGATAGTACCCGTTCACATTCGGCCGATGAATATATCTATGTAAAAGAAATTGAAGAAGGAATAGACCTTTATATAAAAATATTAAAAGGTTTTTTATATTAGACATTAGACCACTCCGCTATTAGAAATAAGACTATAGATTTGTTTTTAACAATATTAAAAACACAGGCTCTATTGCTATTTAGAAAATAAAGAGTCGATTTTTTTATTCTTGATAAAAACAATCAACTAATAACTAACAACTAACAACTAGAAGATGAAACTCTGGGACAAAGGCTTTAGTACCGATAAGAAAATAGACCACTTTACAGTTGGCAACGATCGAGAATTGGATCTGTACTTAGCGAAATACGATGTAATCGCTTCCAAAGCGCATGCCAAAATGTTGGGTCATATTGGTTTGCTTTCGAAAGAAGAAACAAAGGCCCTAGTCAACGAATTGGAAAATATTGCCAAAACTATTGAAGATGGTTCTTTTATCATCGAGGATACTTTTGAGGATATGCATTCAAAGATCGAATTTTTGCTTACAGAAAAATTAGGCGATACCGGAAAAAAAATTCATACGGCTCGATCTAGAAACGATCAGATTCTAGTAGCCATGCATCTGTATTTAAAAGACGAACTGAGCGCGATAAAAAATGAGACCAAAGCCTTATTCGAGCTGCTATTGAATTTGGCCGAAAAGCACAAGAGCGTACTGCTCCCAGGGTATACCCATTTACAGATTGCAATGCCTTCTTCTTTTGGGCTATGGTTCTCGGCCTATGCCGAAAGCCTGATCGATGACCTTTATTTTATTGATGCCGCCTATAAGATTGCCGACCAAAACCCCTTAGGAAGCGCTGCAGGTTACGGCAGCTCTTTTCCTATCGACCGAAGTTTTACCACACAGGAAATGGGGTTTGAATCTTTAAAATACAATGTAGTCGCCGCACAAATGGGTCGGGGTAAAGTAGAAAAAGCCACTGCATTCGGCATGAGCAGTATCGCCGCTACACTTTCCAAAATGGCAATGGACATCTGTTTGTACATGAGTCAAAACTTTAATTTCATCTCATTTCCAGATGAATTGACGACAGGCAGCAGTATTATGCCCCATAAGAAAAATCCTGATGTTTTTGAATTGGTACGCGCCAAATGCAATAAGCTGCAATCGGTCCCCAATCAACTGACATTGATTATCAACAACTTACCTAGTGGGTACCACAGAGACCTACAATTGGTCAAAGAAACCATTGTTCCTGCAATACAAGATATGAAAGCCTGTTTAGAAATCTTGACATTCAGCCTAAAGGAAATCATAATACATGAAAACATTTTGGACGACCCCAAATACGATTACCTGTTCAGTGTTGATACTTTGAATGAACTTGTTCAAAACGGAATGCCTTTCAGAGATGCCTATAAAAAGATGGGGCAAGAAATTCAAAAAGGTACTTTTAAACCAAAACGAGATATTGAACATACCCATGAGGGTAGTTTAGGGAATTTGTGTTTGGAAGAGATTCGAGAGAAAATGGATATGCTACTTGTAAAATAGCAAATTCCTGAAACAACAAAACCGGTACGAATACTGGTCTTAAGACAGCTAATTCAAACTAATCACTTATTTGAACATAGCAAAGTTGCTATTTTTAAACCTATCTTAGGTTACTTAATTCTTATGGTTAGCTTATACACTACCTCGACCCAAGGGTACGAGGTATGCTTCCGAAGAAACATTTTTCATTTCGAGGCAAGCCTACCTGCCGGCCCTTCGGTAGGCAGGTTAAACCCTCAATGAGAGATTAAATCTTAGGTCGAACTCAGGTTCATAAGGTAATTTCGATACCATCACGGCAAATACTGTGATACGAAGTTCAGAAATTAAACTATTTGTAATATCTTCAAGAGCACAGAAGTCTCATTTTCAATATAGCAATAATTTAATCTCATGCCAACATCAACCCTATCCACAGAGCAAGTACAATCTTTTCACAAAGACGGGTATATTCTAATCAAAAATTTCTGTAGCAAAAAGGAAATCGATCTCCTTTACACCACGGCACTTGAGGATAAAGCGATGCTTAACAATGCCTTGGATTTAAACGACCAATCGGGCAAAAAAACAAAACTCTCGCTTTGGTTCACACCAGGCGATGATGTGTTCGGGTATTTAACACGCAGTAAAAAAATGGTGCATTCGGTGGCCCAATTGTTGGAGAGCGATACGCCCGTTTGTCATTTTCATTCAAAACTAATGCAGAAAGAACCTAAGGTAGGCGGTGCTTGGGAATGGCACCAAGATTACGGGTATTGGTACAAAAACCAATTCATGTTTCCCGACCAACTAATTAGTGTCATGGTCGCTTTGAACGATGCCAACAAAGAAAATGGCTGTTTACAGGTAATTAAAGGCTCCCATAAACTCGGTCGGATAAATCATGGCTTTGCTGGCGAACAGGTAGGTGCCGATATGGTCATGGTCGACAATGCCCTTAAATCAATGGATCTCATCTATTCTGAATTGAAAGCCGGTGACGCCCTATTTTTTCACAGTAATCTGTTACACCGTTCAGCAGCTAATTCGTCGGAGTATCCTCGATGGTCAATAATCTCTTGCTACGCCTCGCAATCGAATTTGGCCTACAATGAAAAATCTACTTCATGGCAAATTCCAATCGATATTGTACCCAATGAAGCTATTTTAGAATGGAAGGCAAGCTCCCTATCAAAAGCCGATTTTTTAAAAAAAGAGAATGACCCCGCTTTAAAGGAAACTGGCTGGGAAAGCCCTTGAAGGCCATCTTCCTAAATAGGAAAACGAAGAAACTTAAAAAATAAAAAGAATGAACATCGCAATATTAGGTTCGGGTTTTATCGCACGTTTTTATGCTGAATCTTTACACGCCCAAAGGAGAACCGATAAATTGGTTTCGGTCTATTCAAGAACCCTAGAAAATGCCAAGCGTTTTGCTCAAGATTACGACCTTCCCCAGTATACCGATGAGATGGAAAAAGCCATTCAAAACATGAACGTCGATGTGGTCTTGATATCATTACCTAACCACTTACACGAATCGGCAGTCTTGGCCTGTGCAAAGGCAAAAAAACATGTGCTGTGCACCAAGCCTTTAGGTCGCACCGCCGCGGAAGCAAAACGCATGTTACAGGCCGTAGAGGATGCAGGTATTTTTGGCGGATATCTAGAGGATCTTTGCTATACGCCCAAGTTCTTAAAATCACTAAAGAGTATTCAAAATGGTGATATCGGAAGGGTTTTATGGGCAAAATCAAGAGAGGCCCATTCTGGGCCGCATAGCGATTGGTTCTGGGATAAGGAAAAATCAGGGGGAGGGGCAATTATCGATTTGGGTTGCCATTGTGTAGAAATAGCACGGAACTTTATAGGAAAAGAGGTGAAACCAATAGAAGTCATGTGCTGGGCAGACACTCAGGTTCATCCTATCGATGCCGAGGATCATGCCATAGGACTCGTAAAATACGCCAATGGGGCCATTGGCCAATTTGAAGTAAGCTGGGCGTTTCGTGGCGGCATGGATCTACGTGATGAGGTCATGGGCAGCGAAGGCACAATATGGATCAATTCATTTTTAAGAACCGGTTTTGAAATGTTCACCACAGGTAAGGGCGATGGCTATGTTGCCGAAAAGGCAGAAGTAAACAAGGGGTGGTTATTTCCTGTGGGAGACGAAGCTCATGAATTGGGCTATCCGAATATGTTTACCGATATGTTTTCGGCGATAGAGGAAAGACGAAACCCTCAAGAAAGTTTTTATGACGGCTACATTGTAAATGCCATCTTGGATGCCGCCTATACATCTGCTGAAACGAAGGTATGGGTGCCCGTGGTTTTGGATGACTGGAGAGGTGAGACCAGTGATGCCCCTGAAAAAAATATTCGGTCGTATGACGAGGCGCATTATTTAATCAAAGAAGAGGTATTGCCCAACGGGAGTGGCAAACTCATTTTAAAGCATAAAATTACGGGTGAGGTGATTCAGAAAATTATCACCTGAATTACAAAATCGTAGTCAAGGTGCACAATTAAAGGTTATTTTATCATCTCCAAATTAATGACTTCTTGATTGGTTAGATAACGCCAATGTCCGCGCGGAAGATCCTTTTTAGTAAGCCCAGCATAAACCACTCGGTCTGTCTTGACCACTTCATAATCAAAATGTTCAAAAAGTCGCTCAACAATCTTGCTCCTTGAACTAAAAATTTCAATACCAACTTCACGTTTTGGTGCGTCCTCGATAAAACTGATTTCCTGAACACGAACCGTTTTTTCATCAAGGGTAACGCCCTCCTGAATCTTTTTTAGGTCTGCACTTCGCAACTCTTTGTTCAGGACCACATGATATATTTTTCGAAGTCCGTTTTTCGGGCTTTTCAAGCGTTTGGTAAGGTCGCCATCATTCGTAAACAATAAAAGACCCGTCGCAGACTTATCCATCTTATCTATGGGCAGCAAAGGTGTTTTAGAAGCATTTGAAATCAGCCCTGATACATTTCGCCTTCCTCTTTGATCTCGAACTGTAGTGGTGAAGTCCTTAGGCTTGTTGAGCAGCACATACTCCTTTTTTATAGGATTGAGCAAACGACCGTCAAATTTGACCTCATCGGTCAGCTTCACCTTATACCCCATTTCGGAAATTGCTTTTCCGTTAACAGTTACATTGCCTGAAGCAATATAAATATCAGCGTCTCTTCGAGAGCATACTCCTGAATTCGCCACATATTTGTTCAAACGTATCAAATCTGAATTCGAGGACTGTTTTTGTTTAGGAACTGTTCTTCCTTTTACAGGCACATTGCCCCTACTCTGATTTTTCTTGCGAAATGCTCCACTATATTTACTCGATGATTTTTTCTTATTCGAACCTGCCCTGTCCATCCTTCCTATTTTTTTACAAAGGTAGGAAAGGAAAACGGATAGTACTCTTTATTTGACTTATTCAAATTATAAAATGCGGTTCAGCACTAAATCAACATTGATCAACAGTATACTGAAGACCCCGACAATGATTATCAGCTTTAAAATATTGTGAAGCCCCACATAATGCATTTTGGTCTTCGACTTCCATAACATCATCATGAATAGAATAAGTAGCACAATGGATCCAACAAAATAGAGATACATATACCCTACATCAAAATAATAAACCAATAATAAGGAAGGGATCAAGGTCAATAGAATTAAAACGCTTATCAAAATTTTCGAGGTTCTTGCTCCATATAAAATGGGAATCGTTTTATAATTTTGGGCCATATCTCCGATTATATTTTCAAGATCCTTAATCATTTCACGTATCAATATCAATAGAAAAAGAAACATGGCATGTAAAAAAATCGCCGTTTCAAAATTTTTATAATACACAAACACCGCAAAGAAGGGAGAAATCGCCAATATTGCGGAAACAAAATTGCCTGCAAAAGGAACTTTCTTTACCTTATGTGAATAGAACCAAATACCGAAAATATAGGCTGAAAAGAATATCACCGCTCTAAATGAAACATAGCTCGCCGCAAAAACCGCTAAAAAATTTAGTATGAAATAGGTGGTTAATTTAAAGCGTTGACTCACCAATTGATCCAACATGCTTTTTCTCGGCTTATTGATTAAGTCTTTCTCGGCATCATAAAAATTATTTATAATATAACCACTAGCAATAATCATGGCCGAGGCGACCACGATCATAAATAGATTCAAATCGAAGACCACATTTCTCAAGGGAAGGTCATAGGCAAGAATATAGATAGAAGCCAAGTACTGAGCCAAAACCACCATTACAATATTGTATCCGCGTACAACGGAAAACAGACTCAGTAACTTTAAAAGTAAGAGTTTGTTTTTTCTAGCAAACATGGGGCTGGTTTAGAAGTTGTAAACCACCTCCAAGTCGTAGTCTTTCAATACTTTTTTGGCTTTTTCAAAATCTTGGGTGAAGCCCAAAATATAACCTCCTCCTCCTGAACCACAGAGTTTTAGGTAGTAATCATTGGTTTCAATCCCCTGTTTCCACAGTTGATGAAATTTCTCAGGAATCATAGGTTTAAAGTTATTCAGTACTACGTACGATAATTGCTTGAGGTTGCCAAAAAGTGACTTTACATTACCATTGACGAAATCTTCAACACAGGCATCGGTATGTTTTATGAACTGGTTCTTCAACATATTTCGGAAGCCTTCATTTTTCATCTTCTCCATGAACAGCTGTACCATGGGTGCAGTTTCACCTGTCGAACCACTATCTAATAAGAAAACGGCACCTTTACCTTCTTTATTTTGGGAAGGAATACTTGTCGATTCTATATTGTCTTGCGAATTTATTAGAATCGGAAGGCTCAAATAACTGTTCAAAGGATCAAGCCCTGAGGATTCGCCATGAAAAAAAGATTCCATTTTTCCGAAAATAGTTTTCAATTTCAGGAGCTTTTCACGCGTAAGGTTTTCCAAAACAGTAATCTTATCGTAGGCGTATTTATCATAGATCGCCGCAACCAAAGCACCACTGCTGCCTACGCCATACCCCTGCGGAATAGAGCTATCAAAATACATGCCCGCATCCACGTCATTTTTCAAGGCCTTAAAATCAAAGGAAACTAATTCTGGACTGTTCTTCTGAATCATTTCAAGATAGCCATTGAACTCTCTCAACCCACTATTCGATTTTTTAGCCGTTTGCGAAGTTGAATCATCAGTTTTCAAGGCTCCCTTAAAAAAATTATAAGGAATACTCAATCCTTTGGAGTCTTTGATGATTCCGTATTCTCCGAAAAGAAGGATTTTAGAGTAAAATAAGGGTCCTTTCATATTTTTTAATTACTAATAAATCATTAAAGGTTGGCAATTACTACTATGAAGTTTTAACAACACCAACTAATGAACGTAAAATTTCTTCAATTCTTTCCTTTGTCTCTTAAAATCTTTATCTCTTAGAAATATCCTCCTTTTAAATATGTCGAACTAATATTCTATTTCATCGATTTCTAGAGGGCTATTCATCATTTTATGAATAAAACCAATCTTATTTTTTTTGCAAATTCACCTGCCATTACCATAGTACCGATTGAAGTGCTAAATCTCAAAAGTGGCTTTGACATTACTTATTTCTTATACTACCTATCAATATTTTATAAAAAATTCAATCTTTAGCACAATCCAAAACATCGTAATACGCCAAAATTATCGATTATTACGCTTTGATTTTTTGAGCTCCAAAACCAATTCTATCACAAATATACTGTCCGTTTTCACAATATACAACCAACTCATCTTTAATAAATTGGAATACCTCTTTCTTTTCACCTTCAGGATATAGCACATGTACATTCGCACCGGCATCCAATGTAAAACAGAGGTGGGTATTTGACGCCTCTCGGAATGCCCATATTTTATTGATGATTTTCAACGTATTGGGTTTCATCAAAACGAAATAAGGTTGACTGGTCATCATCATCGCATGAAGCGTCAATGCCTCGCTTTCCACAATTTTTATGAACTCATTTAAATTTCCGTCGGCAAAAACATATTTCAGTTTAGTCAGGTTTTCATGCGCTTGGTCGAAACGCTGTTTTGCAAAAGGGTGAGCATGCATTAAATCATGCCCGACACTACTACTCACTTGTTTTTGACCTTTATCAACCAACAAAATAGTATCAAAATAGTTTTTAAACCTTTCATGAACAGCATAAGGGTATTTGATAGCATATATATTAGAGCTACCCGAGATAGTATCATGTGTTCCCCATTGTACCAAACCACCTTCTATGCTCCGTGCCGCACTACCAGAACCCAAACGAGCTAAAAAGGAAGCTTTTTTCTTAAAAAAATCCTCGTCGATTTTAGGGTTGAGCTGTCTTTCCAAATCTAACAGGCATAATGCCAGAGCACCCATTCCTGATGCCGAAGAAGCAATACCGCTACTGTGGGGAAATGAGTTTGAGGTCTCGATCTTAAAGTAATACTCCTTTAAAAAAGGCATATACTTTTCGATTCTTGTGAAGAAGGTCTCAATTTTTGACTTAAAATCTTCTTTGGGCACTCCTTCAAAAAAGAGGTCAAAGGAAAAAGAGTTTAATCTATTTTCTAATTTTTTATAGGTCAAAGAGGTTGTTGTCGAACAGGCATCTAAAGTAAAACTAATCGATGGGTTGGCAGGAACCTGACCTTCCTTTTTTCCCCAATATTTGACCAAGGCAATGTTACTCGGGGCTTTCCAAGTTAATATTCCTTTTTCTTTGGTTTGTTGATAAGCTGATGGAACAAAGTCTTTTTCTGTCATTAGGTATTACAATTAAGACAAAGATAGTTTTTAAGAGGTCGCTCAGTCGCTAATCAAATTAAATCATTATTTTTAGTTGAAATACACCAACAATCTTGAAAAAAAAACTAACCTATATCATTATTACAGTAAGCATTTGTCTACTCATAGGTTTCTTATCTGGCTTTGTTGCTACCCAAACTTCTGCAAATGACTGGTATATTGGTTTAAACAAACCCAGTTTTAATCCTCCCAATTGGATTTTTGCTCCCGTTTGGACTATTCTTTATATTATGACGGGAATAGCTGTTGGAATCATTTGGGCAAAAGGTTTTTATCATCTTTTGGTAAAAACCGCACTTTACCATTTCGGATTTCAATTGCTACTGAACGCCAGTTGGGGCATTGTTTTTTATGGCTTCAAAGCGCCTTTTTGGTCACTGTTGATCATACTTATATTGGTAGTCCTGATAATCTTGACCATTCAATGGTTCAAGCTTATCAGTAAAACAGCCGCCTATTTGCTCATTCCTTATTTGGTATGGGTTTGTTTTGTGACCATCCTTAATTATAATATTTGGATACTGAACTAATACCTCGCTAGTTCTAACAGCGTTTTTATGGTCTTAGAATTTCTTGTCGTGGCCGATACCCTGAGTTTTCTTTCTAAAAAATTAATGGTGAGCTTGTTATTACCTGCTCTTTTTAGGCTACAGAGATAAATACAATCTCTCTCGATACTATAAAATCACGTTAAGAGAGGTCTCCTTTTGCTATTGCCTGGGCCGCGATATATCCGCTGGTCCATGCATTTTGAAAATTAAAGCCCCCGGTTATGGCATCTATGTTCATGACCTCACCTGCAAAGAAAAGATTTGGATGTATTTTACTTTCAAGGGTCTTGAAGTTTATCTCTTTTAGATCCACCCCTCCTGCAGTAACAAATTCTTCTTTGAAGGTGCTTTTTCCTACTACCAAAAACCTACAATCGGTCAATTGATTGGCTAGATCCTGTAGTTGGTTTTTTGTGACATCAGCCCATTTCAAATCTTGGGGTATATTAGAGGCTCTGACCAAATTGGTCCATAAACGTCTAGGAATATCTACCGCCTTGGTTCTTAAGACGGTCTTTCTGGCCTCAACTTCCTTTATTTTTATCAATAAAGATATAACAGCACCTCCGTGAAATTGGGGAAGCCAATTTACCTTGATCGGAAATCTGTAATTAAACGCGTTCAGAGTCCTCGCCCCCCAGGCCGATAGTTTTAAAATCGCCGGGCCACTCATGCCCCAATGTGTAATCAACAATGGGCCTTCAGAGCTCAAGAGAGACACATCGGCGGTCTTACTCTTTAGGGCTACCGTTATTTTGGGCCGAAACTCATGCTTGGGGAGCACCTGAACTTTTGCGTAGGTACTTACCCCAGGGATTCCGGCAATACGCTTATCTTCTATATTAAAGGTAAAAAGAGAGGGTACGGGCGGTTCTATTCTATGCCCCAGCTGCTGTAATAATCCCCATATTTTAGGATTACTGCCCGTTGCGATTAATAACTTTTTAGATAGATACGAATTTTTAATCGAAGTTATTTCCCAAACTTTCTCGCCATTTTTTGAATCGACCGACTCAATATTGGTGACGGTACTATGCCTTAGAACCCTGACCCCTAGCCGCGTAGTCTCATTAATAAAAAAATCGATAATGGTCTGCGAAGAATTGGAAACCGGAAACATTCTACCATCATCCTCAATCTTCAATCGAATTCCCTTTTCCTCAAAAAAAGAGACCGTATCGCCGCTGCCATGCGTATAAAAAGGACCTAGGAGTTCTTTCTCACCACGGGGATAGTTTTTAACAAATTCACTGGGATCAAACTCGGCATGGGTAATATTACATCGACCCCCACCAGAAACTTTCACCTTACCAAGAACTTCCTTGCCACGTTCAAGAATAGCTATTTTTAGCTTTGGGTTAGTTTCGGCAATATGAACCGCCGCATAAAAACCTGAGGCCCCACCTCCAATAATAAGAACATCGAACATTAGTTGACACGTTCAGGAAAGTTTGTGATAATACCATCGACCGCCATTTTTTTCATGGCAATAATGTCTTGGGGATCATTGACCGTCCACACATAAATTTTAAATCCTGCTTCTTTTATGGTCCTGCTATTTTCACTGGTCAGCGCCTTAAAATTAGGGTTTATGGCTTCGGCTTTTAGTTCTCTAGCAATCTCAAGACCTTCCAATGGGTCACCTCCTGTTAAGACAGCAATAGGTATATCTTTGTTTAAAGCACGTATGGCCTGTAATTCTTCCCACTTAAAGCTAGAAATGATAAAATCATCCAATGCCCATCCTTTCTCATCAATATATTGATTTACGATACGATGTACCCCTGCTGCCGTATTGGCCCCTTTTAACTCAATGTTTAGTATGACTTTAGCATCTATTACATCTAATACATTATGCAGTTCAGGAATCTTATGATTGCCTTTCAGAGTCAAATCATTCAATTGGCTCAAGGTATACTCCTCAATTTGCCCACTCCCATCTGTAAGACGATCAACGGTGTTGTCATGAAAAACAACGATTTCACCACTCTTAATTTTAAACACATCTATTTCCATGGCATCTACACCAAGATCCATAGCCTTTTGAATAGATGCCAAGGTATTTTCAGTCTCGTGCCCCATGGCACCTCTATGGCCTATGACCAATGGTTTATTCATTGTACCGCAACTTTGCATTAAAAATACAAAAAACAAAAATACTATCGACGGGGCTTTATACTTCATGAAATTAATATTTAAGACCAAATATACAACGGTATATACAATTTTAAAAATCAAGGAAGAGCAGCCAGATATATTCTCTTTTTAACACTTTATAAAATTGCAAATAACACAAAATCAAATAGATATACATATTTTTCTCATCTTGTTTCAATTTTTTTAATACATTATAGGCTATTAACAACTCTAAAAAATTAATATTATGTTTTCAAAACAGAATTTATTAGCAACATTGGCTGGTTTTGCGACCATGTTTTTATTAACCTGAGTTCGACCTAAGATTTAATCTACAGAATACAAATAAAAGCTAAGATTTGAAATGGAAAATTTGAAGGAATATCTGGATATTTCAAAA
>JASFYU010000146.1:0-18011 GCA_045046905.1 Flavobacteriaceae bacterium | reverse complement strand
TCTTCAATATCACCTACTTTACAACCTGAGTTCGAAGTCCTTTCATGTCTTGTATTTTCTAAAGTAAAATCATTCTACTATTCCCATCTTTTTCAGTAAGAATGAGGCATTCATATTTTGGCATATTCCTTTCTTGAACTTATAGTCAAAATGCAGCTCGTCATCAATAATTTCAGCATCAAAATAATAGTTTTTTATCTGAGGTAGTTCCTCGGCGACCTCGCAGAGGCTCAGATCATGGGTAGCAATAATCCCCGTAGATTTTGATTTCACCAAGCGTTCTATAAATTTTCTGGAGCCTTTGGCCTTGTCAGTGCTATTAGTGCCCTTTAAAATTTCATCTAGAACAATAAAATAGCGGTCTTTGTGAATCTCGTCTACGATAAACTTTAAGCGTTTTAATTCTGAAAAGAAATACGATTCGTCATCGGTCAACGAATCGGTGGTACGCATGCTGGTGATTAGTTTTATAGGTGAATATTCGACTTGAGACCCGCAAACGGGTAGCCCAATATTTGCCATTACAATTTGTAAAGACACCGTTCGTAGAAATGTGCTCTTGCCCGCCATATTCGCCCCGGTGATGATAAAAAATTGCTCATCAGCTATCTGAAAACTATTTAAAATACTTTTTTCAGGATCCAGTAAGGGGTGTCCGGCATTTTTCGATTCGAGAACTGCTCCTCCTTGATCCGACAAAGTAGGAAAAGTATATCGCGGGTGATTAAACCTAAAATTACCCAGGCTGTTGTACGCATCAAAAAAGGCAATAACATTAAACCAATTTTCTACAATATCACCGTGGGTTTTTATCCATTTTTCGATTTGATGACATGTGGCCAATCCTCTAAGAAAAAATCCGTTGCCAAAAATCAGATATATAAAATTATTATTTTGATCGAGGCTGTTGAGCAATTTAGAGAACTCTCGTAAAATCTCAGAGGCCTTGCCCTGTACATTTACAATCTCCTGCTTTTTTTTACGTAAAAGAACCGACTCGAATTCAGTCTCTTCAATAATGGTTAGCAGTTTATTGTATTGTTCGAACGTACTTTGAATTTTAGTGGTATCTGAAGCCAGTTTGGTGATTTTCTTAGTGAAAATTCCTGTAATTCCTAATCCTAAGATGAGCCAATAAATCAATATTGATTCAGGCAAGAAGTTTAAAAAATACAGCAATCCGACCCCTAGCGAAGCTATTGAAAATGCCAATGGCAAATACTTCATTGCAGGAGGAATAAACGGCTGATAATTCTTTAACCACCTCACAATTGTCTCAGTACCCACCGCGGTCTTGGTCAGTGAGGCGACGGCAGAAAACTCCTGTCGCCATTCTGGTATTTTAGATAATTCCTGAATGGCCTTTTGTTTCTCGCCAATATTTTCAATAGAATTTTCGGTAAACAAGCCCGCCAATTTTTCGCTACCCTGTAGCAGAGCCGTTCGATTGCAATATTGATAAAAAGAGCCCTTACCGAACAAATCTATATCTTGACTAAAATAATGCAAGGGATCCTTGTATTCCTCTCCTTGCGGAAGATGATGAAACTTACGTTTAAGCACCTCGACCTCAGTTTCATTTATACCAATCAGAGCCTCTAGTTTATCTCGTTTGTACTGCAGATTTGTATGTCTAGACACAAGAAAAATGAATAGTACTATGGTGAAAAGTAGAATGGCGACTACCCATTTTGTACTGCCAAAAACAAGATAAATTCCTAAAGTTGCCAAACAAAAAACCACCAATCGAATCATACTAGAGGCAAATAATTGCTTTTTGATCTGAGACAATTGAGTACTGTACTTTTTAATATGGCCTTGGTAAAAAGATAATAAATCGTGCATTTATAAATTTTAATAGCGGAGAGCAAATATAGAGATTCTACCCCTTGAAATACTATGTTCAAATGACTGTCTATTTCCCTTATAAGGCCTCTAGTTCTGCCCTGAGTTTTTTTGTCATTTTGGAGACTACCAGATCATAGGAATGGTCAAGCAGCTCATTGACTAATTTCGGCGGCAAGTGTTCCAAGAAAAGGGTATTCCAGTGTACTTTACTCATATGATAGCCGGGCGTAATTACACCCTCATATTCTTCACGCAAGGCAATAGCACGTTCAGGGTCGCATTTTAAATTGACCTGAGAAGGAATCCTTTCCAAAGGCACCAAGGCGAACATTTTACCCATAACCTTGAATACAAGAGTCTCGGCATTAAAGGGAAACTCTTCAGTGATACCTTTTTTTATTAAACAATGGTTTCTGAATTCTTCTATGTTCATATTCATCTTTTTAATCACAGCAGTGGGTTTAATTCCCCGGATGTTTGCATCTGAATTTAAAACAATATATTCGAAGGCATACCTCGCGTGCTTGCACCGAGGTCGTTGATTGGGCTACCTAAACAGACCATCATAGATAGGCACAAAGTGAAGTAATCTGTTTCTTAACTGCCTGTAACGTACAGTTTGCTTCGTACCTCGCAAATACGGATATTAATTTTTTAAACAGCCTCCGCTGCCCCACTGGCAGCACGGGTGAGCTTACAAACTACCCTAGCATCAAAGTACTCACATCAGGCCAATAATACCTTACTTTTTCTATAGGATTCTTACCGAGTTCTTTTTCGATTGCCAGCTCTTTTTCTCGACCGTTTAGTTTTTGATAAAACCGAATTGCACTCCTATTTTCTTTAAGTACCCATAGGTACATATCATGCCTAGCCTGCCTTTGTATTATCTCGGCTGCCAATGCCTTCATTAAGGCGCTTCCGATCCCCATACCGGTATGGGTTTTCGCCATATGCAAATTATCAAGCAGCGCGCCATATTCCGAATCGTCATCTAAAAACAAGCAACCAAAACCAATGATCTGATCAAGATCCACTGCAAGCATAAGGAGCATATTCGGGTCGGGATACTGCAATCTTTTCTGCCAAACTTTGCTGCGGTCGGCCAAGGCCTGATGGTCCAAATAAAAATCGTCTAAGATTCCACGATAGTGCAACTGCCAATTAGCAACATGTACTTGTGCTATTTTTTCAGCATCCTCTGCTTTTGCCTCCCTAAAAACAACCATGACCCTCTTAGCTGTTTATGCCTTTTGAATCATACACGATTACCTTTGACCATAAATTACTCGATTCCTCGATAAACAATTCGTGTGCTGCTTCATCCTGGTACTGCTGTTGTGTCTCGGCCGACTCAAAAGTCACAATCAGCGAATAGGTAAATGAACCGTCGACCACATCACGACTGGCCCTTGGCGGTTTACCAATAAATTGGGTCTTGGCATACTTCGAATGATTCAAGAATTTTTGCAGCGAAATTTCGAAGGCCTTGCAGTCTTCTTTACTATCAGGCTTGTTCAGCCAAAAATAAACGACATGGGCATAATTAGAATCAAATTCTTTCATTTTATCTTTTGTTTGGCCGTAATTGATAACGGCGATACTAAATTCAGTTACTATGTAATTGTTCACCCGAAGTCAATTTTGACTAAAAAGCACTCGGCTATACGGTTACCTTTCTGTCTTATTTTTCTAGTAATTCTTTTTGTTTTTCCGTTAGTTCCAAGGCAGAATAATCTAATTTCCAACCAATAGTTTCCACGATTTTTTCAATCAATAGAACGGCTTCCAAAGCCTCTTTTCTAGCGGTTTCCATAAGACCGCTTTCCGGAATTTTATCTTTTATATGCTTTTTGGCCTCTTGGTTCAGACTGGTTAGGTCATCAGGCGTAAAGGTGTTGAATAGTCCGTTTTTAATATCATAAAATTCAAGCTCGGGCTCGATAGATAAGACTTCAGGTTCAGGAAAATTGGTCAAAACAATTCGCTTCTTCGCATTATCGGCATGCATTAATACCTTTTTAAGATCATAACCTATCTGCGCCTTCGCCCTAATGACAATAAGTGCCTTTTTCTTACTAATTATAAGGCTCATAAAACGTTCTTTGGTATTCTCATACTTATAAATTTCAGCAAATTCACCCTCTACTGATATAAGCTTGCAAACACTTTTTATTTTTTCGAGCAATACGATTGATTGATGTGTAGTCAATGCTTTGCTCTTTTTTTTACGAAAAAATGAAAAGCCCCAATACATCAAAATAGCTCCTAAAATAAGCCCCAGAAAAACCTCTAGAATATCATCCATCTTTCTTTCCTATTTCACCCAAATGGGTATATTTAAATCCCTTATTATACTTTAAACCGTAGCCGAAAATCCTATCCATCGAAGCGTGGGAAAACAAAATAACCCCGGCCAATTGACATCCCGAAAAAGAAAAATACATTCCGATAAAATAAAAAAGAATAGCTAGTCCTTTATGATGTAAAAGGTTATAGCTAAAAGCCCCTACCCTAGAATTAAATAAGTAACCTACCAACCCTAGATCAGGTACTAATATCAACACTAGAAACCACCACCATTGATACCCCAATAAACCGAACATAAAAATACCAAGTACAAACATGGCAAGTTCTTCTAATTTTAATGAATTTTTCATTTGTCTAGAATTTTATACAGAACCGGTCGGCTGGGGGAAGCATCATTCTCAAAAGGTGCTACCTGCAAATCTAAAAAATAAGTGCCATCTTTTATTTCATTTGCCACGAAAATAAACTCGGTTATTGTAGCTTGCTTTCGCAATTCACCTTCAAAATTCCAAAATGCCTTATGACCCAATAAGGCACCGGCGTCTTTTTCCTTGTCAATTGAAGGCAAGTCAATAAGTAAATGCTCGACCCCCTTATCTACTAAAAACTGAATCGCTTCCTCTAAAAAATAGGGCGGATTCGTGTTGGAGTACTGCCTTGATAATTTATCCTGAAAATTGGGCAATGTGCGTATCACTACGGCCTTTCTTTTTTTGTTTCCGAAGGCGTATTGTAGCTGTTTTCGAGAAATCACAAAATCATCTTGATATTTTTCAGGGGCGAGGGTAATAAGCTCGGCCAAAAAGAAAAATTGTTTTAGGTTTTTGTTAATCGAATGAAAATCTTCAGTGATATGACCCACACATTCGGTATGAGTACCATGGGCATGCGGACTGAACCAAATATCATTAAAATTCACCGATGCTCCTTCGGAGACCTTGCCCATAAAATCACCATCAGTATGGGGTTTAATTTTTGGGCCCTCTACATCCCAGGCATTGACATTGGAGGCATCAGCTCGCAAGGGTATTGAAATATCTAAAGGTGCCGACAAATCAATCTGGTAATTTTTAGTATTGTATTTTATTGTTGCGATCATAGGGCCTATTTCTCATTGCTTATTCTGGTAGGAATATCAAGATATGACATTCTTAAAGGGTATGCTCATTTCGAATGGAAATTCGGGAATTTAGGTACATTTATTCCCACCAGTGGGTTTAACCCGCCTGTCTCGGCTTCAAGCAGCCTTGCCCCGAGCTAGTTCACTTTCATACGAATAGATCCGCCGCAATACCATCAACCAAAAACCGGCCCTTTTTGGTAGTTAAAAGAACATTATTCTCTTTTATCAATACGTCTTGCGCTATATATTTTTGCGATCTCTTATTCAGATGATCAAAATAGGTATGACCGTATTCATTTTTAATTCTATCTAAAGAAACGCCCCAAATTGTCCTTAGGCCTGTCATTATATATTCATTATACCTATTTGTTTTAGAAAGAATTTCTATTTCAATCGGCAATTCACCTTTTTCGATAGCTTTTATATATTTCGGATTATTACTGATGTTCCACCCCCTACGCTCACCGTCATAGGAATGTGCCGAAGGCCCAATACCCATATATTTCTTCCCCTGCCAATAGGCCGTATTGTTCAGAGAAAAATACCCTTTCTTTCCGAAATTGGAAATCTCATAACAGATATAGTCTGCTTTTGATAGCTGATTCACCAGTATTGTATATTGCTCATAGGCCAAATCATCATCAACATTCGCTATTTTTCCCGTTTTAATCATATGAGCCAAGGCTGTTTTAGGCTCCACTGTTAAGGCATAACTTGAGATATGGGGAATATCAAATGATAATGCTTTTTCAATATTCGCTGTCCATCGCTCATTGGTCATGCCCGGAATACCATAAATCAAATCAATAGAGATATTATCAAAATGACGCACTGCCATTGATAATGATGCTATGGCCTGTTGTGAAGAATGGGCCCGGTTCATCAAGTGCAGGTCTTCATCGAAAAAAGATTGTATGCCGATACTTAGACGGTTGACTCGACTTTCAGACAGTTGTACTATTCTATGCGCAGACAGATCATCAGGATTGGCCTCTAAGGTGATTTCTGGGTTTTCTACCACCTCATAATGCTCATATACTTTAGCAATAAGCAACTCGATTTCTGTCATATCAAGCACTGAGGGTGTACCACCGCCAAAGTAAATGGTTTGTACAACCTCATCTTTAAGTTCGTCTTTACGCAATTCAATCTCTGCACATAATGCACGTACCATGGCTTCCTTTTTTCCCATTGAAGTAGAAAAATGAAAGTCGCAATAGTGACAAGCCTGTTTGCAAAAAGGAATGTGGATGTACAAGCCGCTCATATCTTCGCGGTTTGTTCAATTAACAATGAGCAATTATCAATGATCAAAATAATACGTTTTTCATTCAACTCTTCTTTAAACGGGTGGATTTTAAGATTGAAAACAAGATTCTAGACAATTCATCAGCATCAACAAGTAATTTATTAGCTTTTTCTTGTGAAATATAATCAGCATCTCTAAATACGTTTAACCAATATTTTGTCTCTAGACTTTCCTTATAAGCAATAGATATTTTAGCCGAGAAATCCGCTTTTGAAATCGCCCCATTAGCTTCCGATACATTTGCTCCTATAGAAGTTCCTGAGCGAAGAACTTGTTTAGACAAAACATACTCCTTCTCCTCTTTAACTAATTGTTTATACAATTTCACAATCCGTAATGCGAAATCGTATGATTTTTGCGCTAAAGGATTGTTTGAACTCATTTATTGTAATTGTTATCTATTAATCATTGCTAATTGCTTACTGCTAATTGCTAACTGTTAATTGTTAATTGTTCACTTTTTCACCCGTGAGTTATTCTGTTTCACGAAAGCACCCCAACCCGAGTAACTTTTACCGATTTCAATACGCCCTGCGTTATAAAAATGGCAAACCGCTGCTGCTAGGCCATCGGTACTATCGAGATTTTTAGGAAGTGTTTTCAGTCCTAAAGTACTTTGCAACATTTTAGCCACCTGTTCCTTACTGGCATTACCATTGCCGGTGATGGCCATTTTTATTTTTTTCGGAAGATATTCGGTAATCGGAATCTCCCTTGAAAGTCCGGCTGCCATGGCAACGCCTTGTGCGCGACCTAATTTCAGCATCGATTGTACATTCTTGCCAAAAAAAGGGGCCTCAATAGCTATCTCATCAGGGTGATAGGTATCAATCAATTCAATAGTGCGTTCAAAAATAAGTTTGAGTTTTACATAAGGGTCTTTGTACTTATTCAAAAGCAGCTCATTCATTTGAATAAATTGCATTTTTTTGTTGACGATTTTAATAAGACCAAAACCCATGATGGTGGTACCGGGATCAATACCTAATATTATTCTTTCGTTATTCATTACTCATTGTCCATTGCTTACTTTGTACTTTTCGTTTCTTTTTTCTACTTAATGTGTTCAATACGATATACTTATAACAAACCGTTTGCCAGCCTGCGGAACGGGCAGACTTCATTCCACTTCGGTTACGTTCAGTGACCTCTCACAAAAATGGTCTATTTTTCACTGTCTCACTAGTCCACTATTCAAAACAATAGGTATTCGAAATTTGGCCTTTACCGGAATACCTCTTTTTAGTGCAGGGGCAATTGGAGACAAGCCTTTTAAACTTTGGATTATGATACCGTCAAATTCGGGCATTTGTAAATTTATAGCTTTATCTTTTTCAATATTCAATACCGAGATTCGCCCATCCTTGTCAATACTAAAATCGACATATACTGTGGAATCTATGTCTTCGTCCAAAACAAACTCGAATTCTCGTAAAATCGCAGAAAAATGGCCTAGCAATTCGCTTTCAAAGCATTCACGTTGACCGGTTTTTGTTAAAGTCTCGTCACAATTTTCGAACAATGGGTAGTTATCTACATCATTCCAATCAATATTCAGCATTTCTTGGTTGATTAATTCTTGGGTCTTCGCATCCTTAGATTGAAATAAATCACAGGAACTAAAACTGCACAAAATCAGTATGGCCCAAATTTTTTGCATAAATGCTAAATATGGGTTGAAATTACGATTTTTCATTGACTTTATTGTTTAACTGGCACCGACCATCAATAATGGGGAGTGTCATAAAAATTATTTTTCATTGGGAAAATACACCTTAATTTACTAATTTTTATCCGCTAAAACCAAAGTACCTTAAAGCCAATAATCGATCTTATCAAGGAAACCATAGCATGTACTACTGAAGACCTATTGCTCTCAAAAAAAAAGACATCGTTACACCCAGAAATTTTAGCGCACCCTAATCGGAAGCCGTACCAAAAAACAGCTTTTACCGCGTTTGGTATGGGTAGGCCCCGAAACAAATAGCGAATTCTCAATTACCACATATGGTTACTGGACACACTAAAACAGTAATACGTGTTAATTATTATAATAATACACGTATACTTCCTTTTATTTAGTATTATTGTACTAATACGACTTACTAAACTTTGGGTTATGAATACAAAATTGACATTAACGATTGAGCAAGAAATAATTGAACGGGCAAAACGCTATGCGAAAGGAAAAAATCGCAGTTTGTCTGATATTATCCAAAATTATTTAAAAATACTCACTCACGAAGAACCAAAACAGAAGATGACCAAGCTTGGCCCAATTGTGAAATCCTTGAAAGGTTCTTTTAAAATGCCTAAGGATATGGATTATAAAAAAGAACTTGGAAACCGTTTAGAAAAAAAGTATTTATAAGTGGATAAAGTTTTAATAGATACCGACGTCTTACTTGATTTCTTTTTTAATAGAAAACCGTTTGCAAGATATGCTACAGAAATCCTTAATTTGTGTGAAGAAAATAAATTAAGAGGATTTACCAGTCCCGTGATAATTTCCAACGTATATTATTTGCTCCGAAAAACTGGAAAGCACGATATTATTGTTGAAAAAATAAAGCAACTTCTCAGTATAATTGAAATTATCAAAATGGATAAAAATACCGTTTTGAACGCTTTAAATTCCGAATTCAAAGATTTTGAAGATGCAATACAAAATTTTTCTGCCATAGAGAATGGAGAAATTATGGTTATTTTGACAAGAAATATAAAAGATTTTAAAAAAAGTGAATTGGCAATTTTGACACCTGAAACTTATTTGAAAGGAAAAGCTAATCACTAACTAGGATGTAAAATAATAGGTTGTCAATTGGTTAAAATAGCTAAGGTGGTGGTTTAGTATTGTGTTGATTGAAAGCTAGTCAGGCCATGTGTTCAAAATCTAAATTATACTGGTCTGGTGTTTGTCCGATAGAACTTAGACCACATAACAGCAATACTACAATGGCAATATGCGCCATTGAGAATGTTTTACTATTTTTCATTTACCCCCATAAAATGAATTTCCTCCTTCAGTTCCGATATGCGTTTTCTGAAATGAACAAAATTACTAGGGTCACAAGGAAATTTGTATTCAAAATGAGCCCTAATACTATTTGAGTCTGGTTTACTGGTTTATGCCTCTGCACCATCTCTTATCGCCCCTATAGTGAATGATTTCATTACTTCTTTAAAATAACCTTAATTCTCTCTTTTGTTCTTTCTGATTTATATCTTAAAAGTTAAGAAATCAAACTTAAGCTGTATAAAAGAGCTTGTACTCCTATTTTCTTTACTATGCTTACTAGTTTTTGTTTATAAATAACGTATTCGAACTATCGTTTATTTAAACTTTTAGAGGTCAGTAGTTAAATTCATAACTTTAAAGTCAATAAATAATAGGTTTTATATGGGTATTTTCGAGAGTGGTTAGATAAATTCAGTACTGGGAAAAGTTAACAAAAAAATAAACTACTCCAAGTAATCTAGTCCTGAATAAATTGAATCTCATTCTTCAAGCTGCTTGTCAAACGTTAAAGGTTGACCATCTCAGGTAGATTTAAATCCTAAAAATTACATTGAAAACTGTAACAAAATGGGCTTATCTTCGCCAAATAACTAGAAGAGGTTATTCAAAAACATAGCCGTCATTACGAACAAAGTGAAGTGACCTATTTGTTGATTGCCAATGACCTACAGTTTGCTTCGTTCCTCGCAAAGACATCAAAAGTCAGTTTTTGACCACCTCTAGGAAAGACGTATGGATATAGCACTTTTTATCATCGGATTCATTTTAATGTTTATTGGTATTATCGGCAGTTTTTTGCCCATTTTACCCGGACCTACCATTAGCTGGGTAGGCCTACTTTTATTACACCTTACAGAGGCTATACCTGATGATTGGTGGTTTTTGGGTATAACTGCGGCTGTAGCCCTTTTGGTATTTGCCTTGGATTACATTATTCCGGCAATGGGCACCAAAAAGTTTGGGGGTAGTAAGGCGGGTATGATAGGCACCACCGTGGGATTATTGGTCGCTATCTTTTTTCCTATACTGGGAATTTTCGGAATCATTATCTGGCCTTTTGTTGGTGCATTGGTGGGCGAACTCATCAATAAGACCGATCAAAAAACAGCACTAAAAGCAGCTTTTGGTTCTTTTCTAGGCTTTCTTACCGGTACCTTTTTAAAATTTGTAACTACCCTAGTTTTTATGGGGTTCTTTATTTCAAAAGCCTGGGAATATAAGTCGTTCTTATTTCCATTCTTTTAATCCCTCACTAAGGGTTTAATCCATCCAAATCACTTTATCACCTATTGACCTTCGTTCAGGCTCAGGTATTTCTCCATCATAATACCCCATATAAAAGAAGCCGAGACATCTTTCACCTTCTTCCATGGCGAAAAAGTCATCCATATATTGAACAAGTCCGGGCGAGCTCCAATAGCAGCCAATACCCATTTCGGTACAACAAAGCCACATATTCTGTACGGCCATCGCCGTGGCCGCGATTTCCTCCCATTCAGGTAAACTTTCGTTAGGGTCTCGTTGCATACAGATCGCAATTATGGCCCCTGCCCTTTTTGGGTTTTCAATTAGTTTTTGAATCTTGAACTCTTTCGGTTTTGGATCGTGCTCCATATACTTCAATGAAAGAAAGAGTCCTAATTTGGCCTGTGATTCACCTTGCAGCACCTTAAAACGCCAGGGCTCCGTTTTTTTATGGTTGGGGGCCCAGTTTGCAGCTTCCAATATCTTTTCAATATCGCTTTTAGCAATGGGCTTATCAATATATTGAGCGGGGAAAACCGAGCGTCTATTTTTTATAAGATCAAAAATCATGGCTTTACTTTTTAATAAACATCAAATTTAGGGCTTTATCAGTCAAAAAGTAAAGACCCTCTTAGCTTTCCAAAAGTAAATTAATACAATGCTGTAAGGCCTGATTACGATTGTCTGGTTTCCAAATGACCGATAGAATCGCCTTTTGAGGTATTTTCTTAAGTTCAATAAATTTTACATCCATTTGAAAGCCATATTGTAAAGAAGTTGGCACAATAGCTATGCCTAGATTATTTTCTACCAATTTAAAAATGGTCTGCGCATGAACCGATTTATGTGAGACCTTAGGCGTAAAATGGGCATCTTCGCAAATACTCATCACAGTATCATAATACAAGGGACTGTATTCTTGCGAAAACAAGATAAAATCCTCGTCAGAGAGTTGACCCATTCCGCGAAAATCCTCATGGTTCATGGCATGCCCTTTCGGAAGCACAACAGAGAATGTATCTTCATAAACCGGTTCTATTTGAACATCTTTTGGCACTCTTGCCAAGCGAACAAAACCAATATCGAGTTCATCTTTTAACACCGCATCTACCTGCGCCTGGTTCGACAACTCTTCTAAACTTGTTTTTACTCCAGAAAAATGCTTTTTCAATTGTAGCAATAGATTTGGCACTACATGCTGCATGGCCGAACCTAGAAAACCAATTCTGACCTCACCTACCTTACCTTCGGCAATAGCCTTCAGGTTCTTTTTAGTGAGATCCAAATGATTCATAATAAATTCTACTTCGCCCTTTAGATAAGCACCGGCTTGGGTAAGACTAACCTTCTTCTTGTTTCGGATCAATAACTGCGCACCCAAAATCTCTTCCATTTGCTTGATCTGACGACTGAGGCCAGGTTGCGAAATAAACAACTTCTCTGCCGCTTTGCGATAGTGTAGTTCTTCGGCCACAGCCAGAAAATATTTGAAATGTCGTAATTCTAATTGGTAACCCATAGTTATCAATTAATGATTTATATGGTATTGGTAATTATCAAACTTAATCAATATTTTTATAAAGGTGATTTTTGTATCGGCTATTTTTGATGCAACAAGAGGCACGACATGGCGTGAGCTATGGGCGAGTTGAAGGGGTGATGTAATTATAGCAAGGCTACTTGAAAATATTTTAACAAAATGGCGCGCAAAAAGAGACCTAGAAAAACAATTGATATAATACAAAAACAGCCTCTATAAATAAAACGAATGCTATGACTTCAGCAGCAAAAACATTTCATTTTGGGGAAGATTGGCTTACTGCCGGCATTACCATTTCTATTGCCCATAGGAAAACCGAAATAAAATTATCCCCGGAAACTCGTAAGAAAGTAGCTTCTAGTCTGAAGATTGTTCAAAATATCATTGAAAAGGGACAGCCAGTTTACGGAATCAATACGGGGTTTGGACCCCTATGTACCGCCAAAATATCAAAGGAAGAAACCAAAATACTGCAGACAAATATTCTGCAGAGTCATAGTGTTGGAGTTGGCAAACCTATTGATAAGACCATTGCCAAATTAATGATGATCTTAAAAGTGCATTCTCTGGCCAAAGGCTATTCAGGTATTGCAGAAACTACTTTGGATCGCATTATATGGCATATTGAAAATGATGCTATTCCTGTGGTTCCCTCCCAAGGTTCCGTTGGGGCTTCAGGTGATCTTGCGCCCCTTTCCCATTTGTTTCTTCCGCTAATAGGCCTCGGAAAAGTAGAATATCAGGGCAACATACTACCTACATCAGAACTTTTTAAAAAAACCGGACTTACGGCTTTAGAGCTTGGTCCAAAAGAAGGTTTGGCATTAATCAATGGCACACAGTTTATAGCCGCACATGCAGTCAAAGTGATAGAAAAACTGCACAGTTGTCTTTCTCAGGCTGATATTATCGGTGCAATGATGATTGAAGGCCTACAGGGCTCGGCCAAACCTTTTTACAATGAATTGCATGCCCTTCGCCCTTTTAAAGGCAATGTGCATGTAGCCAAACGAGTTAAACGACTGTTGAAAGGCTCCGAAATCATGGAGGACCATATTGATTGTGAGCGCGTGCAAGACCCCTATTCACTACGCTGTATTCCGCAAGTACACGGGGCTTCTAGAAACGCATGGCTGCATTTAAAAGAATTGTTAGAAATAGAGTTGAATTCGGTTACCGACAATCCTGTTATCATCGATGAAGAATTAACAATAAGCGGTGGTAATTTTCACGGACAACCCTTGGCCATGGCCTTGGATTATGCCTGTTTGGCTGCTTCTGAAATCGGAAATATATCGGATCGTCGCATTTATTTGGCCTTGGAAGGTAACAGTCCCGGTATACCTAAATTGCTGATGGAAGATACGGGAATCAATTCAGGTTATATGATATTACAATATACCACTGCAGCATTGGCCAGTGAGAACAAGGGATTGTGTTTTCCATCGAGTGCCGATAGTATTCCCACTTCTTTAGGGCAGGAAGACCATGTGAGTATGGGTTCTATCGGAGGTAGAAAAGCCTTGCAGGTCATTGAAAATGTTGAAAAAATTCTGGCAATAGAACTGCTGACCGCCGCACAGGCCTTCGAATTTCAAAAGCCCATGAAATCAGGAGTTTTCTTGAATGAAATACATATAGAAATACGTAAAAAAGTAGCTTTTGCCGATAAGGATCGGGTTTTTGCTGACGATATCGAGACCGGAATCGAAATGATTAAAAACAAAACCATAATTTCAGTGATTGAAAAAGTATGTAAAAAGAAGAAAATATCTTTGGACACTGAATATTCGAAAGAATTTGAAATGTATTAAGGAAGGGGTTAATGTGTTAATGTGAGAAGGAAAAAAAAAGGAGAGAAGGGAAGAATGAGAGAATGGTGAAAAATGAGTATCATTCAATCATTATAGCATATTCAACCATTACCACATTCAATCATTGTATCATTAAAACAATACACCAGTCTTACACAAAAGAGAAAATGAACAATTTAAAACTTATAGGTCCATTCAAACAGATTATTCCCATGACAGGGCTACCCCTCAAAGGGGCTATTTCAGACCTTCAATTAATGGTTCTTGAAAATGCGGGAATTCTAATCGCAGGTGAAAAAATACACACCATAGGAAAATTCATCGATTTACATCATACGCATAAAGATGCTGAAGTTTTTCGCTTGGAAGGAGATCATGTATGCCTACCCGGATTCATAGATTCACACACCCATATCTGTTTCGGAGGTTCACGTGCCAATGACTATGCCCTACGAAATGCAGGAAAAAGCTATCTCGAAATCGCCAAAACCGGTGGCGGTATATGGAATACCGTGACCCAGACAAGAAAGGCTAGTAAAGAGACCTTGGTAAGAAACACCACAAAAAGGGCAAATCGGCATTTCAAAAACGGGGTGACCACTATCGAGGTCAAAAGTGGTTATGGCCTTTCGATTGAGGAGGAGTTGAAAATGCTCCGTTCCATCAAAGAAGCAAATACTGCGACGCCATCAGATTTGATTCCCACCTGTTTGGCAGCACATATGCTCCCCAAGGATTTTGAAGGCAATGCATCTGAATATCTAGAAGAAATCAGCACAAAGCTCTTTCCTATTCTCAAAGAGGAAGGCCTGGCAAATCGCATTGATGCCTTTATCGAGGAAAGTGCATTTTCTGCAGCACAAATCACAGCCTATTTTAAAAAGGCCCAAGAAATGAGTTTTGACATTACCATACATGCCGACCAGTTTTCAACAAGCGGCAGCAAGGTAGCGGTAAACTTCGCTGCAGTAAGTGCAGATCATCTCGAAGCTAGCACGCAAAAAGAAATTGATCTTTTGGCAAAAAGTGATGTCATCGCGACCGCATTACCCGGAGCATCTCTAGGCTTGGGCTGTAATTTTACTCCTGCGCGAAAGATTCTAGATGCCGGTGGAGCCTTAGCTATTGCCAGCGACCATAATCCTGGTTCAGCGCCTATGGGCGATTTATTGACCCAAGCCGCACTCTTAGGGGCTTTTGAAAAGCTATCCAATGCCGAGGTTTTGGCAGGCATAACTTTTCGTGCGGCAGCAGCCCTTAAACTTTCAGATCGGGGACAATTGGCCAAAGGCCTTTTAGCAGATTTCTGTGTTTTTCATACAAACAACTATAATGAAATCTTATACAATCAAGGCAACTTAAAACCTTGTATGGTGTGGAAAAAAGGAGAATTGGCACATAATAAACATAAAACCCCTTAACCCTGTCTATTGAGAGAGACTAAGGTGGAACTCAAAACGGCAAGAAAATGAGGTTCAACCTCTTGCTGCTTTTCATACGCAGCATTCATTCTCCCATCATCTGAGGAGTGAATCTTAAAACAGACCTATTGAATACTTAAAAAATGGATTTTAAATCAGAAATACTACAGGGCATATCCAACATGCTTCCCCAAAAAAGAGAATACGCCAACAGTGTCAACCATGCTCCTAAACGCAAGGATATATTGTCTTTGGAAGAAAAAAAACTGGCCATTCGTAATGCTCTTCGTTATTTCCCCAAAGCATGGCATCCTGAGCTTTCCATAGAATTTGCAGATGAGCTCAAAACACATGGGCGGATCTATATGTTTCGATTTAAGCCCAGATACAAAATGTACGCTAGGCCTATCAACGAATACCCGTCAAAAACAATACACGCTGCCGCCCTGCAATTAATGATCCAAAACAACTTGGATCCCGTAGTCGCACAGCACCCTGAAGAATTGATTACCTACGGTGGCAATGGAGCCGTTTTTCAAAACTGGGCACAATACCTGCTCACAATGAAATATTTGGCCTCAATGACCGAGGAGCAAACTTTACATATTTATTCAGGTCATCCAATGGGGTTGTTTCCATCTTCAAAGCATGCTCCCCGTGTGGTAGTCACAAACGGCATGATGGTTCCTAACTACTCAAAACCTGAGGATTGGGAAAAATACAATGCACTAGGCGTAACCCAATACGGCCAAATGACGGCAGGCTCATATATGTACATTGGCCCACAGGGTATAGTTCATGGTACCGCAATTACAATCATGAACGCTTTTCGGAAAGTATTGCAAAAGAATGAAACGCCTGCCGGAAAAATATTCTTGACCTCAGGGCTTGGCGGAATGAGTGGTGCCCAACCCAAGGCAGGTAATATTGCTGCTTGTATCACAATTTGCGCAGAAGTAAATCGGGCAGCCGCTACCAAAAGACATGAACAGGTTTGGGTCGATGAACTGATTCACACAATGGATATTTTGGTTGATCGCACAAAAAAAGCCATCGAGCAAAAGGAGGTTGTTTCATTAGCCTTTATCGGAAACGTAGTCGATGTCTGGGAGCGATTCGATAAAGAAGAAATATTTATTCATTTAGGTTCCGATCAGACCTCGCTGCACAACCCTTGGGCCGGAGGATACTACCCGGTCGGATTGAGCTTTGAAGCATCAAATACATTAATGAATGAAGACCCTAAAGCCTTTAAGAAAAAAGTTCAAGAGTCATTACGACGACAGGTAGCTGCCATAAACAATCACTCGAAAAAAGGCACCTATTTCTTTGATTACGGCAATGCCTTTTTACTAGAGGCATCTCGTGCAGCTGCGAATATCTATAAAGATGCGCTAGGAGCGTATACAAATACCCCTTCTCTTGGAAAAAGTATTGAGGAATGGGCCTACCCATCCTATGTACAAGATATTTTAGGCCCCCTGTGTTTTGACTACGGCTTTGGCCCTTTCCGTTGGGTATGTACCTCTGGAAAACCCGAAGATTTACAAAAAACCGATGCCATTGCCTTAAAAGTAATGCAAGAGATAAAAACCCATGCCCCAGAAGAAATTCAGCAACAAATGCAAGATAATATCAAATGGATCGAAGAAGCAGAACAGAATAATCTTGTGGTGGGTTCACAAGCCCGAATTCTATATGCTGATGCCGAGGGCCGAGCAAAGATTGCAGAAGTCTTTAATCAAGCTATAGAATCAAAAGAAATTTCCGCTCCCATAGTTTTAGGCCGAGACCATCATGATGTTAGCGGAACCGATTCACCATACAGAGAAACCAGCAATATTTATGATGGTAGTTCATTCACTGCCGACATGGCCATACACAATGTTATCGGAGATAGTTTTCGAGGCGCCACATGGGTCTCTATTCACAATGGTGGTGGAGTCGGTTGGGGCGAGGTCATTAACGGAGGCTTCGGAATGGTACTCGATGGCTCGAAAGAGGCCTCCTCAAAACTAAAAAACATGCTCTTCTTTGATGTGAACAACGGCATATCACGAAGAAGTTGGGCCCGAAACAAGGAAGCTCATTTTGCTATTAAGAGAGAAATGCAAAGAACTCCTGAACTGAAAGTCACTTTGCCTAATTTAGTTGATGATCAATTGCTGAAAGGATTGTTCTAAATCGCCCCCTATTTGACTGCGTTTTCCTGATTTTCTAGCATAGATCCCACAACGCATCTCCAAGGTGACCTATCTGTTGTGAGTTTTTAAAAAGGCAGCTTTAAACTGAAGCCTGTGTTGATGAAATAAAAAATTTCTTGAAACCGACTATCCCCGAGGCAGAGCCATAGGGGTATTTCGCCAGTTTTATTTTGGCCTT